>JAJQIG010000012.1 GCA_021199335.1 Oscillospiraceae bacterium | reverse complement strand
TGGTCTCCAAAACCACGTGCCGTGAGTTCGAATCTTACTGCCCCTGCCAAACAAAAGCCCGTAGATCGTTATCTGCGGGCTTTTGATTTTTTAAGATTTTTGATTGAAAATCAAATTTGTGTACCTTTAAATCTCAAATCTTTAAAAATAAGTATCAAAAATATCGACCTTTTAATTCGGATATAACTTACGACTGATGTCCCCCGCCTCTTCAGGCGGGGGAGCATACGGTCTTTCAGTGGGGGATACAATCCCCCACTGAAACCCCTAAGGGGCTAACGCCCCCAGTCGTTCGTTGAATGACGGGGCGATGCCCCTTATTGAATCTTGTTTTTGTTATATAAAAGTGATATAATTACATAAAAGGCGTTGTTTACATAAACAGCTAGCATAGCCCGGGAAACGAGGTTTTGTCAACGGGCAGTTAAGCCTTGTCTAAATTAAAGGAGGATTTTGCTATGGAAAAAATTGTACAGACAGCGGGCAGGAGCGCCCTTGGTGAATTTGCTCCCGATTTTGCGCATTTTAATGATGACGTGCTTTTCGGAGAAAACTGGAATAATAACGACATTGACCGCAAAACTCGCTGTATTATTACGGTTGTTGCGCTTATGAGCTCGGGAATTACCGATTCTTCGCTGATATATCATCTGCAAAACGCAAAAAGCGCAGGCGTTACGCAGAAAGAAATTGCGGCAATTATTACTCATGCCGCTTTTTATGTGGGTTGGCCAAAGGGCTGGGCTGTTTTTAATATGGCAAAGGAAATCTGGACAGCCGACGCAGCCGCAGACGATGCTAAATCCATGCATCAGGCGGAAATGATTTTTCCTATAGGTGCACCGAATGACGCATTTGCGCAGTATTTTATTGGGCAGAGCTATCTTGCCCCCATTTCCACAGAGCAGATCGGCATATTCAATGTAACATTTGAACCGAAATGCCGTAACAATTGGCATATTCACCACGCTGATAAGGGCGGCGGACAGATTTTAGTTTGTGTTGCGGGACGGGGTTATTATCAGGAATGGGGCAAGGATGCCATTGAGATGAATCCCGGCGACTGCATTAACATTCCTGTCGGCGTTAAGCACTGGCACGGTGCGGCTCCCGACAGCTGGTTCAGTCATCTGGCAATTGAGGTTCCCGCTGAGAACGGTTCAAACGAGTGGCTTGAGGCGGTCGGAGATGGGCAATACGGCTCTCTGAAATAATGGGGGCAATTCATTCAACAGCCCGTGCAGAGTCTGATCAGCAGGAGGTTCCCCACTTCGAGCGACAGATAAGTGATGGGCGGAGAGGTAGCATATCCATATACGTATGTCGTACTCTGTGAAATTGCGGAGCGTGGATTGAAACATAACAATTTTTTGAAAAGAAAATTAAAAAAATGCTTGACAAATAAAATTCATCATGATATAATAATTAAGTCAGTTGCAAGGCGGCATTACGGTGCGGTGTGACGTGCGGTGCGGCGGTATGACGTTGCGGTGCGGCGGTATGACGTTGTGGTGCGGTGTTTTGCGATTGACTTAATATAGATGGAGAGGTGTCCGAGTGGTTTAAGGAGCTGGTCTTGAAAACCAGTGATCCCGCAAGGGACCGTGGGTTCGAATCCCACCCTCTCCGCCATTATTCAGCCTGCGGAATTACCCAAGTGGTTAAGGGGCTCCCCTGCTAAGGGAGTAGGTCGGGTAACCGGCGCGAGGGTTCAAATCCCTTGTTCCGCGCCAAAAGCCTCACAAGCAAAGTCGTTTGTGAGGCTTTTTCTTTGTTAAATTATTTGAGAGGGTATCGATATGAAACTTGAATCATTCAGAAGTATTCTTGCAAAGGCGATTATGTCGGGCGTTATGATTGGTCTTGGCGGTACTGTTTATCTTATGGCGGATAACAAATATGTTGGCGGATTTTTATTCAGCTTTGGACTTTTTACCATTATTCAGCTTGGATTTGCTCTTTTTACGGGCAAGGTTGGATATATTCCCGAAAGAAAGCCGATTTATATAAGGGAGGTTCTTATAACTCTGCTCGGAAACATTATCGGAACAGGGTTTACGGCGCTTTTGGTTCGCATGACAAGGATTGGCGTTAAGGTCCATGAAAATGCTGTTGCCGTTATGGAAACGAAAATGAGTGATGGTATTCTGAGCCGTTTTATTCTTGGCTTTTTCTGCGGAATGCTTATGTATCTTGCGGTTGAAAACGGCAAAAACTGCCGTGAAAAGGGGCATGATATGTCAATGGTTTTCGGAACGGTTGTTCCCGTTATGCTGTTTATATTCTGCGGCTTTAACCATTCGATTGCGGACTGCTTTTATCTTTTTGCGGCTGATTTTTCCGCCGCCGGGGCGCTTTACATTCTTGTTGTTGTATTGGGCAATGCGCTCGGCGGAATGTTTATTCCGCTTATGAAGAAGCTATTTGACAAACCGCAGGGTATGTAATCCATAATGTATGATATTTCCGCAGCTGTATTTTTTACGGCTGCGGATTTTTTGCTTTTTGTACGAAAAAAGGCGCTCACCGGTAGGATGAACGCCGTTTTTCGGAATTAAGGAAGTTTATGAAAAAGATAAAAGAAAATTTCTATGATGGCAATAAAAACAATTCGGATTAAATCCGCATTTATGGATAAAAACTGAATCAAAATCACTGTATCTTATGTACGAATGATTTAATTTCTGTAATTATTATAGCACTTAGTACAATTTGTGTCAAGGGTTGTTATAAATTTTTATATGATTGCACCAAACAGAAGCTGTTATTTGTGTAAAATTCACAAATCGGTTCAGGCGAAGCATTTTTCAATAAGGGGCATTGCCCCGTCATTCAACGAACGACTGGGGCGTTAGCCCCTTAGGGGTTTCAGTGTGGGACTGGGTCCCCCACTGAAAGACCGTATGCTCCCCCGCCTGAAGAGGGTGCGGATGTTCGGCGGACACCTCTGCTAGGCAGAAGCGCCGACCGAGCCGACAGGCAAAAAGGGGACATCGGCAGCATTGTTATATTAATATGGTTTAAGGCGGTCCGCTGACAGGTTTCGGCGGGCTTCTTTTTTTGCGGAAGCTCCGATTAATGCTGCAAAAACGCAACAAAGTAAAGAAAAGTAAATGAAAGTAAAGTATATGCCGCCGCTTTCAGCAGGGCATATATTGACGACATCTACGGAGGGAATGGTTTTTATTGGATAAAGATGACAAATTCTTGATAAAATGAGCATTGTGCATAAATCAGATTTCTTTTTGTTGTGCAAAACGCAATAAAATCATGTTATTGTTTGTTACTATGCTTTTGTGATACGATTATATCAGCGGAGGGGAGGTAAAGAAAATGAACAGAAAAAATTCTCCGAATTTCAAAAGTACAGATGAGCTGAAAGAACTTATTGACTCCTACTTCAAGGACTGTGAGGGGATTCAGGCGGTTGACGATGAATGCGCGCCCATGTTTGACAAGAACGGCGCACCCGTTATGGCTGTTCCCGAAAAGCCCCCGACTGTATCGGGGCTTGCGCTTGCGCTTGGGTTCCAAAGCAGGCTCGGCTTGCTTGAATACAAGGGCAGGGAGGTTTACCGAAAGACAAAACCTATTGTCGAGGGAACCAAAGCATTTTTGTATTGACAAGTACAAAAAAGAACACTGAGCTGACTTTATTCTGTTTAATGCTGCTGAGAAAGTCTGCATTAAGTTTTTGGCAAATGTGGTAAGCTACCATTGATTAAAGGCCTTAAGAGCAGGGCAAAGAGCATTGAAAGCAGAAATGAAAAAGCTGAAACAATTTGTTGGCTCAGAGAACGAGGAACTCTCCAAGCTGAAAAACATTCGTAGAAACATTGAGAAGTTTCTTGGAAACGACAAGGAACAGATTCGACAGACACAGAAAAAAGCAAGGGCGTGCTTGATAAAAAAAGAATGACTGACAATGTAGAAACACTATATTGTTCGTCTCATCGAGTCATAGTTTGAAATTGATTCTCTTAATTAAGCTCCATACTATTCAAAAAGAGTGTTCACCTTACAACTAAGTGTAACATCAATTAACAAGACAATCTGCTTTATTTGCCTACTTATAGGCAAATTCAGCGGACCATCAAGAACAGACTTGCTGTTCATTATCCGATAAATATTTAACAAAATTCCAAAAGCCGAAACACATAAAGTGTCGAGTGCTTTAGATGAGAATTTATCATATACATAAACAAATATATAATATGACAATATGGTAGCATCGCAAGCAAATATATAATCAATAAAATTGGTATGATTGCCAAAACTGTGGAAATAAAAGTTCTAAGTATTGTTTGTAAATGAGAGAAAGAATTAATAAGTCCTAAAGATAAATAATATTTACAATTGAGAAAACCGAAAATAAAAGCGTAATGGCTAACTTGAATAAGAAACGACAGACAACGTAGAAATACTACAACAAAGTCTGCCGTCTACTATTGTTTAAAAGCATATTAACTAGCAAGCATACAGTTATGAAATGACATAATGATGGTAGACACTAGAAAAACAGTGTCTACCATCATATTTTTATGTTAAAATAGAGAAAAGGAGTTGAAAGAAATGGGAAGACCAAAAGGCGGAACAAACAGAAGTCACAGCAAAGAAGAAAAGTTTGCATTAGTAAAACGAAATTTAGCAGGAGAAACAGCAAGAAAACTGGAAAAAGAAAGCGGAATAGACCACTCTCAAATACACAAATGGTTCAAGCAGTATCTAGAAGGTGGAGAAGAAGCTCTTGTTAACAAACGCAAACCCGGCAACCCGTTAGCTAAATACCATCGCAAGAAAGAACTCACTCCAACTGAACAATTAGAATACAAACTTGCTTTATTAGAGCGAGAACTATTAAAGAAAGACGGAGAGATTGTACGGTTAAAAAAATCCATAGAACCGGAAAGGGGCGATGCCACAAGAAAGTAATTCAGCAAATATACGCTTGTATTGAAAAAGATTCAGTGAATCATTCAATTAAAGAATTATGTGAGGTTTACGAAGTATCCCGTTCAGGTTACTACAAATGGTTGAAACGAAAAGGTACTTTCAATCTCTACGAACAGCAGCAACAAGAATTGGATTGCTATGTTGCAGATATTCACGCACATTATCCATCACAAGGCTACCGAACTGTGAATGACACGTTATTAAATACCTACGGGTTGGCTGTATCTGATGTTTCAGTACTTAAATCTATGCAGCGACTTGGGATTCAAGGATATGTCAGAAAACAAAAAAGACCGGAAACTGAAGGCAGAGAACATGATAGATTTCCCAACATACTTAATCGCAAATTTTATTCAGATAAGCCTATGCAAAAGATTGTTACTGATGTTACATACATTTCGCATAAGGGCAAGTGGTATTATTTTGCTTGCTATTTGGATTTGTTTAACAATGAAATCCTTGATTGGGAATTAGGCAATACCTTTGACAACTTCTTTGTAATGAAACCGGCAAAAAGAATGCTTGAAAAAGCAAAGAGTACTGGTACCCAAATCCTTTTGCACAGCGACCAGGGTGTTCAGTACTCATCTGCAGGTTATTGCAACCTACTTAAATCTTACAACACAATTCAAAGTATGTCAAGAGCAGGAACACCAAGAGATAATGCTGTAATTGAATCTTTCTTTGGCAGATTCAAAGATGTTATGTCATCACATTTCCAGTACTGGAAATGTGATGACATACACAAAGTCATTGCTGACACCGTCTATTATTTTAATTACATAAGACCTGTTCGCAAACTAAAAAAACCGCCAGTCCAACACAGAATCGAACTGGCTACTTAACTGCCTTTTTTGTGTCTACTAACTAGTGACTATTTCAGTTTATCGTGATGTGTTATAATAGATATTATAAAAAAGTTAGGGAATAGACGAAAATCTAGTATAATAGAGTTTGGACATAAATTTCAGCAGAAAGAAGGTATATCTCTCATGGACAATTTTGTACAAGGTGTGCTATTTCATAATTTCCGATGAAATGCAATATGTTTCAAGTAAGAGTAGGCAAGTTCAGAAAACTTTAAAATAGGGAAAAATAATGATCAGGAAGAGGAAAAATAAATTATACGCGTATCTCGAATATTAAACAGGATTAATTCTGGCTACATTTTCCAAACTATATGTTTTATGAAGTGTGCTAATGTAAAAGAATGTTAGTTTTTGATGTCTGCTTAATCTGTGCCGCCAAAAGGTCTTTGTGTCCGCACTACATGGCTTGCGTTTTGCTGAAATAATCCATATGTTTTCACTAACTCTATCGCCTTAACAGCAAAGTCACAGGATTATTTTCACCAAATGTGTTGTGGCAGACTCTTCTTTCATGCTATTGTCGAAAGCGGAAAAAAATACTGCTTTTCATGTTGCTAAGTCCGGTTTGATGAACCACTCTCAAATTCCTTGTTTTGGGTCTTTAATGTCAAGTTCATAATATACGGAAAGAGCATCGAAATTTTTATTGTAATAATGGCGAGGTCATTTTAATCTATCGAGTTATGTCTTTTCCTCAACACCCGTTTGAATAGTCTTTTATTGTGCAATGAAGCATCGTATTGTCATCATTTAAGGAGAGGTTGTTTGAATTTAACTGTCATGGTTTTATCTTCAACTCATTTGATTTTTATTTTGGTGATATTTGTTAAATAAGCAAATATATCCACAGTTATTGTTATCTTTTTGCGTTTAAGTGTAATCCATCGCTGTTTTTTACACACATCGCTATTTCATGAATACTGTGCTTCAAGGTAACTATTATCTCCTTATGTTTTTTTCTATGCAGATTTTAAACATGAGTATAGATTTTTTTAAGTTTAAGTTTTGAAATGAAGCTTAATTTAATTCAATTGAATATTCGAAAAACGCGTATAATCATTTTTGTTTATCCATACACTTTACAAATACATTTTTAGTTGTTTTAATGGCTTTTAGAACGGACTTATTTCTATTGTAACTCTACAGTCGTTAATAGGCTATGTGCTGACATTGTCAGTCGCAATCCAGGTGAAATATTGGTCTTGTTTAATTAGGTAACTCATTAAAGAATCTGTTAAGTTTTTTCAAATTTGTTGCAGATTTGAATTTTGTGAGACTAAATAAGATACTACTTCCTTGTTGTATAAGTATGCATAATATGTGACAATTAAACTTTGTTATTGAAAGCAATTAATTCAATTATATCTGTCGTGAGATGTTCGAAATGCTCGTCAGTGTAGAAATCGTATTTCAGAGTGCTATCTTCAACTTTACTCATTCTGTATTTGTACAGATCTTATTTGCTATTTTGCCTTGCAAGCTCTTTGTGCCATAATTTCACAGATTAGACAGTCTTTAGCTCCCAATAATAACAGTATTCCACGATAGCTACATAGACTCTTATGAGCGTTGGAAATTCCTGCAATGCCATCCTTTGCTTCGGTAAATTTATCTGTATGTTTTTATAATTTTGGTAACTTTGGCGGATATTTTTCTTTTATTCATAGATTATGAACAGATTAATCGTTTTTAATTTACTATAAGCACCAAAAAATTCAATTTTTAGCATGACATTTCCACTATAAGATGGTTATCTTTAACTAAAAATCCTTAATTTTTTTAACGGACTCGGATTTTCGATCTTACTTTGTGCCGCTTGCTGGACTGTGTTTCGTATCTTTGAATTTTAATTATAGGCGTTCTGATTTCTTTATTGCAGTTACATAGTTGTATTCTTGTGAATGTCAACTTGTGTCACAATTTCTTCGTACTACTTTGTGATATCGTATATGTCTTGTAACACAAATTTTGAATGCTACATTATATTTTCCTGTTTTATTTATTAATAAGTAAATTCGACTTCAGAGGTATTTAACTCTTTAGGTACGTATCGATCTTGTTGCTGTTCTTGTTATATGGAATATAATATAACGGATTATCCGTTTGATTTTAATAATGCTATATTAGATTTGTTACTCCGAGGTTGGAGCAAAGGGAATTGCAAGGAAGATTTTTATGCTTATTGTAACCGCTGTTGCGCATATAATAGATATGGAGGTTATCGGAGATGGCGATTATTTAAGGACAATGGCGGTGCTTTTTTACATCTCAAACGAGGCAATTTCTGTGTTTGAAAACGCAGGGGCGCTTGGAGTTCCTCTGCCGAAAAAGCTCACGGAAATTCTTGAACAGTTAAAAGATGATAATGGAGGGGAAAATGATGAAATTAATTGACGTATCAAAGCACAATGGCATTATTGACTGGGCTAAGGTTGCCGCTGACGGTGTTGACGGCGCAATAATCCGCGCGGGCTACGGCAAGTCCGCATCACAGAAAGACCCTTACTTCGAGGATAACTACAGCGGAGCAAAGGCGGCGGGGCTTCATGTCGGCGCATATTGGTACAGCTACGCATTAAATGCGGATGAAGCAGGAAAGGAGGCTGATGTTTTCGCCGACTGCATAAAGGGAAAGCAGATGGATCTTCCCGTTTATATGGATATAGAGGATCAAAGTCAAGTTCCGCTCGGCAAAAAGGTATGCTCCGAAATGGCGGAAACGTTTATGTCTGTCCTTGAAAATTCAGGGTATTTTGCGGGAATCTATTCCTATGACAGTTTCTTTTATACAAATCTTGAGGATGATTTAAGAAAACGCTATGCAATATGGGTGGCGCGGGTCGAAAACGTTAAACCTGCATATGCTACCGAATGGGGAATTCACCAGTACAGCTGGAAGGGTACGGTTAAGGGCATAAACGGCAGCGTTGATATGAATAACTGCATCAAGGATTACCCGACAATCATAAAATCCGCAGGGCTTAACGGCTATGGGCAGGAAAAAAGCTATTCCGTGAAAGCGGAGGCGATTACCAATGACAAAAACGAAGCGGAAAATACCGCAAATACCTGCAGAGATATGAATATGACCGTTACGATTGAAGAAAGCTGACCTTTTAATGTGCGAATGGATTATTTCCGTCCGCACATTTTTTTGTATTAAGCCATTCGACATATTTTACGCTGAAAAAAATTCAGATATATCAGCTTATTGAATCCCATAAGAGTTACAGACGGCAGGCAATAAGTAATATAACTGTAACTGAAATGTAATTGTATTTTTCGGTATAAACTGGTATAATGATATGTGAACGTATGATATTATTGGGAAAGGAGATGCTTTTATGAGCGACTGCAGAAGGATTACAGCGGCTTTTCTCGGACTTATGGTTTCCGCTTCAATGCTTGCCGCCTGCAGTACTGATAATGATATTGCGGATGGCTCCGCAAATGAAACGACTGCCACGGAAGCCCTTGATGACAGCTTGGTTCCGAGCAATAACAGCAGGGCGGCTGTTTATCTTGAGGAATCGGCTGTTTCGGACAGTATCGAGCCCTTTTCTTCCTATACATTTGATTTTTCCGATGGTGAAAGCAATTATATGATTACCGTTGAGCTTAATTCGGACGGGAAATCCTTTAATATCACTACCGAGAACAGCAGCTTTGAATATTCAAGCATTGAGCTTAGCGCACCCGAAAATTATACACTCAATATCCCTTTCTCCCAGGACAGCGCCTCAAGCGTCTGCAATATTATAAAAAATACGGTTGACGACGAGCCTGTTCCCGATATACTTGAATTCAAGTTTTATCTTAACAATTTTGAGGATGAGGGGCTTCCGTATGTAGTGTCGGCTTTTATGGCGATAAATTCGGGGGAGCTTGGCGGAATTACTATCGTTGACGATACGGGAGACAGCCCAAAGGAGTCGGAGGTTTGCGGTGAAATAGATATGCTCCACACGGAAAGCAATGTTTTTATGCCTGTTCCGCAGGTGGAAATCGATGAAAACGGCGTTCTTTCGGCTGAGGTTTATACCTACACTTTCGATCCCGACGCCATGACAATGACAAAGCGTATTCAGCCGTCGGAATATGAGGAATCGCCCCTTTATTACGGCTATAAGGCGCACGCGGCGGCGGATTACATTGCGAAGTATTTCACGATGACAAGCCTTAATGTTTCGGATTATGAGAATTATGTTGAAATTCCGTCTGTAAATTCCGATATGAGCGACTATTTCTTTAAGGTAGACGACCCGAGATTTTCAACGGTGGATGAGCTTAAGGATTTCACGAGGAAATTCTTTACCGAAAAAATTGTAAACGAGCTGTTCATAAACGCTCCGCAGAAATATCGTGATATTGACGGCGAGCTTTACACCATTGTCGGGGACGGCGGCGTAGACTTCACTCTCGGGGATTTGACAATTACGGGAATTGAGGAATCGGGAAACACGGTGACATATCACACGAAGCAGGAAAAATTCGATGAAAACGGGAAGCTTCAAAGCTTTATTGACGGCGGAGATTTTACCGTTGAAAGAGCGGACGATGGCAGCTTCACGGTTACGCAGTACAGAATTGTTTATTGAATAAAACAGAAATGGCATAGTCGAGGAAAATCCGACTATGCCATTTGTTTTTGCGGAACTGCGCTTCTTCCCTTTGCCGCCGTTTTTGGGCGGATTCACGGCTTATTTTAAGTCACTTTGTTGTTTTATGAGGATTTGCCCGTGAGAAAAACATTTTCTGTACCCTTGCGCTTTTTGTGCGAAGCCGCTTGTATACAAACTCCCGTACAAGGGCGTATATCACCGAGCTGAGCGGAATCATTATAAGCATACCGATAACGCCCATGAGCCTGCCGCCAACTGTAATGACCGCAAGAACCCATATTGCGGGCAGTCCGACAGAATTTCCGACCACCTTGGGGTAGATAAGGTTACCCTCAATCTGCTGAATAATAAGGAACATTATTATAAACCACAATGCCTGAATGGGGCTTTGCATAAAAATCAGAAACGCTCCGACAGCGCAGCCTATGAACGCCCCGACAACGGGTATAAGCGCAGTAAACGCTATAAGCACGCTGATAAGGGCAACGTAAGGCATTCTCAGAATGAGCATTGCAACCGCAAAAAGGCAGCCCAAAATGCAGGCTTCAAGGCATTGCCCCGATATGAAATTAGAAAAGGTTTTCGACGCCATATCCGTTATGTAAAGAAACCTATCTCCGAATTTTTCGGGGAAAACCGAGTACAGAATCATTCTTACCTGCCTGCCGAGCTTTTCCTTCATGAGAAGGATATAGATGGCAAAGACAAATCCAACCACAATCGAGACAACTCCGTTGATTGCCGAGCCTGCAATGCTTATTGTTGAGCTTATCGTTGAACTTATTGTTGAGCTTAAACCGTTGGAGAGCCAGTTTGTGACGGTTGAAATTATGCTGCTCCAATCAATCTGTATTTCACTTATTTGGGGATAATCGGAGAATATTTTTTGAATAAATCCGTTTGCGCTGTCCATATACTGCGGAATGCTCGATGCAAGATCCCTTATTGTTTCCGCAAGCTGGGGAATGACGGCGATAAACACAAGCGTTATTACTGCGGCAATAATGAGGAGAGTAAGTATAAGCGCAAGAGGACGGCGAAGCCTTTGAAGCTTCTTTGACTTTGCAAAAAGGTGACGTTCTACAAAGCGCATAGGTACATTAATTACAAACGCAAACGCTCCGCCCGTTAAAAATGGGGAAACATAGGAAAAGGCAGTGCCGAGTCCGCTTTTCACAGCGCCCATATTTTGGAGAGCGCAGTAAAGAATTATGCAGAATGAAAGTATACCTATAATTTTAAGGGTTGTTTTCCTATCCAAATTCATTTTCGCAAATCCCTCCTTTTTGCGATTACATAAGCGGCGCAATAATCCTGAGTATTCTTCCGATAATACGTTTGAACAGGCAGAATTTGCGGCAGTCCTCAAGTGTTATTTCCGTGCTCTTTTCAAGGGTAAGGCGGAAATCCTTTTCCGTTTCATAAACGGATGAGGTACCATAGGTGTAGGCTGCGCATTCGAAATGCAGGAATAAACTGCGGTAATCAAGGTTGATTGAACCGACAACAGCCCTTATATCATCGCTTACAAAAACCTTTGCGTGAACAAATCCCGATGTGTATTCGTATATTTTTACCCCCGCTTCTATAAGGTCGGCATAGTAGGTTCTTGCAAGAAGATAGGCATATTTTTTATCGGGGATGTGGGGCATAATTATAATGACCTCAACGCCGCGTTTTGCGGCATAGGTAAGCGCAGTCATCATCTCATCGTCAAGGATAAGATATGGCGTCATAATATGGACATATTTTCGGGCGCGGTAGAGAATATCGAGGTAAACGTTCTGCCCCACATTCTCCTTGTCAAGCGGGCTGTCACTGTAGGGGATAACGAAGCCCGAGGTATTTTTCCCTTCAAGCTCGGGGAAATCATCCGTAATGTAATCGCTGTATACATCGTCGTTCTTTTCGGTTATGTTCCAGTTTTGGAGAAACATAACGGTAAAGCTCCTGACTGCTTTTCCGCGGATCATAATTGCCGTGTCTTTCCAATGGCCGAAGCGTTCATACTTGTTAATGTATTCATCGGCGAGGTTTACTCCGCCCGTGAAAGCGACCTTGCCGTCTATAACAAGGATTTTTCGGTGATCACGGTTGTTTTGAACCGTTGAAAGAACGGGCCTTAAAGGGGAGAACACCTTGCATTTTATGCCATATGAAGCAAGCTTTTTCGGATATGAAACGGGGAGAAGCATTACCGTGCAGGTTCCGTCATACATAAAACGCACTTCAACGCCCTCCTTCACCTTTCGTTTAAGAAGCTCAAGAATTTCGTTCCACATAAAGCCTTCCTCAACGATGAAGTATTCCATAAAAATGAATTTTTGCGCCTTTTCAAGCTCCTCAAGCATTGCCTTGAACTTGTCCTCACCGAGTGGAAAATACTTCGTTTCCGTGTCGTCATAGACGGGGAAAAACGCCTTGTCCTTCATATAAACGGCGAAGTTGCGCTCGCCCTCGTCAATATCGCCGAGCTTGACTAAGGTTTTGCTGTCCTGTGGGAGATAGGCGTTTGAGCGCTGTATAATATCGGAAAGCCGCCGCCGCATAATCTTTGTTCCAAGCTCGAGCTTTACGTAAATATACATTAATGTTCCGAAAACGGGCATTGCGAGTACAGGTATCATCCACGCCAATTTAAAGGCGGTGTTTGACTTATCGTTAATAATGCATATCATTACGACAACGGAAAGAATTATGTTAACCGTATAAAATGCTTCGTAATAGCTGCTGAAATAATTGACCGTATAGTAAAGAATAAGTATTTGAATAAGCAGGAACAGAAAAACTATCATAGTTCTTCCGAAAATCAGACGGAATAGCTGTTTTATTTTTTTCATAATATCTCCTTGAATTACTCCGCATGAACAAAAGGGATGGGCAAAAACGCCAATCCCTATCTATGTAATCAAATTAATTTATCAAATGTGTATGATTTCAATTTTTCTTCAACGGCGTCGGATATTTCGGCAAAGGCAGCCTGATAGCGGCACCGCCCCGACATTCCTCTGTTGCAGTCGTAGTCCTCGGTTAGGCACTTGCTGATTGCATATTTTCCCTCAATTGCGGTCACAACGTCGTTAAGCGATATTTCGGAGGGCTTTGCGGCAAGCTCGTATCCCCCCTGATTCCCCTTAAATGAGTTTACAATTCCCGCAGCGACAAGCTTGCGAAGAATTTTCAGCGCAAATCTGAGGGTTACGGTTGTTTTGTCGGAAATTGCCCTTGCATCAAGCCGTTTATTTTCAGCCGAAAGGCAGCCAACTATCCTGACCGCATAATCGGACTCCAATGTTATATGCATAAATATCCTCATTTCTCCGTATGTTTTTGCGGTTGTATCAGTCAAGGAAGTCCTTGACCTTTTTGCTCCTGCTGGGGTGTCTGAGCTTACGGAGAGCCTTTGCTTCAATCTGCCTTATGCGCTCACGGGTTACGTTAAATTCCTTGCCAACCTCCTCAAGAGTGCGGGAGCGTCCATCCTCAAGGCCGAAACGCAGACGAAGAACCTTTTCCTCCCGTTCGGTAAGGGTTGCAAGAACCTCGCCGAGCTGTTCCTTGAGAAGAATAAGCGAAGCCGCATCGGCGGGGGCGGGCGCATCATCATCGGGGATAAAGTCGCCAAGGTGGCTGTCCTCCTCCTCGCCGATAGGAGTTTCGAGCGAAACGGGGTCTTGGGCAATTCGCATAATCTCCCTCACACGCTCAGGCTCCATATCAAGCTCCTTTGCAATTTCCTCGGGCGAAGCATCGTGACCGTTTTTGTGAAGAAGCATACTGGAAACCTTTTTTACCTTTGTAATTGTTTCAACCATATGAACGGGGATACGGATTGTCCTTGCCTGGTCTGCGATTGCCCTTGTAATGGCTTGCCTTATCCACCATGTTGCATAGGTTGAAAACTTGAAGCCCTTTTTGTAATCGAACTTTTCAATCGCCTTGATAAGGCCGAGATTACCCTCCTGAATAAGGTCAAGGAACTGCATTCCTCTGCCGACATATCTTTTTGCGATTGAAACAACAAGTCGGAGGTTAGCCTCGGAGAGCCGCTTTTTAGCCTTTTTGTCGCCGTTAGCCATTCTTTCGGCAAGCTCGATTTCCTCCTCGGCGGAAAGAAGGGGAACTCGTCCTATCTCCTTGAGATAAATTTTGACGGGGTCGTCAATAGCGATTCCCTCGGTTGAAAGCGAAAGCTCAAGGTCGTCCTCCCCCGAAAGCTCCATTGGGAGGGAAAGGTCGGTGTCAACGGTGAAATCCTCAATAATTTCGATGTTCATATTGGTGCAGTTTTCGTAGAAGTTCTCCATCTGGTCAACATCATATTCAAGGTCCTCCAGAACATCGGTAATTTCCTTGGTGGAGAGCTTTCCGTTTATTCTGCCCTGCTCCATAAGGCTTTCAATAGTTCTTTTTTCAGCCATAATAAAACTTCCTTTCGATTTTTGTTTCAATCCACTCTCGGCATCTTCACTGAGTACGGCATACGCATCCGAATATGCACGCATTGATGCCGATTTTTCTCCGCTCACCGCTTATCTATCGCTTAAAGCGGGGGACTTCTTGCTGATCTGCGTTAAATCCCGTTTCGGATATATGTGGGTCGGAGGGCTTTAATCCCCCGAATTTATTTTAATTTTTTCATTTTATCAACGTATTGGAGAAAATCATCGTTTGAAAGATCTCCCACATTATCATCCCTGTCCTTATATTCATTGAGAATAGCTATGTAATCGTCAAGGGCGAGTCGGTTGATGTCAATTCCCTTGCTGTTAACGATAATCTCGGTTATTTTGCCCATTTCATCGGCGGAAAATTCACTTTGGAGCGACATAATATCATAATATGACTCGCTTTTTATCTTTTCCGTCATTTTTTCATAAAGTCTTTTGTTGAAATCTGTCACAAAACAGTCGGGGGAAATCCTCGATTCGATGTATTTTAATCCATCGGGATTTGCGGCAAGGTAGGCGATAATGCCCTTTTCCGCCTTAAACTCCTTCGGATGGGCAACGCTTTCGGGATTTTTTCGGCGCAGGGCGGCAAATGTTTCAATTTCCTGCTTGGAATTTTTTTCGGCGGCGTTTATGTTTTTTTTGATAAGACCGTTTATTTGCTGGGCAAGCGTTTCACGGCTGACATCGGTTTCCTTTGCGATTTTTGAGATATAAAGCTCACGGTCAAGCGGAGATGAAATGCCCGCAAGCATTTTTACACATCTTCGGAGATATGTGCTTTTATCCTGCTCGGTTTCAAGGTCAAGCCCTACAGCGCATTTCCTGATTTCGAAATCCAATGCGCCGTCGGAGCGGTCGATAAGCTGCTTGAACCGCATTGCGCCGAATTTTTTTATGTATTCATCGGGGTCCTTTGCGCCCTCCATCTTGATAATCTTTGTAACTGCGCCCGCATCGGACAGAAGATTTATTGCCTTATGCGTTGCAGCCTGTCCCGGTCCGTCCGAGTCGTAGGCTATAATGACCTCGTCGGCGTATTGCTTCATGAGCCTTGCCTGTTCGGAGGTAAGCGCCGTTCCGAGGGTTGCGACAACGTTGTCAAAACCCGCTTGATTTATCGAGATAACGTCCATATAGCCCTCGGCGAGAATAAGCCGTTTTTCGTCCGATTTTTTTGCGAAATTAAGGGAAAAAAGACTGCGGCTTTTCTTGAAAACGGGTGTATCGGAGGAGTTAAGGTATTTTGGGCCGCTGCCGTCAATAATTCTTCCGCCGAACGCTGTAACATTTCCTCTTAAATCGATTATGGGGAAGATAACTCTGTCGCGGAATGCATCAAAAACGCCGCCGTTTCTGCTTCTTAGGCAAAGGTTTGCAATTACAAGCTCCTCATCGGAATAGCCCTTGCTGTTCATATAATAGTGCAGCTTGTGCCAGTCGTCGGGAGCGTATCCAAGACCGTATTTTACAATAGTTGCATTGGTGAGCTGCCTTTCCCTGAAATAACGCCGACCCTTTTCGCCCTCGGGATATTTTGTAAGCACGTCATGAAAAAATCTTGCCGCAACTCGGTTTATTTCAAGGATTCTTGCTTTAATACGTGATGAATCGTTGTTTTTCGCCTCATCGGGCATCTGCATTCCCGCCCTGTCGGCAAGGAATTTTACCGCTTCTATGTAGGAGAGGTTTTCTATTTTCATTGCGAATGTAATTACATCGCCGCCTGCGCCGCAGCCAAAGCAGTAAAAGCTCTGGGTGTCGTTATAAATTGTGCAGGAGGGTGATTTCTCCGAATGGAAGGGGCAAAGGCAGACCTGATTATGTCCGCTTCTTTTAAGCGTTGTATAGGACGAAACCAAGCTGTCGATGGGGTTATTCTGTTTTAATTCATATATAAAATTTTCGGGCAGAGCCATAAAAACATCACCATTTCCAACGCATAAAATTTACAGCTTCGCATCACGCCAGCTTTTCGGAATATACAGCTCCTCATAAACTCCAACGGCATAGCTGTCGGTCATTCCTGCGATATAATCGCAAACCGCGCGGTCAATATTAAATCTTGACATAATATTCCTATATTCCTCAGGGAGCTTATCGGGGTTCTTGAGGAAATGGCTGTAGAGCCTTTCAACAAGCATTTTCGCCTTGCTTTCCTCCGATTTGGCAATGGAATTTCGATAAACATTGTCAAACATAAAATCGCTGAGGATGTTCAAAGCCTTGTTTACCTCATCCGACATATGGATATTTTCCGCTCCGCCGTCTATGACCGAGGTAATAAGGGTAGTTATCCTCTGACTTTTGGAGTGACCGAGTATATCCGTGGCGGCTTTCGGCAAATCATTTTCGGTAATTATTCCCGCCCTTACTGAATCGTCAATATCGTGGTTAATGTACGCAATTTGATCGGCAAGGCGGACGATATAGCCCTCCCTTGTGGCTGCGACTTTATTTGTGTGGCAGACAATGCCGTTTTTAACCTCATATGTAAGATTCAAGCCCAGACCGTTTTTTTCGATATAATCAACAACACGGATTGACTGTTCATAGTGCGTAAATCCGCTCGGGCATATTTCATTAAGGACGGCTTCACCCGCATGACCGAAGGGGGTGTGCCCCAAATCATGACCGAGGGCGACCGCTTCCGTTAAATCCTCATTAAGGCGGAGCGCCCTTGAAATGGTGCGGGCAATCTGCGAAACCTCAAGGGTATGGGTAAGCCTTGTTCTGTAGTGATCTCCGATGGGGTCCAGAAAAACCTGAGTTTTATGTTTAAGGCGGCGGAAGGCGTTGCAGTGGAGAATGCGGTCCCTGTCACGCTGGAACTCCGTCCTTATGGGGCAGCGGGGTTCGGGCCTTTTGCGGTGTCCCGAATTTTTTGAGGTGCAGGCAAACTCCGAAAGAGTACCCAACTCCATGACCTCGGTTTGTTCACGGATTGTCATATTTTGCAGCGCTCCTTCCTCCAAGCGTAATCTAACATTTTACATACTTCTGCATTTATATACAATTTCGGGGTGTAAAAACCCTTTTTTCAAAATAAATTTTGTATATCTGCACATATTGTTCAAGCAAAGTTTTCGAATATCTCATCACCTTGCACAAAGATTTGACGTCCGTTTGTGATGTCTGTAATCTTCTTTTTGAACTCATCGGCAAAGGCTTTTTTTACAAGAAGCTTCATCGTTACATCTGTTCCGAAATCAGTGCTTACAGTTTTAACCTCAAATTCGGGGAAAATATAAGTAATTTTGCCGTAAAGGTTATAATCCGTCCTTATTTCAACGGGATATGAGCTGCACATTATCATTCTTTCAGCGGCGTCAACGGCAATTTTTGCGGAGTAGGAATACGCGCGGACAAGTCCTCCTCCGCCAAGCAGAATTCCCCCGAAATATCTTGTTACAACGCAGCAAATATCGGTAAGCCCCTCCTTGCGCAGCACATCAAGAACGGGGACGCCCGCCGTCCCTTGTGGTTCGCCGTCGTCGGAATAGCGTGAAGCGTTGCCCTCCCTGAGTATATATGCGTAGACGTTATGGGTGGCTTTTCGATGCTCCGCACGGATTTTATTGATAAAATCGACAGCCTCATCCTCGGTTTTGACGGGGCATATATATCCGATAAAGCGGGATTTCTTTTCAGTAAAGGTATCGGAAGCAAACGCTTTTATGGTTGAATAATCCTCCATATGCCGCTCCTTTCAAATGCGAATTACTTAACGAAAACAGCCTGCGTAACAAAAATTACGCAGGCTAATTGTACAGCGATTTACCGCAATGGAATTACTTATCCATACCGAAACGCTTCTTGAATTTGTCGATACGTCCGCCTGTGTCAACAAGCTTCTGCTTACCTGTATAGAACGGGTGGCACTTGGAACAAACCTCGACTCTGATATCAGTTTTTGTGGAACGTGTTTTAATAACGTTGCCGCAAGCGCAGGTAATGGTAGTTTCCTTGTAATCAGGATGAATACCCTCTCTCATTTTAACACCTCATCTCTGTTTATATTATATGATTAGCATAGCAGCCCATCACATAACACGGACAGTAGTGCTATTTAACAATCACTTACGGAATAACATTATACAACATTATTCAAGCTTTGTCAAGTATTATTTTCAACTTTCCGATTTAAAATCCAAGAATTTTCTTGAAATCATCGGCAATTTTTGCCTGAAGGGCAACGGCTTCTTCCTCCGTTTTTCCTGTTGTTGTGTAGTATGCCTTAATTTTAGGCTCCGTTCCCGAGGGACGGATTACAACGGACGCTCCATCGGTAAGAGTGAATGTAAGAACATCGGATTTCGGGAGGGTGAGCATTGTTTTGTTGCCGTCAGCCGTATTTTCGGAGGTTCCCGCAAGGTAGTCGTCAAAGCGTGTAACGTTCAGTCCGCCGATAGCCTTTGGAGTGTTCGAACGAAGGCCGGACATAATTTCCTTCATTCTTTCCATGCCCGTTACGCCCTCACAGGTAAAGGACTGCTGGGAGTGCTTATAAACGCCGTACTTAGCGTACATATTCTCCCTTGCCTTAAGGAGGGAAATTCCCTTTGTGCGGTAGAATGCAGCCATTTCGCAGATAAGCATTGAAGCGACAACCGCATCCTTATCCCTTACATACGATCCCGCAAGATAGCCGTAGCTTTCCTCGAAGCCGAAAATATAGCGCTTTTCTTCGCCCTTTGCTTCAAGGAATCCAATCTGCTCGCCGATGAATTTAAAGCCTGTGAGAACGTTTATCATTTTCACACCGTATTCCTCGGCAATTTTCTGCGCAATGTCGGTTGTAACGATAGTTTTTACTGCGACAGGCTCAGCGGGCATTGTGCCGAGCTTTGTTCTTTCTGCGCAGATATATTCAAGAAGCATTGCTCCGACTTCGTTTCCTGTGAAAAGGACATAGCTGCCGCTTTCATCGGGAACGGCAATGCCCACACGGTCGCAGTCGGGGTCGGTTGCGAGAAGAAGGTCGGGCTTTACGCTTTCGCAGAGCTTGAGTCCGCAGGCAAGGGCTTCCTTGATTTCGGGGTTCGGGAACGGACAGGTTGTGAAGCTTCCGTCAGGGTATTCCTGCTCGGGAACAACCGTAACGTCCTTTATGCCGATTTTGTTCAGGATAGCTCTTACGGGCTTATTTCCCGTTCCGTTAAGCGGAGTATACACTACCTTTAAGCCGCTTGAAGCGCAAAGGTCGGTATGTATGCCCTGCTTTGCAACGTTGTCAAGGTAGCTGTCAATAACATCCTTACCTATATAATTAATGGAACCGTTTGAAAGTCCCTCTTCAAAGCTTATAAACCTAGCTCCGCCGAACATTGGAACGCTGTTGATATTTTTAAGCACGATTTCAGCCGCGTCGAGGGTGAGCTGACATCCGTCCGAGCCATAAACCTTGTATCCGTTGTACTTAGCGGGATTGTGGCTTGCGGTTATAACGATGCCTGCGCTGCAGTCAAGAGCTCTAACGGCATATGAAAGCATAGGAGTAGGCATAAGCTCGGAATAAATATGAACCTTGATTCCGTTTGCGGCAAGAACGGATGCGGCAGTCTTTGCGAAAACGTCCGATTTAATTCTGCTGTCATAAGCTATGGCAACGGAAGGGTCGGTCGGGAACGCCTCCTTGACATAATCCGCAAGGCCCTGCGTAGCGCGGCGAATGGTATAGATATTCATTCTGTAAGCGCCTGCGCCGATGACGCCTCTAAGGCCGCCTGTACCGAATTCAAGGTCACGGTAAAATCTATCTTTAATTGCTTCATCGTCATTTTCGATTGCTTTAAGTTCATTCTGCAAATCGGGATCCTCGGTTGCTTTTTCGCACCAAAGAGCATAAAGTTCTTTCTCGTTCATAACAGTCACCTCATAAAAAATTGTTTGTCCCTCCGACGTAATATGCAAGGGGGAGGGAACATTATCACAATTATTATATCACATTTTTGCCCAAATGAAAATAGCTTTAACAGTTATTTAACAATTGCTCAACAAAAGCCGCAATAAGCTACAGCCCCAGTACGTTTGACGCAATAACAAAGTAAACGAGGAGCGAGAGCGCATCGACAATTGTTGTTATAAACGGGCTTGCCATTACAGCGGGGTCAAACCCTATCTTTTTCGCAAGCATAGGCAGCGTACAGCCAACGAATTTTGCGACAATAATAACGAAGAACATAGTCGCTGAAACAACCGCCGCAATCTGAACGCCTTTTTGGTCGATAAAAATTACCTTTGCGAAAACGAGAACCGCAATTGTGGAGGCGCAGAGAATGCCGACACGCAGTTCCTTCCACATTACCTTAAAAATATCCCTGAAGCTGATTTCGTTAAGGGAAAGTCCGCGGATAATTGTAACGGAGGCTTGGCTTCCCGAATTTCCTCCCGTGTCCATAAGCATTGGGATAAATACAGTCAGCGCGGGAACAACCGCAAGGGCGTCCTCAAAATGCGAAAGTATCATTCCGGTGAAGGTTGCGGAAATCATAAGAAGCATAAGCCACGGGATTCTTTGCTTATAAATGCTGAAAATCCCCGTTTTCATATATGGCTTTTCGGAGGGCAGCATAGCCGCCATTTTCTCGATATCCTCGGTGTCCTCATCACGGATAACGTCCATAGCGTCGTCGAATGTCAGTATTCCGACAATTCGGTTTTCGCCGTCAACAACGGGTATAGCCGCAAGGTCATACTTGGAGAGCATTTGAGCGGCGGTTTCCTGATCGTCATGGGTATTAACGCTTATTACGTTTGTTTCCATGATGTCCTCGATATGTGTTTCATAATCCGCAACAAGCATATCGAGGAGAGTAACCGAGCCTACAAGCTGCCTGTTCTCCGTGACATAGCAGGTATAAACGGTTTCCTTGACAACGCCGATATGCCTTATTCTGTCGAAGCACTCCTTAACGGTGGAATCCTTTTGCAGATAGACAAACTCGGTCGTCATAACCGAGCCTGCGCTGTCCTTTGGGTATTTCAGAAGCTCATTAATTTGTTTTCTTGTGTCGGCGTCGGTATTTTTGAGTATTCTTGAAACAACGTTTGCGGGCATTTCCTCGATAATATCAACGGTATCGTCGAGGTAAAGCTCGTCAATGACATCACGAAGCTCCTTATCGGAGAATGCGTTGATAAGAACCATCTGCATATTGCTGTCCATGTAGGAAAAAACCTCGGCGGCAAGCTCCTTCGGCAAAATTCGGTAGAGCAGTGTAAGCTCACGTTCGCCAAATTCATCGTAATCGTCCATTTCCTCAACAAGGACGGCGATATCCGCAGGGTTCATCTCCTGAATTTCGGCTTTAAGCTGTGCAAATTTTTTTTCTTTGATAAGATTTACAGCGCAATCTTTTTCCATAATAATCTCCTCCTGCTTTTGATAAAGTCGGGAGGTATAAAACGCTAAAGGGCGGAAGAAACAGGCGCAGCAAGAGCAGCTGTTCCGCCGCCGCAACTTCGGGGTTTTATACCGTTATTTCCCGCGTCCATTTCATTCACTCCTTAATAAATCATAAATTTATGCTGTGGGAACTCTTATTATCTTCTGCACAGCACAATAAAATTATACTATTTTTTTGCGGTTTTGTCAATTTGTTTTTCTGTAAAATCGGGGTTAAGTTTTTTTACGGATTTTGTGGTAAAACAGAAGCTCCGCAAGCGGCAAAAAGCGTGGCTTACGGAGCTTATTAGGGGGTTGAGGAAAGCAAAAAAAGAAAGAGGTTCCCATATTTCTACGGGAACCATGTCTGCCGCAGGAGATTCCTGCTTGGTGCGGTAAATGGGACTTGAACCCATACGTCAAAGACACACGCCCCTCAAACGTGCCTGTCTGCCTATTCCAGCACTACCGCAAATGAAATTATATTCCGCATCGCAGGGAAGAATTCCGTTCGGAGCTTTCCATCTCCCTGACGACGATATTTATTATATCACATACAATTTTTTTTGTCAAGACTTTTTTTCAAAAAAAATTATTTTTTTCAAAACAGCTTGAAAAAATACGCTGTTAAGCCGATTTAGCCAAAAAAGTTTTTATTATCGTAAAAATTATTTAATAGAATATAGAATTCGGTGTTTCCTTGGCTTATGAAACGAATCGAACAAAACAAGGAGGATTTTTTCATGAACATGAAAAAGACAATTGCAGCAGTAGC
>JAJQIG010000034.1:9177-23425 GCA_021199335.1 Oscillospiraceae bacterium | reverse complement strand
GGCGAAGATGGAACCCGCCGCCTAAGAGGCGGGGGACATCGGCAGCATTGTTATTATGCCATTGGTATAGTTCCTGAGAGATAATCTATCATCTCCTTCGGCGATTCAAGATAATTCCGCTTTATCCATTCCGTCAGTACCCCGACAATGCCGAACATAACATATTTGAAGCGGTAAAATTCCTCAGGGTCGGAGGGCTCGCCGATTCCAAATTCCGTGCTGAGCGCAAGAATTAGAACATCAAGTTTTTCCGCCTTGAGAAAAACCGCGCATATATCCTTTACGGAATATATAAACTCAAAAAACCTTATAAAATTTTCTTTTGTGTAAACAAGCTTTTTATCGAGCTTGTTTTCTTTTTCCCAACGCCGCCACAAAATCTTTATTTTGTATGAAAGCACATCATCCTTAGAGGAAAATCGGCGGAAATATGTTGCCCTTCCTACATTGGCGCAATCGGTTATCTCCCTCACCGTTATTTTGTCATATGGTTTTTGCTCCATAAGCCTTATTAACGCATCGGCAATGCATTCCTTTAGAAATTCCGTTCCCAAAGCTCTCCTTGAATTATTTTCGGCTTGCATTTTTATTTCCTCCAAATTGAGATACTGTTTTTCCGCAAATGTATCTTTTGTCAATATCTCTGTTGACAAACACACTCTTTTGGTATATAATTATTCAATAATATTGATACTATAGTATCAAATGATACCTTAGTTTCTTAATATTATCACATCTGTGGCGTTATGTCAAGCGCCGCAATTGTGTGATTAAATTAAATGCTAAAGAAATCGGAGGTTAAAAATGGACAATCAAATATATTATCTTGCAATTATGTCGGCGATTATATCATTCCTCGGCTTTGTTTTGGAGGATGTATGGCTTGCTTTCAGAAAGGGCTTTATCGATAACAGAAATATGACCTTTCCGTTGCTTTTCGGATACGGCTTGTTTATAATTTCCTTTTATCTTATAATAGGAACCCCCGAAGCCTTTATTCTCATGGGCGCAAAAAAGCTGAGAAGCAGCGCCGCAAGGTATGTTACATACTTCCTTATGACGTTTTTAATTGTCAGTGTCGGGGAGATTGTTCTCGGTAAAATTACCGAATGGTACTTCGGCTTTTCCTATTGGAATTATGAAAAAATTCCGCTCCATGTTACAAAATATACATCAATCCCAACGAGCATCGGATTTTCGCTTATAATTACCTCCTTTATGGGAAAATGCTTTGTCCCGATTCTTTCAATTGTAAAGAGGATTCCCATTGGCATCGCAAGGGTTATCGCAATAGCTTCCACGGTGATTATGGTTTCGGATATGATAGTAAGCTTCGGGAAAATGCACAGAACCCATGAGCTTAATATTCGCCATGTAATTCCGATACGTAAAAGTCTGCGGCTTGCAAAGGCTTCGGATAAAGAATAAAAAAGGCGGTCGCACGGTTTTTATCCCTGCGGCCGCCTTGCTCTTTGTAGGAAACATATTTAATATAACTCACGACTGATGTCCCCCGCCTCTTCAGGCGGGGGAGCATACGGTCTTTCAGTGGGTGGATTGCATCCGCCCACTGAAACCCCTAAGGGGCTAACGCCCCCAGTCGTTCGTTGAATGACGGGGCAATGCCCCTTATTGAACAATGCTGTCGACGCTCCGCCTCTTAGGCGGCGGGTTAAAGCTGCGCTGAAGGTTTAAGCCGCCGTAAAGGGGGAATACGGCGGCTTTAATGGGGGGTAATGGAGATATATGAAAAATATTAGATGAAAGCGTTATTCTTCCGCATCAAGAGTAAGCTCGAGATCAACATTTCCATCGCTTCTTGCAATGGTAATTGTCATCACTTCTCCTGCTTTATGGGTGTTCTTGATGGTAACAAGCTCATCCATTGTGGAAATTTCCTGACCGTCTGCGGCTACGATAACATCGCCCTCGGCAAGTCCTGCTGCTTCAGCGCAGGAACCCGATTCAACAGAAGCAACGAGAACGCCGCTGTCTACGGGGAGATTATAATAGCGCTTTACAGCCGCTGTAATTTGCGTGCCCGTGATTCCGATTTTAGGAACGGTGCTTTTTACAGTGCCTGTCGTCATAAGCTCGTTAAGGATAGGAAGCGCATCTGTGATAGGAATTGCAAAGCCTACGCCCTCAATGCCCGAGGCAACAAGCTTTGAGGAGGTTATTCCGACAACCTGACCGTATTCGTTAATGAGCGGACCGCCTGAGTTGCCTGAGTTTATTGCCGCATCCGTCTGGATAAGCGTCATAGTTGTTGTTCCGCCCGCAACCTCAACGCTCATTTCCTTATCAAGTCCCGAAATGATACCGTCGGATGCGGAAAGGCCAAGTCCCAAAGGATAGCCGAGGGTTACTGCTTTATCACCCATTTCAAGGGCCGAGGAATCGCCGATTTCCGCAGCTGTAAGACCTGTTGCCTCGATTTTAAGAACGGCAAGGTCGGTGTTTGAATCGCTGCCGATAATCTCTGCTTCATATTCTGTTCCGTCACTGAGGGTAACAGTTACCTTGTCGGCTTCAACAACCTCTGTCTGGGTTTGGGTTTGGGTGTTGTAGCCGTAGAAGTTTCCGAAGAAGCTGCTGAACGGATCGCTGTATCCGTTTGAGTTGTTGGCGTAGGTAGTAACCTCAGTTGTTATAACGTGAGCATTTGTTACTATATAGCCATCGGAGCTGAATACAATTCCCGTTCCCGAGCTTGTGCCGCTTGCTCCCGTAAACTGTGCGGTAATGAATGCAACGGAGGGGGTAACCTTTTCTATAATTTCCTTTGTTGTGAGTGAGCCATCGGAAGAGGCTGCGCTGCCAAGGGAGGAAGCTACTGCTTCATCATTGCTTGTGTCCGAAGCAGCCGTTGCGGCGGAGGTTGCCTGAGTAAAGGTTGAAACCTCTGTTTCCGCTTCGGCGGAAACTGCCGTGCTGTCCGAAGAACGTGCGAGATATGCTCCGCCGTAGCCCGAAGCTCCGCCGATTATAACGACCGCAAGAAGCCCTGCGATAACCTTTCCCGCACCGCCTGATTTTTTAGGGGGCTTCTGATCGGGGTCAACGGGATCAAAGCCGCCGTTTGAATAAGAATAATTATTTGAATCATACATAAGTAAGTACCGCCTTTCTAAAGCTGCATCGCATTGTTCGATTATGCCTTAATGCGATGAGTCCCCTTTTTTGTCAATATGTTTTTTGTTTGACTATGGCTATATTGTAAAGGTTTATTGTGTAAAGTGTGTGAAATTATTTTGAAAAAGCTCTAAAAGAAATGTTTTCTGCATTTTCATAAAGGACAGCAGAGAACCGCCGCTATGGTGTGAACAATATCCGGCGGTGTGTAATTTTACAGCTTCTCCAAGCTAAAATTTTTGTGGATATATCAATAAGAGTGTTCGTTTCGGTAGTAAGCCTGTCGGCAAAGGCGGTTTCAATTTCTCCTGCGGCTTTTTGCAGTTTACGTTTTTTCTATTTCATAAGTGATTTATGCTTCATCGGTATTCGAATCTGTAATTATATTTTCTGACACATAAATACATTCGGGCGCTTTCGGTTTTGTGAAAATATATAGCGAAGTAAACATCATAATGACAATGCTGCCGATGTCCCCCGCCTCTTAGGCGGCGGGTTCCATCTTCGCCATCAGTGGGGTACAATCCCCCACTGATGGCTTGCAAAATTGCTTCGCAATTTTGGCAGCTTGTTAAAGCTGCGCTTGAATGATAAGCAGCACACAGGAAACAGTACCAACCGATTTACTCTGAACAGACATTGCAATCAAAAGAATTATAGCCGTTATGCCGAGTACAGCAAAAAGAATAACAGCAATATATGCAAGGATTTCAGCATTCGTAAAGGTTGTACCGCCAATTAAAATCTTCCCAAGAACCACAATCGTTCAATAAGGGGCATTGCCCCGTCATTCAACGAACGACTGGGGCGTTAGCCCCTTAGGGGTTTCAGTGGGCGGATGCAATCCACCCACTGAAAGATCGTATGCTCCCCCGCCTGAAGAGGCGGGGGACATCAGTCGTAAGTTATAAGGTTGGCAGATATAATTGTTGTGGATATCGGACTGCGTATAACAAGTTTTGAAAAATAAATATTGGAACGGAAATGACCGACAATAATTTTGTTGCGAATCGTTCCA
Source organism: Oscillospiraceae bacterium (assembly GCA_021199335.1). GTDB lineage: Bacteria > Bacillota > Clostridia > Oscillospirales > Ruminococcaceae > UMGS363. The sequence goes on along the minus strand of JAJQIG010000034.1, from coordinate 19,272 downwards.
TTCGAATATTCTGTTCCGACAAAATAACTACAGATACCCCAATATCAAAAAGGATTTATATCGGTGATGCAAGTAACAGGGAGTCGATATTTTTATATGATTCACCTAATTTCGCATATATATCGGCATTTTTGGATGTGTCATATCGGAGCATTGTCACAAGCGCTAAACCTAAACCCACCGAAGAAGCAAGACATATCCTATAAACACGGCTCTTGAAACCAAATACGCTTCATTCATCGCCGAATGCTGCCCAAATTGCGCTGACTTGATAAAAATTCGAGTAAAAATTATTGACAAAACGGGCGAGATGTGGTATAATTGGCGAGTGTGATAAGTGTTTTCCATACTTTGCCGCTGTGGTGGAATAGGCAGACACAAGGGACTTAAAATCCCTCGCCCTTAAAAGCGTACCGGTTCAAGTCCGGTTAGCGGCACCAAACCAACAAAATCCGAACCTGTTTCCGATTGGAGACGGGTTCGGATTGTTTGTTTATTTTGATAGGTATGAGGAAACCTATTTTCCGAATGGCGCAGTTAAGAAACCCGAATCGAAACCGAGAGGATCGCACAAGAAAAAGTGAGTAAGTAAGAAATCAGGCAAGCTAGTTTATGAGGCTATCTTGCCTGTTTTAGTTTCTGTGTTATTTCTCTCGTGTGGTGTTGACTTTTCAATTTATATCTGCTATAATATGAGTTAGCTTAAGCTAACAACACATAAGAGGAGCGATTTATATGAACAGACGTGAGGAAATCAAATCAGCATACCGAGTATCGGGTGGTGAAGCGACTTTTTATGATGGCATGATTACCTGCTCTACCCTGTTGGGAAAAGCCGTGTGCAGACTGGTGTGGGACATGGGACAGGCAGAAACCGTTGAATATCTGTCCCGTGCGTTTTCCGGTGTTCCAGAGGATTTCTCCGGCTCACTGTTAGAGGTTCCTGTGGGTACCGGCGTGCTGACCATGCCAATCTATCAAAAACTGCCTGATGCGAACATCACTTGCCTGGACTATTCTGAGGACATGATGTCCCGTGCGCAAAGAAGGGCGAAACGGGACGGATTGACGAATGTCCATTTTCGACAGGGAGATGTAGGGAATTTGCCCTTCACGGACAACAGCTTTGACATTGTGCTCTCCCTCAATGGATTTCACGCTTTTCCCGACAAAGAAGCGGCTTATCGGGAGGTATTTAGGGTCTTAAAACCCTGCGGCTGTTTCTGCGGTTGTTTTTATGTTGCCGGAGAAACCGCCCGGACAGATTGGTTCATCAGGCATCTCTATGAACCGAAGGGGTTCTTCACTCCACCCTATGAAACAGCGGACAGTCTGAAACTGCGGCTGGAGCGGCAGTATGAGGTAGTAGAGTTTAGCACTGTGAAATCCGTGGCTTGTTTCACTTGCCGAAAGAGTGAGAATTACCGATGAGTATTTCCTCCAAAGTGTCAGGAAAAGAGGAATGAAAAGTGACCAAAAAAATCCGGGACATCTATGCCCCGATATATGAAAAAGCCATGCGGGCTGACCGCAGGCTTTAACTGAATATCCCTTTTTAACCTCATAATTTTAAGCTGTAATAGTACAACAGGGAGAATATCTTGTGAGCTTCAAAATGAATTTGCAATTTTTAAGTCATTTGCTAGGGGTTCAGAGGGGAAAATCAGACAAACCGAGCCAATATATCTGTTATCGGCGGGAGTGAAGTTCTTTAAATCCTTTCGGTCCTGACTATGTTGAAATTTTGGAGTGTAACCGCCGTTGATGTCCCGTCTTTTATGCGGGGAACATCCCACTGCAGTAAATGGTTTTGCGCAGCAGTGCGGAAACAGCTTTTTCCCGAATTTTAAGGAGATTCATTGAAATATGGCGCACCAACCGATGCTAAAATTGAATTCCACTCAATATTATGAATATTTCATAAAGCAAATCAAATAAATTCGGTTGAATTTTGGTGAGATTAGGCCGTTTAAGCTATTGACAAGATAGGGAAAATATGCTATACTATCATTAACCTACCAAATAGATATGTTTGGTTCGATTATTCGGCGGCTTCTATGCGCATTTTATGCATTCATGAGCCGCAAAAACGAGGAGGAAATGATTATGTCAAAAATATACACATCGGCGGATCAGCTCATCGGGGGTACTCCGCTTTTGGAGCTTGCAAATATTGAAAAGCAGCTCGGTCTTAATGCCAAAATTCTGGCTAAGCTCGAATATTTCAATCCCGCGGGTTCGGTTAAGGACAGAGTTGCAAGGGCTATGATTGATGATGCGGAAAAGAGGGGTATTCTCACCGCTGACAGCGTTATTATCGAACCCACCAGCGGAAACACGGGAATCGGGCTTGCATCGGTTGCGGCCGCAAGGGGTTACAAAATCATTATCGTAATGCCCGAAACCATGAGCGTAGAACGCAGGCAGCTTATGAAAGCATATGGCGCCGAGCTTGTTCTCACGGACGGAAGCAAGGGAATGAAGGGCGCGATTGAAAAGGCTGACGAGCTTGCAAAGGAGATACCGAATGCATTTGTTGCAGGGCAATTCGTTAACCCGTCCAACCCTGCCGCGCATTACGCAACAACGGGTCCCGAGATTTGGAACGATACGGACGGGGAGGTAGATATATTTGTATCGGGCGTAGGCACAGGCGGAACTGTAACGGGCGTCGGAAAGTATCTTAAAGAAAAAAAAGCAGACGTAAAGGTAGTTGCGGTTGAGCCTAAAACCTCCGCAGTACTGTCAACAGGCATAGCAGGTTCTCATAAAATTCAGGGCATTGGCGCAGGATTCGTTCCCGATGTTCTTGATACAAAAATATATGATGAAATTATTCCCGTTGAAAATGAGTCTGCATTCGAATTTGGCAGACTTATTGGTAAGGCTGAGGGCGTGTTGGTTGGAATCTCATCGGGGGCGGCTCTTTATGCGGCAGTCGAGCTTGCGAAGCGTTCGGAAAATGAGGGTAAAACAATTGTAGCTCTTCTTCCCGACACAGGCGACAGATATTTGTCCACCGAGCTTTTTGCGGAATAACCTTCGGGGTGAGGAATGCTATGATACCCACAAGGGAACAGGCGTATAATTTGCTGACGGAGTACAACAATGGTGAATTCCGTATTCATCATGCATTGACAGTTGAAAGAGTAATGAAATGGTTTGCTGTTCGGCTTGGATACGATTATGAAACGGGCCTTTGGGGTATAGTCGGACTTCTGCATGATTTGAATTTTGAAAGGTATCCGAAACAGCGCTGCATAAAGGAGCAGGAAATACTGAGAGAAAACGGCTATGACGAAAGGATAATTTGCGCCGTTGCAAGTCATGGATATGCGTTGACGGTTGATATAAAGCCTGAGCATGAAATGGAAAAGGTTCTTTACGCCGTGGATGAGCTTACGGGACTTATCGGGGCGGTTGCGCTAATGCATGGGGCAAAGCACCATCGGGCTTGAAGCAAGGTCTGTAAAAAAGAAATTGAAAAATGTCAAATTTGCCGCAGGCTGTTCGAGGGATGTTATTTGTCGTGGGGCTGATATGTTGGGCTGGTCTTTGGATGAATTGTTGTGTAATCTGTTTTATCTATGTACGATGAACCTCCTTGCTCCGGAGAAAACCACCTCCAAAAGCAACGACAAAAAGCCATTAACTGTGAGTTACTATCCACAGTTAATGGCTTTCTTAATAATATTGATTTATTTGTTGCATAACCATCTGCCAATCATTCCCTAACCCTAAAACCACCTAATTACAAGAATAATGGCTCTTATGCAGCTGTTATCAAAAGACCTCTCGGAATGCTTGAAATCCGCATAAACATCGAGTTTCTTCGGCACCTCAGATTATTCCCACTCAATAGTAGCCGGCGGCTTTGTGGTAATATCATACACTACTCTATTAATGGATTTAACCTCATTGATAATTCTTGCGGAAATTTTTTCGAGAACTTCATACGGAATCCTTGCAAAGTCTGCTGTCATAAAATCGGAGGTTGTAACGCCGCGCAGAGCAAGCGTATAATCATAGGTTCTTCCATCGCCCATTACGCCTACCGAACGCATATTTGTTAAAACCGCAAAATACTGGCTTATGCGGGAATCCCAGCCTGCTTTTGCAATTTCATCACGGAAAATCCAATCTGCATCCTGAAGAATTTCCAGCTTTTCATCCGTTATTTCTCCTATGATTCTTATGGCAAGTCCCGGACCGGGGAACGGCTGACGGTTCACAAGCACAGGCGAAAGTCCAAGCTCCCTTCCCAATTCACGAACCTCATCTTTAAAAAGCATACGAAGCGGCTCAATTATCTCCTTAAAATCAACATAATCGGGAAGACCGCCTACATTGTGGTGCGATTTTATAACAGCCGCATCTCCTGCGCCGCTTTCAATTACATCGGGATAAATTGTTCCTTGGACAAGGAAATCGACTCTGCCGATTTTTTTTGCCTCCTGTTCAAACACACGGATGAATTCCTCGCCGATAATTTTACGCTTTGTTTCGGGGTCGGAAACGCCCCTCATTTTGGACATAAACTGCTCCTTAGCGTTCACCCTTACAAAGTTCATGCCGCTGTCCTTAAATGCGTCCTCGACCTCATCACCCTCGTTTTTGCGCATAAAGCCATGATCAACAAAAATGCAGGTAAGCTGATTCCCCACAGCCTTTGCAAGGAGAGCCGCCGCAACGGAGCTGTCAACCCCTCCCGAAAGGGCGAGAAGAACCTTTCCGCTGCCGACCTTTTCACGAACCTCGGCAATTGCGGTTTTGGCATAGCTTTTCATACTCCAGTCGCCGTCGCAACCGCAGACATTTTTGATAAAGCTGTCAATCATTGCTACACCGTGCTCAGTGTGGTTTACCTCAGGGTGGAACTGAACGGCGTAGAGCCTTCTCTCGGGGCATTCAAACGCAGCCGCAGGGCAATCGGCAGTGCGCGCCGTAACACGAAAGCCCTCGGGAATTTCCGAAACAAAATCCGTATGGCTCATCCACGAAACCGCTGTTTCGGGCATATTATTTATTGCGCCGAAAAGCTGACTGCTTTTATCGTACATTGTTTCGGTTTTGCCATATTCGGAGGTAACGCAGGTTGAAACCTTTCCGCCCAATGTGTATGCCATAAGCTGACAGCCATAGCATATTCCCAGTATAGGAATACCGATTTCAAAAATTTCCCTTGAAATATGCGGGGATTTTTCATCATAGACACTGTTTGGACCCCCTGTAAAAATAATACCCATAGGGTTTAACGACTTTATTTCGTCAATGGAAGCTTTGTAGGATTTAACCTCGCAGTAAACTCCGCATTCCCTGACACGCCTTGCAATAAGCTGATTGTACTGACCGCCGAAATCAAGGACAATAACCAACTGATGAGCCATAATCAAACCTCTTTCCAAGTAAAAAATTAATATCACATCTATTATGACATAAAAAAGCGGAAACTGCAAGACCTAACTGTGGGATTTTTGTAAAAATTTCTGCTTAATGCAAGAGGAATTCGCTAAAAATGCTGTTGTATTTACTTTGCAATGTGTTCAGTCCGAATTAACAGCTTCCGCAAAAGCAGTCTGAATTTTTTTGCCCGTTTTTATTTTTTTGGGGAAATGTGTCAGGGATAGAAATTGTGTTTTCGTCATTTCTATCGGCGGTTGTGCTGTTGATGATATAACTCACGACTGATGTCCCCCCGCCTGAAGAGGCGGTGGAGCATACGGTCTTTCAGCGGGTGGATGCAATCCACCACTGAAACCCCTAAGGGGCTAACGCTCGGTCGCTCGTTGAATGACGGGGCGATGCCCCTTATTGAATCGGACTAAGGCTTGTATAAATCATCAATAGTTATTAACAAATTACTGCTGTTAATGTATAGTATAGGCGTTATTTTGAGTAAACAGGAAAAAAAGCAAGAAAATCTTGACAAATCATACCTGTGGTGCTATACTGATAACATATTTTCTCAAGGGAGGTGGACAGTATGTCCCGATATATACATTCCATATCTATGTTAACATTCGGGAATGAACATCTGTCTGTTGTTGAACACATATTCTGATGTGTTGTTATCTGCATTGGGAGCGTGCATTTCTGTGTGAAATGTACGCTTTTTGTTTTAGGGGATAATTATGTCGAAGCGAATCGGAGATTACAAATTCCGGTGAAGGTCATGTTCCCAATGCACAGGGCTTGTTTCAATCGTGCTGTCGGGAGCATTCTTTGTCGGCAACGCCCCTGTTTCGTTTATTTTTATCGCTGTTTCCTTTGGAGCTTCCCTCCGGTCGGGCAAGGCTGTAAACAAGCTGAATTTCAAAATCCGCAACGAGAAAAATCCTCACGAAAGAAAGCTCGGATATGTGAACCGTGTGTTTTATATCAATGACTACGCAAAGGAAGTGCGCTTTAATACCGAGGTTTCGGACGAGCTGCTGAAAGACTTTGAGGAAAACGGAGTTAATCTTTCGGGCGGCGAGGGACAGAAGCTGACGGTTGCAAGGGTGTTCTGCAAGGACGCAAATCTGATTATCCTTGACTAGCCAAGCTCCGCACTTGACCCGATAGCAGAGTATCACCTCAACCACTCAATGCTGACGGCGGAGAACAAGTCGGTTGTATTTATCTCCCACAGACTTTCCGCCGCACGAATCGCAGACAGGATTTATATGCTTGAAAAGGTAAGAATTATCGAGGATGGCAGTCACTCAGATCTGCTTAACCGCAAGGGGAAAGTATGCGGAGATGTGGGGAGTCCAGGCGGGACAATACTTATGACAATGGAATGTGCTGTTACAACAAAACGTAGCGGCACCAAATGCTTTCTTTAAAAATAAATTCAAGCTGAAATATCGGATAAACCCAACAAGTAAGCGTAGCCCTCGCAGCGTTATTCAAAATGAAATTTATACAGCATATATTCTCCATTTTACCGAAGCCTACAGAAAAATGTTTCTTTTTGAAAAAAATCAAAGGAATCTTGTAACGAATCCGAAGGTGAGCCGTCTAACTTATAAAAATCGCAAAGGAGGTGGGTGGCTCTGGACATTGAAAAGCTGTATAGCGCCTATTATTTGAAGGTCTATTATTATGCTTTGGAAATAGTCAAAAACGCAGATGCGGCGGAGGATATAACGCAAAATACCTTCGTTAAGGCGCTGTCATCAAAAGCGGTATACAAGGGCAATTCAAGCGAGTTTACATGGCTTTGCGCCATTGCTAAAAATCTTTGCTATGATTATTCCAGGGAAAACAAACGAAAAACGGACTTATCCGAAATGGGCGCGGAAACCCCAAGTGATGAAAACCCCGAAAATGACTTCGTAACAAAAGAAACATCATTCGCTGTTCACAAAATATTGCACGAGCTTGACGAGCCATACAAAGAAGTATTTGAGCTTCGAGTTTTCGGTGAGCTTTCCTTTGCCGAAATATCAAATATTTTCGGAAAAACAGAAAGCTGGGCAAGGGTTACTTATCATCGGGCGAGATTAAAGATTAAGGAAAGGATGGATTGACATGAAAAGTATTGATAACGAAACAGTCTGCAGTCTGGTGCAGGATTTGCTGCCCTTGTATCATGATGGAGTGTGCAATGACGAAAGCAGAGCGTTTATCGAGGAGCATTTGGAAAGCTGCGGCGGATGCAGCGATATGCTGAAATCGCTTGACAGCGATATAGCCGAGGAAAGGTTTACGGCGGATGCTCGGGAGGTTTTGAAGCGTCATGCCAAAAAGGAAAAGAACGCAGCGGTGATTACGGGCAGTATTATTGCGGGAATTTTGATGATTCCCGTGGTAATTGCTTTAATTCTGACATTGCCCGGATATTCCGACCTAAAAACGGATGCGGTATTAATTGCTTCTATGCTTCTTGTTGCGGGAATGACCGTTGTTCCCCTTGTATCGAAAACAAAAAGATTTTCCAAAACGGTTATATTCTCAACGCTTGCGCTGCTGATGATTATCTTTTTTACCGAAATGTTTTTTGATGACGGAGGTTGGCTGCGTTTCGGCGAAATTGCATTTTCGGTTATATTTGGGCTTTCGGTTATTTTCTCTCCGTTCATAATAATGCAGACGGATTTGCCCAAAACGCTGAAAAATCACAAGGGACTTCTTACAATGAGCTGGGATACGATATGGTTTTACCTTATGATCTTTATATTTGCCATAGCTTATCCGAATTCCACTCGGGAATTGCTCTCTGTCAGCACATTTTTTGTCGCGCTTGCATGGCTTATTTTCTTTACGGCAAGATATATTAAGGTTAACGGCTTTATAAGGGCGGGCATTATAACTGCGCTGCTCGGAATATGGATTTCCATAGGCAATGGAATGGGATGGATTACAATTGCAGAGCTTGACCTGCATATGAAAATATTCGCGGTTTCGTTGATAATTGCCGTTGTTTTGTGCGCTGTAGGGATTATATTAACTCTTGTGAAAAAGAATAGATAATAAGAAAAAGGAGTGACCTCTTTAAAGAAGCCACTCCTTTTTTATGCATTTATGATGCGATAAAGCCAATTTTTCGGTTTATATAAGGCTTGCCCTTGCTCGGAGGAAGCTAGTCAATATCCTCAAACGCAAAATCCTCCCATTTGTCAAGCGTTGATGCGCCCGAAGTGTCAGCCTCTGTGGAATATGAGCTTACGGTGATTGTATATTCGCTTGCTCCCTCAACATAGACTGTGCCGTTTTCATCAACAATTGTAACGGTTTTGCCGCTTGAGTCCACGATAACGCCCTCGCAGTAAAGGTTTGTAAGAGTGCTGTCAGCGGTAACAATCCACTTGCTTTCGGAGTCGATATAAAGGGTTGAATATCCGTCTGAACCGCTGCCTGCGTTTGTTTCATCATTTATAAATGAGCCTGTAAGAGTGCTGCCGTCCGTAAGATAAAAATCAAGCTGACTTATCGAATCCCAATAAACAATTCCCTCAAGCTCTTGGTCAATAGCTGTAAAATGGCAGTCTGCGCCGTTATTGCCCGATGTTCCCCAACCGCGCTGATTGCTGTTGCCCGTGCATTTGAGGAGGTATTCGCTGTCATCGGCATAAGTAATGTCAACATCGGAAAGAATGAAGGTGGATTCGGTATTTGTTGTGTAGAACATACCTCCGTTTTTGGCTGTAATTGAACCGCCAACCATTTCAAACGTGCTGTTTCCGACCTCGGAATCGCCCGACATACTCTGGTAAAGGATGATATTCCATGTGTTATCGTTCTGCGAAAGGTCCTGCATATTGCCTGTTAAATCACAGTTGAAAAGTCTTATTGTATTAAGTCCCTCTATGCAGATAGCTTCTGAACCGTTGGATGTTAGCTGTGCATTGTTAACGGTTATATCGGCGGTGCTGTAAACAGCGGGAGAGCCTACGCCGTTTGAAGTGTATGAGCCCCCGTCAACAACCATAGTTCCGCCGCCTCTGTCCGAACGAATTGCTGCCGATGATTCGCCGTTTGTTTCAACGGTAAGGTCGGATGCGTACAGAGTTCCGCCGCCTGCGGCATGGATTCCGCCCGATGTGTCCTTTGTTGTTGTAATTGTTGTATCGGAAACATAAACGGTTCCGTTCGAGTATGCGAAAACTCCCGCTCCGCCTGCTGCGTCTGTCGTTACGGTGCTGTCCTCAATAATAAGAGTTCCGTCAGCCGCAAGGGCAGCGGCGCCCACTCCGTAAAAGCTTGAATTATCGCCGCCCGTACTGTCGGAGGAAACACGGCTTATAATCGTGTCTTCAAGCTTTACCGTAACGCCCTCTGTGTTTACAAGCACGGCATTTTCATCCGTTCCGACGGATGATAATTCCGTATCGGATATGTTTGTGTCGGATGTGTATTCATTGACAGCGGTGTAAGTGATAGATGCGGCGGATTGTCCTCCGCCCAATCCCATTCCGCCTTGCGGTTCGGAATAAAGGGTTATGGTTGCGGCGTTTCCGTCATCGCCGATTTCAGCTTTTATTGTATCTCCGACTGAAATATCGCTAACGGATAAATTCGCATCCTCGGGCTTTTCCATGCCGCCGCCCATGCCACCGTCAGGCTTTTCGCCCGAACCGTTATCCATATCGCCCATATCTCCATCGGGCA
>JAJQIG010000034.1:0-9077 GCA_021199335.1 Oscillospiraceae bacterium | reverse complement strand
TTTCGGGAGGTGTTCCGTTCGAATCCGTGTCCATGTCTCCGTCAGGCTTTTCGGGGGGAGTTCCATCGGAATCCTTGTCCATTCCGCCGTTATTTCCGTCAGGCTTTTCACCGGAACCTCTCTCCATATCGCCCATGCTTCCGCCGGGCTTTTCGCCCGAACCGTTATCCATATCGCCCATATCTCCATCGGGCATTTCGGGAGGTGTTCCGTTCGAATCCGTGTCCATGTCTCCGTCAGGCTTTTCGGGAGGAGTTCCATCCGAATTTTCAATATCACCTCTCGGAGAATCACCGCCCATTTCACGAACAAATTCGGTATCGTCCGATATGGGGATAAGTACATTGCTTCCGTCAGATTCCACGGTAACGGAGGTTTTGTCTACAGCGACAACAGTACCCTCATAGGTTTCGCCCGCCTCGGCGTTGACCGTATCAGCGGCGGTTTCCGCACCTTCAGAGGAGGCTTCTGCGTTGAGGTTAGTCTTTGTGGCTACAGCATCCTCTGTGGTTGATTCTGCGCAGGATGAAAAGGAAAAGGTCATCAAAATTGCGGCCAATACGACGCGAATGGTTTTAACTTTCATATTATTACTCTCCTTATGTTTATTTGTCTGCATTTTAACAGACTAATATGTTGGTTGAGTGATAATTTAAGGAAAAACAGTTAATGAAATTCTGACTTTTTAGATTGAAATACGACGGAAAATGAGCTAAAAATTTCCCTGCTACTTGCTAAAAACAGATAAGTATGGTATAATGATAAATAAAATTGTTATTCGGGAGATAGTACATGGATTTTACTTCGATTTTCAATACGGTAAACCGCTTCGCAGCAGCGCATGAGCATTCCCACGGGGAGTTCGATATCCTCGATATATTGCTCGACTCGGTTATAGATACGGCAAAAATGCTGCCGTTTTTGTTCATCGCATTTATGGTGATGGAGTATATTGAGCATAAGGCGGGGGACAAGCTCGTGGGGCTTCTCAGGAAAACGGGCGGAGGACGTTTCGCAGGGTCGGTTGCGGGGGCGCTTATCGGCTGTATTCCTCAATGCGGATTTTCCGTTGCGGCGGCGAATTTTTACAGCGGAAGGCTCATTACAATGGGAACTCTTGCGGCGGTGTTCATTTCCACTTCGGATGAGGCGATCCCCGTTCTCCTCGCTCACCCCGATAAAATCGGAATGATTTTTCCGCTTATCGCAGCAAAGGTCGTTATTGCGGTTATCGCAGGAATAATTATTGACGGCGTTCGGCATATGCTTAAATCCTTTCATGAGGAGGAACCCGATTTTGAGGATTTCTGCTCCGACTGCGGCTGCGGAAGTCACGGGATATGGTACTCTGCAATGAAACATACTGTAAAAATTGCGGTTTTTATACTTATTGTAAATGTTGTTCTCGGCATTGCAATGGGACTTGCGGGGGAGGATAAAATAGCGGAAATACTCAGTAAAACGGGCGTTTTTCAGCCTTTCCTTACCGCCCTTGTAGGGCTTATTCCGAATTGTGCGGCGTCCGTGCTTGTGACGGAGCTTTATGCGGACGGAATGATAACCTTCGGCTCAGCTGTGGCGGGCCTTTCGGCAGGAGCGGGGGTCGGCCTTGCGGTTCTTTTCCGCACGAATAAGCATATGAAGGAAAATCTCATTATTCTTTGTATTGTATACTTTACGGGGGTCCTTTCGGGAACGCTCATCAATCTCTTTTAAAGAATGAAATAGGAAACAGTTGGTGTAATTTATGTCGGAGTTCAAGAATTTTTTCAAGAAAAACTTTGTCGTAGTAATTTCGGGGGCGGCGGCTCTTATTTCATGCGCATTTGTTCCCGTGACGGACTATGTGGAGTATATCGACACCGATGTTATGGGAATCCTGTTCTGCCTCATGCTTATTATTGCAGGGCTTAGGGGGAACAATCTTCTTGCGAAAATAATTGGTTTTGTCGTTAAAAAAGCGCATATTGAAAGCACAAGAAGGGCGGCTTTCATAATTGCTGTAATGACGTTTTTCCTTTCAATGCTCGTTACAAACGATGCCGCCTTGATAGCCCTTGTTCCTGTTACGGCGGTGATTTTTGCGGAATATCCCTCGCTTATGATTTATGCCATAGCCATTCAGACGGCTGCGGCAAACATGGGGAGCATGGCAACGCCCGTGGGAAATCCGCAGAATCTTTTCATCTTTTCGTCTTACGGCGTTTCTGCGGAGGATTTTTTTAGGGCGGCGGCTCCGACTGCTGTTTTAAGCCTTGGATTGATTCTTTTGCTTTGTATGTTTATGAAAAATATGCCGCTTGTTATTGATGATTACAGTAGGTCGGAGCTTGTGAACAAGCGGTATACCGCGCTCTATATAATTCTTTTTGTAATAGTTCTGCTGTCGGTTTTCGGGGTGCTGAATGTCCTTGTGGCATTTGCATCGGTGTGCGTTGTTGTTGTTATTATTGAACCGAAACGATTTACAGAGGTTGACTACGGCTTGATTCTGACGTTTATATTCTTCTTTGTTTTTGTCGGAAACATCCGAAATATTCCAAGCGTTAGCAGACTTGCCGAAAGCGTTGCCGCAGGCAGAGAATTTCCTGCGGCGGTGGTTATAAGTCAGGTTATAAGCAATGTTCCCGCAACGGTAATGCTTTCGGGGTTTACCGATAACTGGAAGGCTCTTATGCTCGGGGCGGATATAGGCGCTTTGGGAACTCCGGTTGCCTCGCTTGCAAGCCTTATCTCACTCAGAATTTACGGCGAAACGGAGAATTCCAAACAGCTCCGTTATCTGGCTGTGTTTACGCTTGTGAGCATCTTTATGCTTGCCGTTCTATACCCCTTTGCGGCATTTACACAGCTTTGAACTGTCATAAGTTACAGCTTGAAAATATTATGATATTGTGTTAATATATATCTATGCGGAATAAATCCTGTAGAGGAGATTTTATGAAAACAAGAAAAACAGTCCTGTCGATTTTTTGCGTTTTGCTCTCCGTTTCGGCATTCGTTCGGGCGGCTGCAACCGATTCGGGAGCAGTTTTCGGGAGCAGTCATACTGACACCGACGACATTGACATTGTTATCGATGTTTCAAAGGACAGAAAAAATATAAGTAAATATATTTACGGCATAAATGATGTTTACGGCCTTTCCGACCTAAGCGCCTATGCCGTTAAGCAGTCGGGGGCGGCTCTTTCGTCATATAACTGGGAAACGAATGCCGCAAATACAGCGGCGGAGGGCGGCTTTGAAAACAGTCTTACCCTTGTTTCAAGCTATGCGCCCGATTCAAGGAGCGAAGCTGCGCTTTATACAAAACGGCTCGTTGAGCGTGCGGAAAAGTATGGCATACAGTCAAGGTATGTAACCCTACAGATGATGGGCTATGCCGCAAACGATTCCGATGGTACGGTTTCGTCCCTGGACAGTCCGAAAAGGTGGGCGGAGGTGCTTTTCAATAAGAATGACGGACTTCTAACCCAGCCCGACCTTTATGACGATACGGTATATATGGATGAATATGTAAGCTATCTTGCCAATACCTACGGTTCAGCCGCTGAGGGGGGAATTAACGGATATTTTCTTGACAGCGAACCTGAGAAATGGCAGGAAAATTATTCTATACTAAACCTTGAACAGCTCACGGCGGCGGAGCTTGTTGAAAGGTCGGCAAGCCTTGCCGAAACAGTAAAGAGAATCGACCCGACAGCTTTGGTTTACGGACCGTCGGTAAGCGGACTTGAATCATATGTAAACCTCGGAAACTCCGAGGATCTTGAGCAGTATAAAAATAACTACTCATGGTTCATCGATTACTACCTTGATATGATGCGTCAGGAATCCGAACAAGCAGGCGTTCGCCTTTTGGATGTTCTTGATCTGCACTTTATCTCCGAAGCAAGAAGCGTTGTGCTTGAACCAATTATAGGATCGGATTCGTCCTTTGCCAATGAGGAGAGAATGCAGGCTGTGCGTGTGCTTTGGGACAGCAATTATACCGAAAACAGCGTAACGGCTATCCTTTATAAGCAGCATACGCCGATTATCCCTACAATTCAGGCATCCATAAGAATGTACTATCCCGACACAAAGCTTTCCTTCTCCGAATACAATTTCGGCGGCGGTGACCATATCAGCGGAGGAATTGCCGAAGCCGACGTTTTGGGCGTATTCAGCGAGCAGGAGGTATATATGGCGTGCCTTTTGCCCGATAGCTCCGATTTCAGCTATCAAAAGTCGGGAATTAATATTTACACCAATTATGACGGAAACGGTTCCTCCTATGGAAATGTTGCCGTTTATGCCGATAACGGCGGAGATGTTATGAGCTCCGTTTACGCATCCGTATATGACGGAAATGACGGCGACCTTAAATCGGTTATGATAAATAAGAATACATCAGCGGAAAAGGTTGCTTATGTCACAATCAATTCCGATTATGAATACCACAGCGCCGCAGTTTACGGCTTCGACAGCGAATCAAGCGAGATAAGGCTTATAGAAAGAATTGAGGATATCGAGGATAATTCCTTTACCTATGTTATGAATCCCCTTTCGGTTTACCTTTTCGAATTTGACAGCAGCAGCATTCTTAACGAAGATACCGGAATCGAAGAGCCTGTTTCCTCCGAAGCTTCAACAACGGATACCTCCGCCCAGCCCGAGCACGTTGAGGTTACAACCGAAACAGCGCGCACAGAGCTGACGTTGGAAACAGCTCCGGAGATTCAAACGGAGATTACCTCATCAGTATCAATTGTGGGAACAGATGATTACGGCGATACAATTACCGAAATCATTACCGAGATTATTACCGAGAGTACGGAGGAAACAACCGCCGCTAATGATGCCGCCGATGAGGATGATGATGTCCCCATAGCTGTAAAGGTTATCGGAATTATTCTTGTTATAGCGGTTGTGGGCGCTATTGTCTACCTTCTTGTTTCGGACGGAGGAGATATACGGCGTAAAAACGGTTAATTTGTACAAAGAGGGCTTGTACTGTTGTAACGAATTGACAAAAATTTATAATTGGCATTTACAAAGCAATGAAATAATGATAAAATGTATATGTGTTTTTGAATAATTTTGAAAAGAGATATATATTAATGCTGCGGCGGAAAGGAGCGGCAATATGAGAATCAGAGCTAAACTGATTGGATTTATTTTGATTGTTCTTATTATACCCGTGCTTGCAATGCTTTTTGCGGCATCATATGTTATAAATCGAAGCGGTTTGGATTATTTTTATTCAGGTATAGAAAATTCGGTGGAAAACCAGTCGGATGATATAAATTTTATATGTGAGAGGATTATTTCCCAGTCAAAAAGCTTTTCTATAAGCGATTCAGTAAAGGAATATACCGCCGCCGCTGCGGGCGAGGATTTTTCATTTGATACGGAGTCGGAAATATATCAATCCGTGCTGAAGGAAATGGATGCCATTGACAATTACGGCGAATCAATGATTAAATCGTTGATTGTAAGCAGCGATGGGATTATTATTGCCTCCTCCGATTCAAGCGATGAGCTTGGAAGCAGCTTTGAGGATCATGATGATATTTTGGCATCATCACTGGAAAATAACGGATTCTCATGCTTCTTTACAAGCGAATTAAACGATTACAGTACCCCAATTTTTGAGGTTTCGAGGATAATTTACTCTCAGGATAACCAAAAAATCGGAGCGTTTTTTGTATTTTACGAAACATCCTACATACAAAAATACCTTAATGATGTAAAAATGGACAAATATTCCATTGTCTGCCTTATGGATGGGGACGGAAATATTCTCGATTACCCCTTTAAAGCTCTTGCCGACTTCAATGAAAGCGCCAAATATGCTTCCCATAAGGATGATTTTTCCGCAATAATCGGCAGCTCCTCCGATTCTGAAAATTATATCGGAAAAATTGTTGAAGCATCGGATGGGGAGAGCTGTTATTTTGCTTCGCCCATATCAAATGCGGGCTGGTATATGGTTTCTCTTACCGATTTAAAGAGTATGAAGGGATTTATAAGACAAACCTACAGCGGACTTATTATTTTGGCTATAGTGCTTTTGGTTGTCGTTATTGTTGCCGTTATGCTTTTTTCGGGAAGCTTCCTGAAGCCTGTCAGAAATATTCTGGAGGTTTTTGAAGAAAAGAAAAAGGGCAATGCCAATGCGCGTTTCAATATAAAAACAAAAGACGAGTTCAGGGATATAGGCACGGCGTTTAATTCAATGTTCGATAATGTTTTTGAAAGCGAACAGCGTTATCGTACAATCGTTGAAATGACTAATAACATTACCTTCGAAATTAACTATAAAAAGGGTACCGTCTTTGTTTCAAAGAATTTCAATAAAAAGTTCAGCTACCGCGCAAAGGACGATTCTCTGCGTGAAAGCTTTATCTATAACCTGCGTATACATAAGGATGATAAGGAACGTTATCTTTCCGATATTGACAGAATTCTCGGTCCCGCCAACTTCCTGCAGGGAGAATATAGAGTAAAAAGCATCTACGGCGACTTTATATGGATTATGATTAAAGCCACCAAATTCTTCGACCGCAATGAAGCGCCTACAAAAATTATCGGCGTAATTGTGGATATTGACCGTGAGAAGAAAAGTGAAATGCATCTTCTCCAGCGTGCAAGCTATGATAACCTTACCCAGCTTTATAACAGGGAAATCTTCATAAAGTCGCTTGCCGCACGAATGGAGGATACAATCTACAAGAGAACCCTTGACGCCATGATGTTCATCGACCTTGACGATTTTAAGCATTTTAATGATGAATACGGCCACGCCTGCGGAGATGAGGTTCTTAAATTCACTGCGGACACACTCAAGGAAATAAGCTTTGAGAAAGGCTTTGCGGGACGATTTGGCGGAGATGAGTTTGTCGCTTGCATAACTGACTTAACTCTTTACGGCGATTCGGGAAAAATCGCCCAGGAGATTATCGATGTACTCGGCGCCGGATTTACTTCCGAATCAACGGGCGAGCATCTCAGCATAAAATGTTCAATCGGTATTGCCTTTCTTCATGAAAGCGGAAAGACGACGGAAGAGGTTATTGCCGCCGCGGATGAGGCTATGTATAACATAAAGAAGCACGGTAAATCCGCATTTGCTTATGCCGCATCAAAGGATGGCAGATCATCTCAGACGGTTGCAATGCCAAAGGCGAGCAGCATTGATTCCGATACAAGCGCCAACGCTTCAACATCCGCTGAGGATGATATGAACTTTTTTGACCCATTAATTTGATTGAATTAAAAACGGCAGCTGTACCAATTCAGTACGGCTGCCATTTTCTTTGTGTTTTTTATTTTTTTACGCTATTTTAAAAATCCGTTTACGATTCTGCTCTCCGCTTCACTTTCGGTAAGCCCCAATGTCATGAGCTTAATAAGCTGTTCTCCCGCAATTTTTCCAATCGCAGCTTCATGTATAAGCGCGGCATCGATATTGTTTGCTTCAAGGGCAGGTATAGCCTTGATTTTTGCGCTGTCCATTATAATAGCATCGCATTCGGTATGACCGCTGCATTTTGCGTTTCCAATGAGCTTGGAGTAGAAAATCTGCTCCGATGTATTCTTTGCAACGGAACGGGAAACAATATCGGCGCTTGAATTTTCGCCGTTTAATTCCACATCATAGGAGCTTTCGGCAAATTGCTTGCCATGAGTCATAAGACGTTCATGAACAACAAGCTTTGCGCCCGATTTAAGCTTTGCAAGGCTTGAACGCTTTGTGGAATCAACGCCCTCTATTTGTACCATTTCCATTTCCATAAAGCTGTTTTCTTCCATATAAACCTCGGTAACGGGGTTGAGAATGCGCTTTCCGATACCATCGCCGCCGCCATAATGCTTTTCAACATATCTTACCTTGGAGTTTTTTCCGACAAAAAAGCGATGAACGCCGTCATGCTGTGAATCCTGATTGCCGCAGTTGTGTATTCCGCAGCCCGCAACAATCACAACATCGGAATTTTCGCCGATGTAGAAATCGTTGTAAACAACCTCGCTTAACCCGCTTTCACTTATTACAACGGGAATGTGAACGCTTTCCTTTACGGTGTTCGGCTTTATGCGAATGTCAATGCCGGAGTTGTCCGACTTTGTGATAATATCTATATTTGCCGTGGTGTTTCTTTCCGCCGATTTTCCGTTTGCGCGGATATTGTATGCCCCCTCGGGGACGGAGTGAAGCTCTGCGACCTCGGCAAGGATTTTCTTCTGTACTTCGTCTATCATAAATTTTGACCTCGCTTTCGGAATGTGTTGCCCCGACAGATATTAGCCACCGACGGAGTACCCTTTATCTGCGGAAGAATTTCATCACGGGTGCCATAACTTACGATTTCTCCGTTTGCAATAACGGCAATTTCATCTGCGATATTAAGAATACGTTCTTGATGAGAGATAACGACTATGGATTTACTCTTATCCTCATGCATATGTTCAAATACTTTAATAAGGTTGTTGAAGCTCCAGATGTCGATTCCCGCTTCGGGTTCATCAAAAACGGAGAGCTTGGAATTTTTTGCGGCAATTCCCGCAATTTCAATTCGCTTTATTTCGCCGCCCGAAAGGCTTGAATTAACCTCACGGTTTATATAGTCCTTTGCGCACAAGCCAACCTCGGAAAGATAAACGCAGGCATCCGAAACGGAAAGCTCCTTTCCAGCGGCAATCCTTAAAAGGTCGATAATGCGTATCCCCTTAAAACGGACAGGCTGTTGGAAAGCAAAGCCTATGCCGAGCCTTGCCCTGTCGGTAATGCTCATATCTGTAATATCCTGATTTTCAAATATGATTTTGCCGGAGGTTGGCTTTTCAATTCCCATAATAAGCTTTGCGGTGGTGGATTTTCCCCCGCCGTTAGGCCCCGTAACAGCGAGGAATTTTCCGCTTCCGAGCGAAAGATTAAGTCCCTTGATTATTTCCTTGCCGCTGTCGTCCTCATCGACTGAGTAGCATATATTTTCAAGCTTAAGCAATTACTATCATCTCTCTTTGTTATGTTTTAACATTAGGTTACCTCTAATAACCCGGTTATTTCTGCCCGGCCTTGATGTAAGTGGGCA
>JAJQIG010000023.1 GCA_021199335.1 Oscillospiraceae bacterium | reverse complement strand
CACCTTAGCTCCCGGCTTACTAGGAGCGGACGAACCTTCCTCCTAAATCCTTAGACTTTCGGCCATTATGATTCTCACATAATTCTCGCTACTCATTCCGGCATTCTCTCTCGAATACAGTCCACCACCGCTTCCGCTGTGACTTCACCCCGTATTCGACGCTCTCCTACCACTGCCATTGCTGAACAAAACTTACTGTACTTTCAGCTTTTTAGTTGAATTTTGTCTTCGACCAGATTCAACTGCTTTTTTATCAGTAAACTTTGTTCAGCAATGACAATCCCAAGCTTCGGTATACATTTTAGCCCCGTTGAATTTTCGGCGCAGGGTCACTCGACCAGTGAGCTATTACGCACTCTTTTAATGTGTGGCTGCTTCTAAGCCAACATCCTGGTTGTTTGTGCAACCCCACATCCTTTTCCACTTAAATGTATTTTGGGACCTTAGCTGTGGGTCTGGGCTGTTTCCCTTTCGACAACGAAACTTATCTCACGCTGTCTGACTGCTGCACATCAATTATCCGGCATTCTTAGTTTGATAAGGTTCAGTAAGCTCTCGCCCCCTAGCCTATTCAGTGCTTTACCTCCGGTAATCTAATGCAACGCTAGCCCTAAAGCTATTTCGGAGAGAACCAGCTATATCCGGGTTCGATTGGAATTTCTCCGCTAACCACACCTCATCCGCCGCCTTTTCAACGGAGGTCGGTTCGGCCCTCCATGGAGTTTTACCTCCACTTCAGCCTGGACATGGTTAGGTCACCCGGTTTCGGGTCTATAGCATACAACTCGTCGCCCTCTTCAGACTCGCTCTCGCTTCGGCTCCGTACCTCCGGTACTTAACCTCGCTGCATACCATAACTCGCCGGACCATTCTACAATAGGTACCTGATCACCCCTTGACGGGCTCTCAGTGCTTGTAAGCACAGGGTTTCAGGTTCTCTTTCACTCCCCTCCCGGGGTCCTTTTCACCTTTCCTTCACAGTACTCTTCGCTATCGGTCATTGGGTAGTATTTAGGCTTGGAGGGTGGTCCCCCCGGCTTCCCACGGGGTTTCTCGTGTCCCGCGGTACTCTGGATCCTGCTCGCTGTTCTCATCTTTCACCTACACGACTCTCACGTCCTCCGGTTATCCTTCCCATGATATTCGGTTAGATTCGAACAATGCTAAATGCAGTCCGCAACCCCGAAAGAATTTCTCCTCTCGGTTTGGCCTCTTCCCATTTCGCTCGCCACTACTCTGGGAATCTCGGTTGATTTCTCTTCCTCGCCCTACTTAGATGTTTCAGTTCAGGCGGTTCCCCTCATATGCCTATTTTATTCAACATATGATGCTTGATCTCCTATCAAGCGGATTGCTCCATTCGGATACCTGCGGATCAACACTTGCTTGCAATTCCCCGCAGCTTTTCGCAGCTTACCGCGTCCTTCTTCGGCTCCCAATGCCAAGGCATTCACCCTGCGCTCTTTCTAGCTTGACCATCTTTTCAAATGCTCTTCTTTATGCTCGAATTCTCTTTCGCTTGAAGTTTTTATTGTAGTATTTTTCTTTACCTCGCAACCGATCTTTTTTCATCGTTTGCTTTTCTGTAAAATACTTTTTTCCTCATGCATTTTTACTTTTTTCTTCTTTATTCAGTTTTCAAGGTTCTGCTCTTTGTCTTTGGTGTGTTTCCACACCTTGGTGGGCACAAGTGGACTCGAACCACCGACCTCACGCTTATCAGGCGTGCGCTCTAACCACCTGAGCTATGCGCCCATTCAGTCAGTATCTCGGCTGCTTCGTTCCTTTTTCTCATGTCCTGTGGTGGAGATGAAGAGGATCGAACTCTTGACCCCCTGCGTGCAAGGCAGGTGCTCTCCCAGCTGAGCTACACCCCCATTAACATTCTCTTTCTTCCCTTAATGCTAATGTTTCAGGTCCTTTTTCTTCTTTTGTGAAGTTTCCTTTCTCGGAACCTTCAAAATTGAACAATGCTTCCAAAACTTTTCTCTTCCCTTACTGACCGGAGTCTTTGAATCCTTCTCGAATCCTTTTTCTCCTTAGAAAGGAGGTGATCCAGCCGCACCTTCCGATACGGCTACCTTGTTACGACTTCACCCCAGTCATCAATCCCACCTTCGGCAGCGCCCTCCTTGCGGTTAGGCTACTGACTTCGGGTGTTACCGACTCCCATGGTGTGACGGGCGGTGTGTACAAGGCCCGGGAACGTATTCACCGCGGCATGCTGATCCGCGATTACTAGCAATTCCGACTTCGTGCAGGCGAGTTGCAGCCTGCAGTCTGAACTGGGACAATTTTTAGGGCTTTGCTCCGCATCACTGCCTTGCTTCCCTCTGTTTATTGCCATTGTAGTACGTGTGTAGCCCAGGTCATAAGGGGCATGATGATTTGACGTCATCCCCACCTTCCTCCGTTTTGTCAACGGCAGTCCTCTTAGAGTGCTCTTGCGTAGCAACTAAGTGTAGGGGTTGCGCTCGTTGCGGGACTTAACCCAACATCTCACGACACGAGCTGACGA
>JAJQIG010000033.1 GCA_021199335.1 Oscillospiraceae bacterium | reverse complement strand
GATAATTACTGCCACTGCTATTGGGATTATTATTTTTGTTGATTTTTTCATTTTTTTTACTCCTTTTCATTGAAATCCTTGTTAATTTTCTTGTTTATGCGCTTTTTCTCCGAGGAAAAAATCGGTAGAAAAATTATCATAAGCAAAATAGAAAGACTTGCGCCCGCTATTCCGCCGTAAAAAAATATACTGCCTGTTGTTGAAAGTATCTCTGATATGTTCATAAAATTCCTCCCTTTAATTAAGCCAACCAAGCTCTGCCATTTCGGCTCTTGTTTGTGTGAGCTTATCCATTTCAGGATCACTTAAGCCGTTTTCATCGTAGATTTTCTTTGCTTGTGAATAATAGCTGTCAAATTCGCTGTAATTACGTTCCGCGTTCGTAATTTCACTTTGAATATCAGCTTCGCAGTATGCGAGCCGCACGTAAATCGTAAAATATTCTTCAGCGGAACGTTTATCATCTTCAAGCATATCGGTAAGAACACGTTTTGCTGTTTTAACGTCACCCAGCTTGTCGCAGAGAATCGCAATATTCATTTCCGTTCTGTAATTCTTTTCGGTAATGCTGTCAAGCAGGGAAACTGCTTTTGCGGCATATTCAAGTTTTCCTGTAAATTCGCTGTAATTTATGTATTCCCTTATAAGTGAGTTCTTTATAATGTCCTGATTTTCGGGGGAAATATTCATAAGAGCTTCTTCAAGTATTCCGATACATTCAAGCATAAGCGGTTCATTTCCGCTCCCGATAAGTTTATCGTAAGCCTGGCTGCATATTAAGTATGCATTTCGTTTAAGGTTTTCATCCTCGGATAACGCCGCTGCGGATCTCAGATTTTCCGCCGATTGCTCATATTCCCCAAGGGCATACTGTATCTCACCCGTAACATAATAAATTCCATCCTCAGAAAGTCCGCAGTCAATCGCAGCGTCAAGCATAGCCTTGGCTTTGTCTGTATTTTCATCTCCGCCGAGCCTTGAGAGAGAAACGGCATAATCCCTGTAAATGTCGGGGTTTGCACTATTGTGGGAAAGTGCGCTTGCATAATATATAACAGCATTTTCATAATCGTCACTGCGGTAATAGATGTCAGCTGTCATAAAATATATATTCGAGCGGGAGGTTTCCGTTAAGCTGTCAATATAGGGATAAATTTCCGTATTCATAAATTCCAGAGCATCGCTGTAAAGGCGGCTTTCATAAAGTTCAAGTGCTTTATAGTACTTTATCTCGCTGTTTTCGGGATACTCCGACAGTGCCCTTTCATATAAAGCGTCAAAGTCGGTGTAAATACCGCTTTCGGAGATTTCCTCCATTTCGGAGATATATGCATTAAGCTTGTCTGCGCTTTCAACAGTCATAAGGTTTTTCCCGTAAACAATGGAAACAGCTGAGCCCGCAAGCAGGAGCAGACAGAATACATACGAAATAATATGTCTTGCCCTCATGCGTTTGTATCTGCTGTCGAGCTTGTGTATATTGTTCAGCGCGTCAAGCATTTCAACAGCCGAGGGAAATCTGTCCTTCTTGTCTCTTTGCATAGCCTTTTCAACGATAAATGCATATGCTTCGGGAATATTTTCATCAAGTTGGTGAATCGGGATAACCTGTTTTTTTGCGTTGCTTGGCTTATACCCTGTTATCATGGAGTACATTACAGCACCGATGCTGTAAACATCGGAACATGTGTCGATAACGCTTTTCGGGAATGAAGCTGGCTGTTCCGTTATATCGGAGTCGGTCGTTATATCGGAAATAAGTACGGTTGTGTCGCCGATAATTTCCGTCTCGTCATTGTCAGCAGGACGTTTCTTGGAGACTGTCGGCCTTGCAAGATACTGTTCGGGTGGGGAATATCCGTCACTGCTTCCGACTGTATAGAGATCTCCGCCGAAAACGGATGAAATATTAAAATCGATAAGGCAGAGCTTGCCCTCGGATGTTAACATAATGTTTTGTGGCTTAATATCGCTGTGAATAATCTGCGGTTTCCTTGTGTGAAGATATGCAGCGGCGGAACAAAGCTCTTTGGATAGTTCAAGACAGCTTTTGTATTGCAATTTTCCTTTTTCTTTTATTAAGTCAAAAAGCGAACTGCCATCGATATACTCCATAACCGTGTAAATATCATTGCCATCGGCGATAAAGTCATAAACCTGCGGCAAGCCCTCATGTTTAAGCTTTTTCAAGATGTCGGTTTCGGCACGTTCGTTTATCTGCCCCTTTACCTCGTCCTTAACGAGCTTTACGGCAACATATTTTTTAAGACGAAGATGGTAAGCCTTGTAAACAATACCGCCGCCGCCTGAACCGAGCCGTTCCTCTATTCGGTAAGTGTCGTTTAAAATTTGTCCTGATGTTACCATAATCAATTCACCTCATATTAAAAATCTATGCAAGGATAGTAAAAATCACCTGATAAGTCAATTCCGTATGTTTTTTCTATCTGTTCAACCTCATCTGCGGTTAAGGAAATATAGTCATAAGTAATTTCAACATATTCGCCGGTGTCCTTTTCGGCCTTTATCATTCTTCCTTCATCGTCATAAGTGTACTTTAACGTTTCAAAAGTTTCATACTCCTTGTCTGAGTAACTATTGTATTGGTAACTATTTTTTCTATAATACGATATTTCCGAAAGCTGTCCCGATGAGTTGTATCTGTAGGAATCATTTCTGATTGAAGTGTGCCAATCGTCATTTTCTGTCGTGGATGCCTCAATTAAGGCAATACCGCACAAACCATTGAAAAACAGCAAGGAAAATGGTATAAT
>JAJQIG010000013.1 GCA_021199335.1 Oscillospiraceae bacterium | reverse complement strand
ATAAACCAAACCGATAGTAACAAACAATAACATGATTTTATTGCCTTTTGCACAATGTTTTTGCCGAAAATTTGTGAATATTGCAAAAAGCCAGCCCTGCGATACGATAAGGACGCAAAAAACCTCCGATTAAAGGCTTGAAATCCTAAAATCGGAGGCTTTCTGATTAAGGGGGAATGTGTGAAGTATTCTATGTTTACTTTATCGCCTTAAATGCTTCTTCAAGGTCGAAGATTATATCGTCAATATGCTCCGTGCCGATGGAAAGGCGAATTGTGGAGGGCAAAATTCCCTGTTCCGCAAGCTCCTGTTCGTTAAGCTGAGAATGCGTTGTTGAAGCGGGGTGAATTGCAAGGCTTTTTACGTCCGCAACATTGGCAAGAAGTGAAAAAACCTCAAGATTATCGATGAACCTCTTTGCATCGTCCTCCGTTCCGTCAATTTCAAAGGTGAAGATAGAGCCGCCACCGTTGGGGAAATATTTGTCGTAAAGCCGCTTTTGCTCGCCTGTTGCAAGGGAGGGGTGATGAACCCTTTTAACCTGTGGATGCCTGTTTAAATAATCGACAACCCTGAGGGCGTTTTCAACGTGCCTTTCAACCCTTAACGAAAGGGTTTCAAGCCCTTGGAGGAAGAAAAACGCATGGAATGGCGAAATTGTCGCGCCTGTGTCCCTGAGCAGAACCGCCCTTATTTTTGTTACGAACGCAGCCGCCCCGACAGCCTTTGTAAAGCTTATTCCGTGATAGCTCGGGTTAGGCTCTGTGAGCGATGGAAACTTTCCGCTCGCTTCCCAATCGAACCTTCCGCTGTCAACAATTACTCCACCGATTGCAGTGCCGTGTCCGCCGATAAACTTTGTTGCGGAGTGAACGACAATGTCTGCGCCGTAATCGATTGGGCGAACAAGATACGGCGTGGCGAAGGTGTTGTCAACGACGAGGGGGATTTTGTGCTTGTGGGCAATTTTTGCGACCTCCTCTATGTCGATAATGTTTGAATTGGGGTTGCCGAGGGTTTCGATATAAAGGGCCTTTGTGTTTTCTTTAATGGCGTTTTCAAAAGCGCCGTCCTCATTCGGGTCAACAAATGTTGTCGTTATGCCGTAAGCGGGAAGAGTGTGTTCAAGCAGATTATAGGTTCCGCCATAAAGCGTTTTTGCGGCGACGATATGGTCCCCCGCTTGGGCAAGATTCTGGATTGCGTATGTAACGGCGGCCGCTCCCGATGCAACCGCAAGGGCGGCGACACCACCCTCAAGGGCGGCGATTCTCTGCTCGAAAACATCCTGCGTGGGGTTGGTGAGCCTGCCGTAAATATTTCCCGAGTCACGAAGCCCGAACCTGTCAGCGGCGTGCTGAGAATTATGGAAAACATAGGACGAGGTCGCATAAATCGGAACAGCTCTTGCGTCCGTTGCGGGGTCTGCGTTTTCCTGACCGACATGAAGCTGTTTGGTTTCAAATTTCAAATTTCTTTCTTTAAGTTTGCTCATAATAGTGATACTCCTTTTTACTCAAATAAAATTAATTTCAAAAAAACGTTCGGTAAGTTTTGAGCGGAGCGTCACATTCGGAAAATCGATTTCGGACTTATCGGACTTAATTTATCCATAATATAAAATCCCCTTACGCACTAATTCTACCTATCCAATAGGTTTAGTATGGGTTTATAATACATCATAAATTCTACTTTGTCAATAGGTTTTTTTCGATTTGTGAAATATAACAAATTATATGTTAATTCAAGTCCATTTTATGGAGTAAATGCCTACTCAACAAAATTGCGGTGAGAAATCATTGTTTCCCACCGCAGAACAATAAATATTTTGATTAAAGAATAACCTTTTTTATCGCAGCCATAAGCTCGTCATAGGTTTCAAATGCGGGAAGATCGGGGTTAGCCGCTTTAATCTGCTCCGTACTCTTGAAAAGGAAGCCCGCCTTGCTTGCCCTTATCATTCCAAGGTCGTTATGGCTGTCGCCGCTTGCAACGGTTTCATAGCCGATTGATTGGAGAGCCTTTACGGTTGTGAGCTTAGACTGTTCACAGCGCATTTTAAAGCCCGTAATTTCACCGTTTGCGGCAACCTCAAGGGAGTTGCAGAAGATAGTGGGCATACCGAGCTTTTTCATAAGGGGCCCCGCAAACTGCGAGAATGTGTCGCTTATAATAATAACCTGACAGATTGAACGAAGCTCGTCAAGGAATTCCTTTGCGCCGGGGATAGGGTCAATTTTTGCAATGGTTTCCTGAATTTCTTTAAGTCCAAGACCATGCTCCTTTAAAATGCCAAGGCGCCAATTCATAAGCTTATCATAGTCGGGTTCATCCCTGGTTGTCCTTTTAAGCTCGGGAATGCCGCTTGCTTCGGCGAATGCAATCCAAATTTCGGGAACAAGAACACCCTCAAGATCCAAACAAGTAATGTACATTTCATTTTCCTCCGATTTTCGGCTGCGGCGTTACCTTCCCGTTCAATGCCGCAGCTTATTTATTTACAACTCAATTTTACTACATTATCATAAAAAAGTCAACAGTAATTTTGTCGGGTAAAATTTCTGTCTATTATTGACTTGAAGCGCATTTTGGGATATACTTATTAGAGGAATGGCGGAGCTTCGGATTTTGCCGCCGAGGTTTTATAGCTATGTCAATTTTAACCAAAATCAGCAAGAATTCCCCCCGCTTCAGCCGATAGGCAGGCGGTGGGATGGATTGCCAAAGGGAAGTTTAACGGAAACGGCGGGCGGAAAGAAATCGGTATCAATGCGTAATATGTACGCATACGTACACAGGGTACGCATACGTACACAGGTACGCATATCGCACTCCGTTAAATTACCGAATGCGGATTGAAATAAAATATATTATCTTCATAAAAAGGAGCTTTTGTTTATGTCAGAATTTTCGAGAAGACTTCCCGTCTATCTGCTTCTGGATGTTTCGGGGTCAATGGCGGGCGACCCGATCGAAGCCGTAAGGCACGGCGTGAAGGCGCTCGTTTCCGAGCTTAGGAGCGACCCGCAGGCGCTTGAAACGGCGTATCTTTCCGTTATAACGTTTAATTCATCGGCAAGGCAGGTTTCTCCCCTTACCGAGCTTATTCTCTTTAGGGAACCGCAGCTTTCCGCAGGGGGCGCAACTGCGCTCGGCGGTGCTCTCCGTCTGCTTACGGAATGCATAAAAGCAGAGGTCCGTAAGTCCACCGAAACACAAAAGGGCGATTGGAAGCCGCTTGTTTTCCTCCTTACGGACGGTGCGCCGACAGACGATTGGCGGTCCGCCGCCGCTGAGCTTAAAGCGGCTAAGCCCGCTAACATTATAGCCTGTGCGGCGGGTTCATGCGCAGATACAACCGTGCTCAAGGAAATTACCGACAGCGTTCTTCTCATGAATAACCTCTCCGCAGGCGACCTTGCGCAGTTCTTTGCGTGGGTTTCAAGCTCCGTTAAAATGTCAAGCAAGAGCCTTGATTCAAAGCCCGGCGCAAATATTGAGCTTCCTCCCCCGCCGCAGGGCTTCGTAATCGTCCCGTAAAACCGTGGAGGAAAGCAATGGAAAACGCTAAAAACAGTATCGTTTCGGACAGCGAGGTGACTGCGCAAACCGCCTTGATGTGGAAATATAACCCTATCCCCGATTTTCCCGAGCCTTATCCCGAATATAAATCCGACTATGAAAAATATGACGGCGGGGAAATAATTGCCGCAAGAGTAAGGGGAAAAAAGCATAAGCACGAGGGCGCAAACTGTGACGATTGGTACGACTTTGCCCGCCTTGGCGATTGGGTTATAGCCGTTGTTTCCGACGGCGCAGGGTCGAAGCCGCTTTCACGAATCGGCGCAAGGGTTTCCTGCGAGGCTGTGGCGGCAAGCCTTAAAAAAGAATTTTCCGCCGTAAAGGAGCAGTACCCCGATATAAAATCCGACTTAAGCAGGGATTTCAGCGACCCTGCCTTTACCTCGGTCTGCCAGAGGCTTGCTCAGCTTGTCCGCGGCAGCTTTGAGGTAGCCTACTCCGCAGTTGAGGGGGCGTATATGATTCGCTCGGCAAGCTCCGAGTTTGAAGAAATCCTCGGCAGAAGGGCTGAAATAAAGGATTATTCCGCAACGCTTTTGGCGGCGGTCATTATTCCTGTTTCAAATAAAGAGCATTTCGTTATTTCCGTCCAGATAGGCGATGGTATGATAGCCTCATTCAATAAGGACGCGCCCTTCGGCGAAGCTCTCCGAATTCTCGGCAATGCCGACAGCGGCAGCTTTGCGGGGGAAACGGAATTCCTTGTTTCGGAACAGGCGAGAAGCGTCGGCAGCCTTTGCGGCCGCACAAAAATTCAGCGCGGAAGAATTTCCTCCCTTATGCTTATGACGGACGGCGCTGCGGATGATTATTACCCCAACAATCCTCAGCTTCTAAGGCTTTATACAGACCTGCTTCTTAACGGAATAATCGATTTCCCGAGCGAAGCTGCGGAGAAAATCGGCGGCGAAATAACTCCGAGCCCCGTAACCTACCCGTGGGTTAACGACAGCAGCGCTTCCTTTTCGCTCCAGTATGCCAAAAACGTTATGGCGGAGAATAATATTGGCATTGAGGAGCTTTGGGAAAACCGTTTCGGCGGCATTGTAATAAATTCCTCGCTTAATGCGTATGGAATTTCAAACGGCGAAACAAAAGCGGAAAGGCTCTCTGTATGGCTCGATAACTATGTCGAAAGGGGTTCGTTTGACGACAGAACCTTATTTATAATAAATACCTCGGAGAAATAAAATGAGCAGAATAGGCGAAGCCGTTCTTGCAAGCGGCAAAAAAATCCCCTATGTTATAACCGATAATCCCCCGCGGGGAGGGATGAAATATACATATTTTTCACCCGATAAATCCTATGTGGTGCAGTTTTTTAACGACCCCAAAAGGGTTGACTTTAATATGCGCTCCCGCATTGAAGCCATTATCGGAAAATATAACCCAACCATTCCCGAATCCGCAGGGGGAGCGGTGGGAAATGACGAAAGGCTTGCGGCGTACTTTGAAAAACGCTTTTGCTGGCCGACAGATATTGTTATTTCACCCGAATTCGGGTTGGTTTCACCATCCTATCCGTCGGATTTTTTCTTCGACAGCCGTTCGTCACAGCTTCTTGACCTTGACGGAAAGGATAAAAAAAGCAACTGGTTTACATCAAGCAACAGGCGCTTTCTTAATAAATCCGAGCTGGGGGATTTTCGTTCGATGCTTCAAATGTCGCTGCTTTTGTCACGTTCGATAAGGCGGCTTCATCAGGCGGGGCTTGCGCACTCCGACCTTTCCAACAATAACGTCCTTATTGACCCAAAAAGCGGGAACTGCGTTGTTATTGATATAGATTCGCTTGTCGTTCCCGGGCTATATCCGCCCGAGGTTGCCGGAACAAGGGGTTATATCGCCCCGGAGGTTCTTGCGACAATGGAGCTTGACCGTTCCGACCCAAGAAGAAAAATTCCCGGCTCAACAACGGATCTTCATGCCCTCGCTGTGCTTATTTATGAATATCTGCTGTTTCGTCACCCGCTTATGGGGCCGAAAATATTTTCGTCCGCCTCGGCTGAGGAGGATGATTTCCTCGCCCTCGGACCGCAGGCGCTCTTTATAGAAAATCCATATGATACCTCCAACCGCCCCTCCTCGCTGAAGGTGACAATCAAGGACCTAGGACCTATGCTGGAACGGCTTTTTATACGCGCCTTTGTGGACGGACTGCATGACCCGTCAATGCGCCCATCGGCAATGGAGTGGGAAAAGGGGATAACGGAAACGTGGGATTTGCTGCATAGATGCTCCAATCCATCCTGCGATGCGAGGTGGTTTGTGCTTTATGATGTAAATTCACCCATATGCCCATTTTGCGGAACAAAAATTACCGATAAAAACATAGTGCGCCTTTCGATAAATTCGGAGGTAAGGGGGCATTCGGGGCAATGGCGAAAAACCTCGGAGGTTGACGCTTCAAACAATACTCCGCTTTTCAAATGGCATACCCACAGCAATATTTTCCCCGATGAAAAAGCCGATACGGCTATGCAGGCTTATGTCTGCTGCCATGACGGCGAGTGGTTCCTCATTAACAGCGGGACGTCGGGTATGCGTTCACCTCAGGGTAATCTTGTCCCATCGGGTCAGGCGATAAGGCTCAGGGACGGAACTGTTTTCCGCGCGTCGGAGGACGATAGGGGAACGCTTATAAGGGTTACCGTTATCTAAGGAAAAGCGGTATGCAATCAGAAAAAATCAGAGGGGTGTGTTAACATAATGGAAACGTATGATAAAAAGAAGCAAAAAGAGCTTATCAAAATGCTGAAGGAAAAGCAGAAGCAGGAAAAAAAGAGGAACAAGGCTCTTAAAAAAATCGCCAAGGAGAAGTATACCTCCAAGGCTATGCTCGAAGCTAAAAAAACAATGCTGGAATCTGCCAAAACGTTTGACGCTCTCGAATATGAAAAGATTAAAGAAGAATTTGAGAAACTGAAGTCGGTTTCGGAAAACCATAGATAAGGATCGGATTTAATATGACTTTTAACGGTCTTACAGACGGTCAGGCGGAGGCTTCGCGAAAGAAATACGGCGGCTGCCTTTCCGAAAGTGAACAAAAGCCTGCGGGGCTTAAAGAAAAGCTTAAGGAACGCTTCTCAAAAATTCCCGTTAAGGTTTATATAATTTTATTTTTGATTTATATTGCCCTCGGAATTTTTTTGGCTGTTAACGGAAACGTGACGGCGATTCTTTCCGCCTTGCCGATTATCCCTGCGGCGATTATCCCAATGGTGATAAATTGCCTTACGGAGCTTCATTTTGAACGCTCCGCCTTTAAGCATACAAGCAAGCCCTACAGCAGAAGCTATAAGGCCTTCCGCTGCGGAAATACGGTTACGGAAATCCCAATGGAAAGCATAGTCAAGGGCGATTACCTTTTGCTTACGGCGGGCGATATTTCCCCCGCCGACGGAATTGTCCTCCATGGCGATATTACTGCGGAAAAGGACGGCGGAAGCAAGCTTATCCGCAATTTCAGGGCGGAGGAAATTACCGAGGATATTTCGGGCAGCTATACCGTTGAAAGGGATGCCGTTATTTCATCGGGATATGCGGTTGTGAAAATTATTTCGGTTGAGGGAGGCAAAAATCCTTTGCGAAAAGTTAAAAAGTCTAAATCATATACTCTAGGTATAATTTTAAGCGTGATTTTTTCGGCTGCGCTTACCGCTTTTTATGTCTTTTGCTGCCCGGACGGCGGAATTTGCGGGGCGAATACGGGCGAGGTCGTTTCGGCGGCTTTGCTTTATTTCTCGTTAATTTTCCTTGCATCCGAATGGCTTGAACAGCCAAGGGAATTTTTCAGGAACGCCTGCGCAGGGGAAATGCGGCACGGCGGTGTAAAGGCAGCCGCCCTCCGCAAGCCCTCGGACTTTACTTTTGTCGATAAATCCGCCTTTGCCGCAGACGGAAAACCCGTTGTAACGGGTTACACCGATGGTTCGGGAAGAAGCTACGTAAAATTTTATGAGATACCATATCCGCTGGGAACAATTCTTGCAAGGGCTGCCGCAGAAAATACATCAGCCCTTGTAAACAGGGGAAATATCTTCGGCTCGGATGCGCATGAATGTGCGGTGATGAGGTTCGTGTCTGAAAGGATAAAAAATACTCTTGACCTTGAAATTACCCCCGAGGTTATTAAGGGGGCGTATAATTATCCGCAGTGCAAAAGACTGCTCGGCGGCTCTCCTGCCGAAATAATCGGCGGGTGCGAGGCGTATTTTGACGGCGCGGGGAACGTGAAAAGGCTTTCCAATACCGCCGCCCTTTCCGCAATGGCGGAGGAGCTTATATTTCAAGGCAGCCGCGTTTTTGCATATGCCGCAGAAAATTATGACGGAAGCAAAATTTTCATCGGTATGGTTACCGTTCATGAAAAGCTCCGAAGCTCCGCAGCGAACGCATATAGGGCAATGCGTTCAGACGGCGTTCCCGTTATAATGCTTGCCGAGGGAAGCTCCGCAGAAGCGGTTTCCATTGCTGATAAAGCCGTAACGGGTGCAGGAATCGATGAAATCATTCCATTTGAAAGGCTTGAGGAAATGCCCTTGGAGGAAGCCGCAAGGGTTCTCAGAAAAATAAAAATCATTACAGGAAAAACCGACAGGGAAAAGCTTGTTAAAATTGTTCACGATATGAAAAAAACAGTCGGTATTACCGCCTGCGATTACCGAAGCCTTGAAGAGTCTGCCGAAGCGGACGTAATTTACGCCGCTTCATCGGGCTGCATGGCGGCAAAAAGCGAGGCGGATGCAATTCTTTATGACGGGCTTGCATCAATGCTTAACTACAACGGGTATTGCCGCAGGATAAACTCCGCCGCAGTGGGATATAATATCCTCCGAATTTTTATGCTTGCGTTGTCGGCGGTTATGATGAACGCCGCTGTTGTAAATTTGTTCGGCAGCATTGTTTATTATACCGCAATCGCTATTAATATACTGTTCTGCGCCGCCGCCTGCGCCGTTTTCGGTAAAATCAGCGGAAACCTTTCATCGTATCCCGACTGAGCCTATGGGAGATTATGCATAATCGGCAAGGGCAAGCTTGTGGGGGAGGAATTTTTTTGACTTCAATAGAATTGCAGAGAATGCTTAACTCGCCCGATTTAATGGGGGAGGTGCATTTGCCATCGGGGGAGTTTGAAGGCCCGTTCGCAGTAAATAAGCCATGCAGGGTTATTGGGAATAAAACCACGCTCTGGGGAGGGCATGGAGCTGTCCTTACGGTTAATGCCCCCGA
Source organism: Oscillospiraceae bacterium (assembly GCA_021199335.1). Lineage (GTDB taxonomy): Bacteria > Bacillota > Clostridia > Oscillospirales > Ruminococcaceae > UMGS363. The sequence continues at coordinate 23,828 of JAJQIG010000013.1, read as the reverse complement.
TGTTGCGTTGAAGGATCTTCGTGTTGAAATCACAAATGATTCCCTTTCGGCGGCGAAAAGCATAGCCATAGATTCAAAAATGCGTGATACCGCATTTGACAATGTAGAAATTATCGGCGGAGCCTTGGGAATCGACGGGGAGGAAAAGCCCTGGGGAATCCCGAAAAGCATAGACCTCGGAAAAATTCCCGCCGAAAGAGAGTGCTTTTTTCGGCTTGAGGTAATCGTCCCCGTCCGAACGGAGGTTATCTCACTGTGCCACGATATAACAATTACCCCGCAATTCCTTGAGGAGGGCGAAAATGAGGTTATACTGTCATGCAGTCCGATAAGGAGCGGTTCATATATCTACGGCGAGCTGCTGTTTCGCTCGGAAATTATCCGCAGGGTTTATTTAAGCGGTTCGGTTGAGGAAAATGTTCCGAGCTTTGAAAACGGCGGAACTGTTTTTAAGGCTAATCCCCGTGAAATGGCGGAGGAGGAATTGACAAGGGAAACAGAGTCCCCATCATATGAAGAAATCATTTATCCCGATATGGCGGATGCTTCCGCCGAGGAAAGCGAAACGCACAGGTCGGAAACAGGCGATGAAGCCGAGGAAAGCCCACTGCAGTCGCTCTATATCATTGAAAGGGGAATGCATATCAAAATTCCCTCCCCGAAAGCGGAAATTGAGCTTATTTATGACAACAGGGATTTTCCTATGGATATCGATGCCTTTGCGTTCATGACCGACAGTCACGGAATTGTCAGGCAGAACGACCGCTTTGTCTTTTTCGGCAATGACCACTCAGGCTGCGGCTCTGTAAAATATCTTTTCGCCCCCGATAAAAAGGCTGTATTTATCGATTTTGATGCAATTCCAATCGATGTTGCGGGCATAGATATTGCATATTCGATATATGAAAACCCTACGGGGCTTAATTTCAGCAATCTGATAAATCCTGCGATTTCCGTTAGGTTTTCGGAAAGCCATACCCTGATTTATCCCCTTGTTCCTCCGCTTAATGAGAACACCGTCGTCGGAATTTCGATCACCTTTGAAAAATCGGGTTGGAATTTAGCTCCCCTCGGAATGATATATCGGCGTGGACTTTCCGACCTTTGCGAAAATTACGGACTTAAAATAAATTAAACAAAAATTGCTGTAAGGTTTTTGACCCTACAGCAATTTTATTTGCGAATTCAAGCGTAGCTTTAACAAGCTGCCAAAATTGCGAAGCAATTTTGCAAGCCATCAGTGGGGGATTGTACCCCACTGATGGCGAAGATGGAACCCGCCGCCTAAGAGGCGGGGGACATCGGCAGCATTGTTATTTCTTTGTAATTTTTGTTCCCTGCCTTGTTTCCTCAATAACGTAGCCGAGGGCTGAAATTTTATCTCTAAGCTCATCCGCAAGGGCGAAGTTTTTCTCTTTTCTTGCGTTTTTGCGCTGCTCCGCAAGGTCAAGGATTTCCTGCGGAAGCTCGGCATCCTCGGGGACGGCGTTAAGCCTTTCTGCGGCTTCGATAAGACCCAAGGAAAGAACCCTATCAAACTCTTTTATAAGGGCAATCTTTGTCGCTCCGTTTGTGCCGTCCCTTAAAACATCATAAAGCGCAGTAATTGCAAGGGCGGTGTTAATGTCGTTATCAAGCGCATCCGTAAAGCTCTTCATAAGGCGGCTGTATGCCGCATCGTCCGTTTCGCCCGAAGCGTCTTTAAGCACAGCCGCAATTTTCGCAGTGAGCTTGTTGTATGAAACGGCTGCGTTATCAAGGTTTTCATAGGAAAATACAAGCGATTTGCGGTAGTGTGAAAGAAGACAGAAAAAGCGGTAAACAAGGGGGTTATAGCCCTTTTCTTCAAGGAGCGAAACGGTCAGGAATTCGCCGCTTGATTTGCTCATTTTGCCGCTGTTTGTGTTAAGGTGATGAACATGGAACCAGTATTTGCACCATTTATGCCCGAGGTATGCCTCGCTTTGAGCAATCTCGTTTGTATGGTGCGGGAAGGCATTGTCAATTCCGCCGCAGTGAATGTCGAGATATTCCCCAAGGTGCTTCATGCTTATGCAGGAGCATTCGATGTGCCAGCCGGGATAACCGACTCCCCACGGGCTGTCCCATTTAAGCTCCTGGTCGTCAAATTTGGATTTTGTAAACCAAAGAACAAAATCCGCCTTGTTTTTCTTGTTGGAATCCTCCTCAACGCCCTCACGAACGCCAACGGCAAGGTCGTCCTCCTTAAAATCGTTGAAAACATAATATTGCTCAAGCCTTGATGTGTCGAAATAGATGTTTCCGCCCGCTTCATAGGCAAAGCCCTTGTCCATAAGGGAGGAGATAACACGTATAAAATCATCAATGCAGTGCGTTGCCGGTTCAACAACATCGGGGCGCTTGATATTCAGCCTGCGGCAGTCCTCAAAAAAAGCGTTAGTGTAAAATTCCGCAATTTCCATAACGGTCTTATGCTCTCTTTTTGCCCCCTTGAGCATTTTGTCGTCGCCCGTATCACCATCACTCGTAAGATGTCCGACATCGGTAATATTCATTGTTCGCTTAACATCATAGCCTGAGAAACGAAGATATTTTTCAAGAACGTCCTCCATAATATAGCTTCTGAGGTTGCCGATGTGCGCAAAGTGGTAGACGGTAGGTCCGCAGGTGTACATCGTAACCTTGTTCGGCTCATTCGGAACAAATTCGTCCTTTCTTCTGGTAAGAGAGTTGTAAATTTTCATTTAAAAAATCCTTTCGGGTAAATTATTTGAAGTCATCCGATTTTTTGTCCGACAGCTCGGAGCGTGTCGAGGTGTTGTATTTCTTCCCAAGCTCATTTATTTCGAGCTTATTCATTTTCTTCTCAAGGCTTTCAATTCTCGCAAGCTGCTTGCAAAGCTCCTGCGAAACGGGATCGGGAATATGTATTTGGTCAAGGTCGCACGCAGTAACCCTTTTGCCGTTTCTGCGGACGATTCTTGCGGGAACGCCAACGGCTGTGCAGTTCGGCGGCACTTCCTCAAGGACTACGGCGTTTGCGGCAATTTTTGCATTGTCGCCAACCTTAAAGGGGCCCAAAACCCTCGCCCCTGCGCCAACCATAACATTGTTTCCGAGAGTAGGGTGACGTTTTCCCTTATCCTTTCCGGTTCCGCCGAGGGTAACGCCCTGATAGATGAGACAGTTATCTCCGATTTCGGCGGTTTCGCCTATAACCACTCCCGAGCCGTGGTCAATGAAAAAGCCCTTTCCGATTTTTGCGCCGGGGTGGATTTCTATTCCTGTTATAAATCTTGCGGTTTGGGATATAATTCTTGCGATAAGATACAGCCTTTTCTCATAGAATTTGTGCGCCACACGGTATGCTATAACGGCATGAAGCCCCGAGTAGGTCAGCAATATTTCAATTGTGCTTCTTGCCGCAGGGTCACGGCGCTTAACCGATTCGATTTCTTCATTGAATATTTTTTTGATTTCTTCAAAATTCAGCAAGGCATACAGCCCCCTTTAGGTATGTAGATAAAGTTTATGCAGATAAAACCGCCCCCGGGAGCATTTCCGTTCCTGAAGGCGGCATAAAACCGCGTTCCGCTCTAATTAAGCAGGAATGATTCGCTTATCCTTGCGTATCCCAATTCAGCGGTTACAAATTATTATATTCATTATAACACAGGCAAATTCGGATTGCAACAGCAATTTCCGAATTTTTTGGGGGCGGAGCTATTCCCCCGCAGCTACGGTTTCTGCCTCCTCGGCATCATCCTCCGTGTCGGACTCGTTTTCAGCCGATTCATCTATTGAAACGGAGGAAGCGAACTGCTCAAAGAGATCCTTGTATTCGTCCCAATTATCCTGAGTTGTTTCGCAGATGAAGTAGAATACGTCATTGTCGCTGTAGAAGAAGTAGGCTCTGCCCGTGTACCAAGCAACGGCGTGTCTGACATCACGTCCATCGTCGTCCTTTATTGCATTTCCCTCATCGTCATATTCAAACTCATTCTGGGTGATTGTATAATCATAGTATATTGCGTCAAACCCCGCAACGGTCGTTTCGGTCGGCTCGGAAAATTCCGTGTCGCAGGCATAGTACAGATTATTTATCTTCATTGCGGCGCAGGCGTTTTCCGCAAAAACATCAAGGCCCTGATAGTCCTCCTTGTAGTTTGCCGCTTCAATCGAAATTTGGGCCAATCCACCGTCAAGAATATAACGCATATATTGTGCGCCGTCCTGCTGGGATTTTACCGCAAGCTCATAATTTTCGGGAAGAGTATCAACGGTAAACTTGTTGATTGCAAAAACATCCCCCTCGGCGACCGCGCGCATTGTTCCCGCAGTTTCATAGGTAAACTCCTCGGATGAAACCGTTTCGGTTTCGGATGCGGTTGTTGTTTCCTCATCGGTATCACCTTTTCCGCAGGCGGAAAGAGCGGCGGTTGAAACGCAAAGCGCAAACGCTGCGGCAATAAGCTTTGTTAACGTTGTTTTTTTCATTTCTGATAATCTCCTTGTAAATTATTTATTCTGTTTTATGCCAACAGGGAAACGGCTTGTACCGCTTGTTATCGGCAAGCCTTCCCAATCGTATTTGCGCCGCGCCGAAATGCGGAGCGCCATCCATAAAGCATATATTTGCGGATACCTCGGGCTTGGGGTTATAAACGGTCGGGAATGCAATGCTGTACCGCTCGCCGTGCTTTAAGCTCTGTAGGGTAAAGGCTCCGCCGTATCGTCTGCAGAAGCTCTCGACAAGGTAATCGAAGAAGAATTCTCCTTGTATGCTTTCGTTCGGGCAGGAGGGCGGTTTCTCCGATGAATAGTCGGCGATAACCAGAATTTCCGCTCCGTTTTCCGAAAGCCTGTGTAAAACCACCTCAAGCGAATTCGGAGTAAATTTTCTGCAGCATCTTTCAAATATATCAAAAATAATAACCTTGAATGCAGGTCGGTTCAATATCGCATAAATCCCCGACTCAAGATTTGATTTAACGGGAACCCGTTCCTCAAGCAGACTTTTGAATTCATTAATCATTGACTGAAGCTCATCCCTCAGACTGACGGTTGAGGTCTTGGTATTATCGTTTTTAAGGAACAGAAGCTGTTCGGGGTCAAGAGCCATAGAAATTATATCGGAAAGACTGCTGTCGATGGCGTTTAATTTGTCGATAAGCCCGCCGCAATTCCCGCCGCCGCCCGAAGCGATGGTGTTATAAATTCCATCGGCTTGCGCCGATATGGATAACACCGAGCTGCGCAGCCTTGCGAAGAAATATGCCAGATATTCATTTATCGAGGGGACGGCAAAAAGCTTTTCCGAATCCTCGCACTCGATAACCTCCGCAATGACGACGCCATCTCCCTTTACAACATTGAATGTAACTATGCTGCCGCCAATCATTACGCACCGCTCGCCCTCGGAGAAGCGCAGAATTTCAATCAGCCTGTCCTTTTCCTCCGCTCCCCAAATGCCGAATCGCTTTGAAAAGCCGTCATTTTCCCATATACAGTCGTGGGAAGCGATTAAGGTGGGCAGCTTGGAATGATTATAGATTGAACAGATTTCAAGCAGAAGCGCCCTATCCATATTATAACCATCCCTTCCGTGCTTTAACCATATGCGGAAAAAAATCGGACAAGCCAAGCCTCCGATAAACCGAACTTCCTCTCATTATACCATATCTTTTTTCATTTTGCTACATATTTTTAAAAAATATAATATTTTTTCTTCATTTTATAATATTTTCATCATCTTTACGCATTAATAAATTATGCAGATAAAAATTCTTGTTGGTAAAATGTTATTTTTTTATCAAAAGGTATTGCCAAAATTAAAAAAATAGAGTAAAATAATAGTATGCGGCAGCGGAAATCGCAAAACCGCTGCTAAGATTTTAAAATTTCTTTTTAGGAGGAAAATTTATTATGTCAGTTAAAGTTGCTATTAATGGTTTCGGAAGAATCGGACGTCTTGCATTCCGTCAGATGTTCGGCGCAGAGGGCTATGACGTCGTTGCTATCAATGACCTTACAAAGCCTTCAATGCTCGCTCAGCTCCTCAAGTATGATACAGCTCAGGGCGGCTACTGCGGCAAAATCGGTGAGGGACTTCACACTGTAACCGCCGATGACGAAGCAGGCACAATTACAGTTGACGGCAAGACTCTTAAAATCTACGCTATGGCTAAGGCTAATGAGCTTCCTTGGGGAGAAATCGGCGTTGACGTTGTTCTCGAATGCACAGGCTTCTATTGCTCTAAGGATAAGGCTCAGGCTCACATTGATGCCGGCGCTAAGAAGGTTGTTATCTCCGCTCCCGCAGGCAATGACCTTAAAACCATCGTATTCTCCGTAAATGAAAAGACACTTACAGCTGATGACAAGATTATCTCCGCCGCTTCCTGCACAACTAACTGCCTCGCTCCTATGGCTAAGGCTCTTAACGATTATGCTCCTATCCAGAGCGGTATCATGAGCACAATCCACGCTTACACAGGCGACCAGATGATCCTTGACGGTCCTCACAGAAAGGGCGACCTCAGAAGAGCAAGAGCAGGCGCCGCAAATATTGTTCCTAACTCCACAGGCGCTGCAAAGGCTATCGGTCTTGTAATTCCTGAGCTTAACGGAAAGCTCATCGGCTCCGCTCAGCGTGTTCCTGTTCCTACAGGTTCAACTACTATCCTTACAGCTGTTGTTAAGGGCGCTGACGTTACCAAGGAAGGCATTAATGCCGCTATGAAGGCTGCCGCTTCCGAGTCCTTCGGCTATAATGAGGATCAGATTGTTTCTTCCGACGTTATCGGTATGAGATATGGTTCCCTCTTCGACGCTACACAGACAATGGTAGCTAAGATTGCCGATGATCTCTATGAGGTTCAGGTAGTTTCATGGTATGATAACGAGAACTCTTATACATCCCAGATGGTAAGAACAATCAAGTATTTTGCTGAGCTTGCATAAGCTGAAAAAAGCTGTGTAAAAATTCTTCCCTTTGGGGGGAATTGCAATGCGCATAATGCCGCCTCCGTCTTTTTGTCGGAAGCGGCTTTTTGTTTGACTTTTTGTGGGGTTAATGCTATAATTATCTGAACGGAAAATCGGAATTTCGGCGAGGCAACAAAGTGTTTCCCGCCTTTTGCAATATGCGAACAGCTTTCGGGAGGGATAGCTTTGGGAAATGTAATTACTGCGGATATAGTAATACTGGGCGGGGGAGCGTCAGGGCTTGCGGCGGCTGTTTCCGCTAAAAGAACCGCCCCTTACGCAAGGGTTCTTATTGCCGAACGCCTTGACAGAGTTGGGAAAAAAATTCTTGCTACGGGAAATGGACGGTGCAACCTCAGCAATAAAAATCTTTCCGCCGCTTCCTATCACGGTTCGGTGAAAAACATTATGGAAATTATAGAGCAAACCCCCTCGGCGGAGGAATTTTTCGCATCGCTCGGAGTTGTATGCACTGCCGATGCGGAGGGAAGAATTTATCCCTACAGCAGAAGCGCCGCTTCCGTGCTTACAGCCCTGCGGCTTAAAATTTCCTCATTGGGGATTGAGGAGATGTGCGGATTTTATGCCGTTAAAATTGAAATAAACGGCGGCGGCTTCAGAATTTATTCCGAAGATAATTCCGTAATCGAGTGCGGTAAAATTATAGCTGCCTGCGGCGGATATGCCGCACCGTCATTCGGAACGGATGGGAATGCAATCAAGCTTTTCCGAAGCATGGGTTACAGAACAGAAAAGGTCTGCCCTGCCGTTGCCCCCTTGAGGGTTAGCCCCGAGGAGCTGAAAGGATTGAAGGGCGTTCGCGCCAAATGCAGGGTGTCCGCCGTTTCGGATGGGAGAATTCTTCGCGCGGAAAAAGGGGAAATCCAGTTTACGGATAACTCGCTTTCGGGAATATGCGTTTTCAACCTCGCCCATATTTTCTCCGAATATGAGGGCAGACTTTCGCTGTCTGTCGATTTTATGCCCGAAATAAGCCGCAGGGAGCTTGAGGAGCTTCTCTGGAGCATAAAAGAAATCCGCTCGGATTGCCCTCTTGAGGATTTTTTAAGCGGAATATTCGCCAAAAATCTTGCGGTTTATATTATTAAGAAGGCTGCGGCGAAGCCCCTTACGGAAAAAACCTCATCACTCGGCAGGAGGGAGATAATCAATGCCGTTTCGCTTATAAAAGCCCTTGAATTTAAGGTAACGGGCTGTTCCTCGTGGCAGAATGCGCAGGTTACACTTGGGGGAATAAGCGGAGCTTGCGTTGATGAAGGCTTGCAGTCAAAAACGCATAAGGGAATTTATTTCGCAGGAGAAATTCTCGATGTCTGCGGCGACTGCGGCGGATTTAACCTTGAATGGGCATGGTCCTCGGGAATATGGGCAGGGGAGGGTTGCGCAAAGTCCATTTCACGCAAAGGGTAAAACAGAATTCACTTTTCTGCAAAATTACTAAATATCTTTTTGAGCAAGCACTGAATTTATGATATTTATATAATTTTCTCAACCTCTCTTGACAAAGGGATAAATAGGTAGTATTATTGTATTACAAAAATAATACAATAATACGTTTAAGCCGGATTCTGACTTGAATGATTACACCTCGGGAGGTTTGCCAAATGGCTAAGAAAAAGAAGAAGAGAATTTTTATTATAATAGCTGCGGTAATTGTGATATTGATTATTGCCGTCCTGATTTTTTCGCCAAAGGACAGCACGGCAATGTATTCCCAAGAGGCTGCCGCTGTAAGAGATATTTCTACATATAAAAGCTTTACGGGCAATGTCGCCGCCGAGGATGAGATAAACGTTTTTGCGGAGGTTTCCCAAAAGGTGCTGTCAGTTAACGTTTCGGAGGGCGATTATGTCAATGCGGGGGATGTTATTGCCGTCCTTGACAGCTCGGATATTGAAAAAAATATCTCCGCAAAGGAATCCACCATGAACAGCAGCGATATTTCCGACAGCTACACAATCAATTCAAATCGCCAAACATATGAGGATTATAAATCGGGAATCGAAAACGGGAATAACAGCCAGATAAATTCCGCAAGGTCAACCCTTGAAAGCGCAAGAAGCAGCCTTGAAGCCGCCGAAAAAAAGTATAATGATGCCAAAGAGGAGCTTGAAAACAGCACCGATTCAACCCTTATTTCCGCAAAAAGCTCCGTCCAAAGGGCTCTTACCGATTTAAACAACGCAAAAAGCGACCTTGACGACGCCCAAAAGGATTATGACGACTATCTCCGTGAGGTAAATGAGGAGGATTATCATTCCATAGAGAGCTACAAGGAAGCCGTTGATACCGCCTATGACAATTATAACGATAAAATTTTCGGAAGAACCGATAAGGCTTTGAGCGAAGCAAAAAGTAAATATGACGCTTCGGTTACAAATTATTCCGCCGTGCAAAGCTTGGTCAACGTGGGAAGCGCCGACAGCGCTGCGCTCAGCGAAGCAAAGTCCGAAATGGAAACCGCAAAGGCTGAGTATGAAGCCCTCCTTGAAAGCAGCCAAACGGTTGCCGAGCTGAAGGAGGCTTATGAGGACGCTCTCGATGAATATGAACGCGCGCAAAAAAATATTGACGACACCAATAATTCTCAGCTCAGCTCCTACAGCCGTTCCTATGAAACCGCAAGGCGAACCTACGAGTCGGCGGTTTCCTCCTATGAAACGGCGCTCCAAAATCTTTCCGATACGGAAAAAAGCCTTAACCAAAATATTGAAAGCTACTATGACAGCCTTGTAAGCGCGCAAAAAACATATGATGACGCCGTCCTTAACCTTGAAACGGTACAGCTGAGCGTAGAACAAACCCTTGAAAGCTACAAAACCGCCTATGAAAAATCCGTTGAGCTTTCGGGGGTAACCGAATCGGAAAGGAATGAGCTTGCAAGCCTTTATGAACAGCTTGATTCCTGCACAATCAAGGCTAATACCTCGGGAACGGTCAAGGCTTTAAATCTTGCGGAGGGTGAGTATTCCTCGGCAAACCAAAAGTCGGCTGTAATTGTTGATTATTCAAAGCTCAAAATCTCCGTCAAGATTGATGAATATGACATTACCGATGTTAATATAGGGGACGAGGTTGAGGTTTACATAAACGCTCTTGATAAAACCGTCAGCGGAAGAATCGTTAAAATTTCAGATGAAGCCACCGTATCGGGAGGAGTTTCATACTTTGAGGCGGATATAAGCTTCGATGCGGGCGATGACATAAAAACAGGTATGTCGGCGGAAGCAAGACTTATAAGCGGCAATGCGGAAAACGCCGTTTCAATATCCGTTGACGCCATCAGCTTTGAGGATGACAACACAGCGTATGTGCTTGTGAAAAACGCCGATGGTCAGTTGGAGAAAAGGTACATTTCCATCGGCGTTTCGGACGGAACCTATGCGGAAATAACGGACGGAATTTCCGAGGGAGATAATATCTACTTCATGTCCGATTCGGGATTTGACGGTATGATTATGTTTGAAATGGGTTAATATGAGGGGAGCTGCTTAGAATATGAGTAAAGAAATCCTCAGAATGACCGATATTAAAAAAAGCTATGTAATGGGCGACAGCGTTTCTCTTGTCCTTAAAGGGATCGACCTTACCGTAAATGAGGGGGAATTTCTCGCTGTTCTCGGCCCGTCAGGCTCGGGAAAATCAACGCTTATGAATATAATCGGCTGCCTTGATGTACCGACCTCGGGCGAATATTACCTTTCGGGAAGAAAAATTCAGGACCAGGATGAAAAAATTCTTGCGCATATACGGAGTAAGGAAATCGGCTTTATTTTCCAGTCATTCCATCTTCTTCAAAAGCAATCCGCCCTTGAAAATGTTGAGCTTCCGCTTATCTACGCAAATGTTCCCGAAAAGGAACGCAGACGCAGGGCAATGGAAATGCTTGAAAGAGTTGGGCTTGCGGATAAAACAGACCATCTCCCGAACCAGATGTCGGGAGGTCAGCAGCAAAGGGTCGCCATCGCAAGAGCCATTTCAACAAATCCGACAATTCTCCTCGCCGATGAGCCGACGGGCGCCCTTGACCAGAAAACAGGAGCCTCGGTAATGGAGCTTTTCCATCAGCTTAATGACGAGGGCAGAACCATTATTATGATTACCCATGACGTTAATATTGCGGCGCACGCAAAGCGAATTGTCCGTATATTGGACGGAAATATAAGTGAAGGAGCTGTTGAGGATGCTTAAAGCCTTTGAAACGATGAAGCAGGCTGCGTTAATGTCCGTAAGAAACATTATAAGCAACAAAATGCGCTCCTTTCTTACCACTCTCGGAATAATTATCGGGGTTATGTCGGTAATTTCTCTTGTAACAATAGTGGAGGGCGTTGAAAATGAAGTTTTAAGCGAATTCAGCGATATGGGCGCAGGCGTTCTTACCGTAAATGCATACGGAACCGCGCTCAAGGGAGGACTTTCCGAAGCGGATATAGCCGAAATTTCGGAGATTGATAATGTAAGCGGCGTTGCGCCGTCAATAAGCTTTTCGGGTTCGGCGGTCAGGAATGGCGAGGTTGACGATGAAGTGACTGTCCTTGGGGTAAATGAGGTTTATTTCATCCACAATGATGTTGTTTCGTTCGGCAGACCTCTTTACAGCATAGATATGACGGGAGAATCCTACGTCTGCATAGTTGATTCCGATTTTGCAAAAACCCTTTTTTACGGCGAAAATCCCATAGGTCAAAGCGTGATACTTAACGGAATAACCTACAAGGTTGTCGGACTTCAAACAGGCGATGACAGCAGCCTTACTTCAAGTATGTCAAGGGGCACAAACGGCGGAAGGGTTATGATTCCCTATAAAAACGCCATGAAAATGAGCGGTCAGGCTTTGGTGCAAAGCCTTGACGTCTATGTGGAGGATACGGATAAAACGAACGAAACGCAAACCGCCATTGAGGAGCTGTTATATAAGACCTTTAATAATAACGATGACAGCTACTGGATAATGAACCTTGACAGCCTGCTCGATACAATGAACAGTATGATGTCCATGCTCAAGGGTATGCTTACGGGAATTGCTTCGATAGCATTGCTTGTCGGCGGAATAGGCATTATGAATATGATGCTTGTGTCCGTTACCGAAAGAACAAAGGAAATAGGTCTTAGGAAGGCATTGGGAGCGGAGCCGTCAAGAATTCAGCTTCAATTCCTTTTTGAAGCAATCGTTCTTTCGCTTACCGGTGGTGTGATAGGGCTTATCCTCGGCTTAGTTGTGTCGGCAGCCGTTTCGTCTGCGCTTGGAATAGGCTTTACCGTTTCTGTATCGGCAATTGAGCTTGGAGTAGGTTTTTCTGCGGCGGTCGGAATAATATTCGGCTGGGCGCCCGCAAAAAAAGCGAGCGAGCTTAATCCGATTGACGCGCTGAGAAGTGAATAAAAAAAATCGGGCGAGAAATCTCATTGATTTTTCGCCCGAAATATTTTATTCCGAGAAGGACAGAATGTAATTGTAGATAATTTGGATTGCCCTTGCGCGGGAAATCTTATTGTCGGGATAGAATTTTCCGTCTGAACCCGTCATAAAGCCCTTAGCCTTTGCGATTGCAATATAACCCGCATATTCATCATCGGAGCTTACATCATCAAACGGAGCTATAAATATTCCCTCAAGCTCTGCGGCTTCGCTAAGACCGATATTCGTTGTAAACATCTTCGCCGCTGTTTTATTGGTGAGCGCAGGAGATTTTTCTTCTTCCTCATCGCTGTCATTATAGCTTACATATCTGCCGTATGTTATGCTTTTGAGAAGATAGGAAAATTCCTCCTCGGTAATTGCCTTTGTGGGGTTGAATTTACTGTCCTGCGATTCAAGGGCTATTCCGTATCTTTTGAGGGTTTCGATTGCGTTTTGCTGCTTAATTCCCTCAATGTCGGAATATTCCGTGCTGTCGGCTGTATTTTCGATTACCTCGCCAAACCAATTTACAAGCTGATATTTGCTGTTGATAATAAAGCTGCCGATGTCATAGAGCAGGTATGCCTTTGAGGTTCCGTCCGGCTTGTAGTAACCGTCGTAATAGAGGTTTAAGGAAATCTGCTTGAAGATTGATGCAAACGCCTTATCATTATCAAATTCGGGAACGGATGTCGGGAATTCAACATCGGTGTAGCTGCAGCTGAGAGAGGTTACATTTCCCTTATTGTCAATCGTAATATAGATATTGTCGCCCTCAACGATTACATCGTTAACATAGCGGTGATAAACAAATTGACGTGAGGTTTCGTAGTATTTTGTTCCGTCCTTGTTTGTCCATGATTCGGACGGCGCAGTGTTGCTTTCATCCGCCTTGTATTCGCCGAAAATATCGGAATAATAATATTCGGCAGCCTTTTCGGCAATGGCGTTGTTCTTTTTTACGGGATAAGCCTCGCTGTTGACATAGTTCTGCGAGGTGTTCTTGTAGAAGGAGCTTACCTTTCCGCTTTCGGCATCAACGCTTACGCTCAAGGAGTAGTAGGCGTGTGTTTCCTCCTCCTCGGCGGCTACAACAATCTCGTCCTCGGCATAGTCGACCTCGGCAACCTCGATGTCGTTATCATCACTGTAGCGGTACCATAACGAATATGTGTAGGTATTATCGTCCTCATTCTTGGTAAGATATGAGCTTTGGAGGGGAACATAGTCGGGCAGCTCTATATAGGGGTCTTTTTGAAGAAGCTCGGTTATTTCGTCCTTTTTGAGTAAGGATTCATCTGCTTCAATCTCCCTAAGCTCTGCTTCTGTAAAAATCCTTTCTCCTGCGCCTGTGTCCATTGCCGCTGTTGTATCGGCAATCTCCATGTCATCCTCATAGCCTTCCGCATAGCTGTATCTGCTAAACGGGAAGGCTTTTGTTCCGTTATCCGCTTGGCAGTCGTCCCATATGCTTGATTTTTCACCTGTTAAAGCGTCAATTTCGCCCGTAAAATCGGGGGTGTAGATAAGTACAGGGGAATAGGTATAGTCTTTGGTTTGGCTGTCATAATCCGCAACAATTCTGTATGACGGGGTAAGGGTGCAGTATTCCTTATATTTTTCCCTTGCTTCGGATGCGGTAATTCTGTCCTTTGTTGAGGAAAATTCCGTATCATCATAGAACCAATCATTGATGTAAAAATCCGTCAGTTCGCCCGTGTCCTTGTCAAGCCGGACTCTTCCGCCGTTGCCGTCAACGGTAACGCCGTTTTCCTTTCTGCCGAATGAAATTACAGCCGTTTGGTTATAAAGGCTTATGCTTGTAATTCCAATGTCGCTTACCGATGTCATGTTGGGGTTAAGTCGGGTTATATATTCCTTTGCCTTTGCCGTAAGCTCCTCATCGGAAAGCTCAGCGAATTTGGGGGCGCTTGAAGATGAGCTGACCTCCGTGTCATACTTGTAGTAGCTGTAGCTTATAATGGTGTCGCCGGCAATTGCAACCTCTACTGATTCGTTCACCTTTGCGTCATCGGTAGTCCAGCTGAAATAATAGCAGTCTGCGTTCTGGTACTTGTTTGTGTTTACATCGTAAGAGAATTCGGAAATATGTTCGGGTATGGTTATCCTTTCTTTTACCTTTGTAAGCGCAGTTTTCATCGCCGCATTTTCGCTTCCCTCGGAGGATGCCGATGACGAGGTGTTATCGGCGGCAAAAACCGATACCGATTGCAGCCCCGCAAGCATTGCTGCCGCCATTGCAATTGAAACAGCCCTTATAACAGTTTGTTTTTTCATAAATGAAAGCTCCTTTCTTAACTCAGCCTTTGCTTATAAAACAATTCAAAGCCGCAATATTTTTCATCTTTGAAAAACTTTGTTACAATTCACAAATTTTAGAGCGAAATGTTGTATCAAATAACAAGCCTTTACCCGATTTTTTCCCTAATTAATCGCAGAACAAGCTCCGTTGCTTCTTCAAAATTAAGCTCCGATGTGTCCGCAAGAACGGCATCATCAGCCTGTTTAAGCGGAGCGATTTCACGGTTCATGTCGTTGTAATCACGCTGCCTAATGTCGGCAAGAACCTTATCGTATGGAGGGCAGTCCTTTTTGGCGGAAAGCTCCTTAAAACGGCGGTTTGCCCTTTCCTCGGCGGAAGCGGTAAGGTAAATTTTAAGGTCAGCGTTCGGGAGAACCACCGTGCCTATGTCCCGTCCGTCCATAATAATGTTGTTTTCACGGGCAATTTTTCGCTGAAGCTCAAAAAGATATTTTCTAACTGCCGGAATGGCTGAAACGTTCGATGCTCCCATAGAAATTTCGGGGGTGCGGATTTTGTCCGAAACATCCTCTTCTCCGCAGAAAACGTGCTGAACCCCGTCAATAAAACGGAGGGAAAAATAGTCCTCGCCAAGCCCCGCAAGCTCGGCTGAAACGGCCTCCTCATCGTCAGCGGAAATGCCCCTTGAGAGCATATGGCAGGCAACCGCCCTGTAAAGCGCCCCCGTGTCAACGTATATAAATCCGAGGCGCTTTGAAGCAGCCCTCGCAATTGTGCTTTTTCCTGCGCCCGAAGGACCGTCTATTGCAATATTTATCGGCATATTCATTAACTCCTTTAATTTTCGTTTTTGGCTAAAGCCAGCTTTTCCGCAAGGACTAGAAAATCCTCCATTGAAAGCTGCTCGGGACGTGCGTTCGGCGAAATATTTGCGCTCTCCGCAGCCGCCGCTACCATTGCTTTCTCCATTCCGAGTGAGGACGAGAGGGAATTAAGCAGATTTTTTCTGCGTTGGGAGAATGCCCCTCTTACTGTTTTGAAGAAAAATTCCTCGTCCGCCGCCTTGTAAATATTATCCCTGCGAATATCAAGCCTTATTACGCAGGAATCAACATTTGGCGGCGGCATAAAGCTCCCCCTCGACACATTGAAAAGAAGCTTCGGCTCGGAATAATATCTTACCGCAACGGTTACAGCCCCAACATCCCTTGTCCCAAGCTCGGCGCAAAGCCTTTTCCCCGCCTCCCTCTGAACCATTACCGTAACCGAGGATATAGGCAGACGGCTTTCAAGCAGCAGCATTATTATCGGCGAGGTTATATAATACGGCAAATTGGCGCAGACAACAACATCCATGCCCCCGAAATTTTCCCCGATTATCTCATTAAGGTCAAGCTTCATAACATCGCCGTTTATAACGGTAACATTATCGTATTCCGCAAGGGTTTCGTTAAGAATAGGGATAAGCCGCTCGTCAATTTCGATTGCAACAACCCTTTCGGCTCGCTTTGCAAGTTCCTGCGTGAGAACTCCAACGCCTGTCCCTATCTCAATTGCTCCAACGCCCCTTGCGGCTCCGCCCATTTCCGCTATTTTCGGACAGACGGAGGGGTTAATAAGGAAATTCTGCCCCAACGTTTTTGAGAATGAGAAGCCGTGGCGGCTGAATAAGTCCTTTATTACTCCCATATCAGTTAAATTTTCCATAAGCATCCTTTCAAAAAGCAAGCATAATCAGCATAAATAAGGGCTGATGAATTATGTAAAAAAGCAGCGAATGTCTGCCCAAAAAATTTATCACAGGCACCCGTATCCTGCCGTAAAAAAGCCTTGGCATACCGCCCCTTGCGATTATCCCCGAAAGCGCGGCGCCCATTATGTAAAGAAATCCGTTTGGTATAAGCGGAAAATAGTCCGATGAGTGAAAGCCTTTTGGCTTTATACCGATAGCGTAGGAATAAATCGCATCCTCGGGCAGGGGAATTGTTATATCGGTAAAAAACAGGTGAAGAACCCCTCCGTTCGGGAAATCAAAGGTGATAATATACATAAGCAAGCCTGCGGCAAAAAGAACGAAGCCGTTAATTTTATCAATCAGCGGCCTGCATATTCCGCATATGACCATCATTGCGCCGAAAAAGGAGAGCGCGCCGAAAACGAACACCATATCATGCATAAAAATATCGGTAAAAATCGTAAGTATGCTCCCCATAAGATAAAGCTCAGCGCCCCTTTTTACGGTGTTCCTTGAAAAGCCCGAGCATATCCCCGAAACAATTATAAGAATGCCGACAAAGATTTTGTGGATAACCTCAAATAAGTCCGTGTGGAAAAATGGCATATCTATGCCTTGGAAATATATAAGGTCATAGAGCAGGTGATAAAGCATAACATAAACAATCGCCGCTCCCCTGAGAAAATCAAGAAGCTCAATACGGTTGCTTTTGCCGAATTTCTCCTGCGAGGATGTTCCCGATTCGCTGCGTTCAAGAAGCTCCGTAGGCAATTATATCCCCTCCGTTTTTACATAAATGTTCCTGCGCATCTTCCCGTGGAAAATGCCGATTGAAGGTTAAATCCCCCCGTGTATCCGTCAACATCGAGAATTTCCCCCGCAAAATAAAGCCCCTTTACAAGCTTCGATTCCATTGTTTTGGGGGAAACCTCGCTTGTTTTTATTCCGCCGCTTGTAACAATAGCTTCATCTATCGGGCGAAAATCAAGAATATGTATCGGGAATGCCTTTAAAAGAGAAACAAGCCTTGCCCGTTCCTGCTTTGTAACGGAGTTAACCTGTTTGTTCCCGTCAATTCCCGAAAGACGTACAATAACGGGAATCATCTTTGCGGGGAGAAGCTTTGAAAGCGAATTCGCAAAAATTCTGTTTGGAATTTCCCCGAAATCCCTGAGAATGCGTTCGTTGAGCTTTTTTTCATCAAGGGCGGGTTTAAGGTCAATGTAAAATGTATAGTGTCCCTTTTCAATTTCGGGAATATGGCTGGATGCGCTTAAAACCAAAGACCCCGATACTCCGAAATGGGTGAAGAGCATTTCCCCCATCTCCGTAAAAACCGCCTTGTTTTTGCTGTTATCCTTGAGGGTAAGGGTGCAGTTTTTCAGCGAAAGCCCCATCATTTCCCTGCAATAGCTGTCCTCCGAGAGTATCGGAACAAGGGAGGGCTTGAGCCTTGTAACGGTGTGCCCAAGCGACTTCGCAAGCGCATATCCATCGCCGTCCGAGCCTGTTTTCGGATAGGATTTTCCCCCCGAAGCAATCAGAACGGACGGGGCATAGTATCCCTTTTCCCCGCATTTTACGCCGATAACGGATGTGACCTCATCGCCGTTTTTTTCGGTAAGAATTTCGGTCGCCCTTGAATAAATGATTGTGACCCCATTTCTGCCGCAGGCCCTTTCAAGGGCATCTACAATGTCCGAAGCCTTGTCACTTACGGGGAAAACTCTGTTTCCCCGTTCCGTTTTAAGCGGAACTCCGAGCTGTTCAAAAAAGTCCATACAATCCTGCGAAGAAAAGCGTGAATAGGCGGAGTAAAGGAACCTCGGATTGGTCGGGATATTTGAAAAAAACTCTTCCTCGGCGCAGTTGTTTGTAACGTTGCACCGTCCCTTTCCCGTTATGGAGAGCTTTTTTCCGCAGCGGCCTGTTTTTTCAAGGAGAAGCACCCTTTTGCCAAGCTCCGATGCAGTTATTGCCGCCATAAGCCCCGCCGCTCCGCCGCCGATTATAATGCAGTCATAAGCGTCTGTCAAGAGTTATCACCGTCCTTGCCGAAAATATTAAGCTGATTTATCTCCTCAAGCAGCCTGTGGGACATTTTTTTGTGTGTCGCAAGGCTCGGATGATTTTCGGCGCCGATTCCGTCCGATTCGCATTGAACTTCAAACCTTAATGAGGATATCTTCTCATCGTCAAGCCTTTTTACAGCCTCCTCAACCTGCGGACAAAGCTCCTGCCCCATTGCCCCGAGGGCGCAAAGGATGTACGCATCGGGGTTAAGCCTGCGTACCTCACGGATAAATTCCTCGTAGCAATGCTCAAAGGCGGCGGTTCTTTCGGGAATGCCCCTTGTGTAATCCTTATCGTTCGTCCCGAGGTTAACAACAATAAGCTGCGGCTTAAAAAGAGAAAAATCCCACTTTTTCGGCTCAAGCCCAAGGCAGCCCTCCATTCCTTTATCGGTGTAGCCGTAAATTTTGGGCATAACCCATGCGTCGTCGGGCTCGTTGACATCCTCCTTAACGGAATTTGAAAGAACCCCGATTGAGGTCCACGAAACAAGGTGGAAATCCGCATTAAGCCGCCTTGCGGTAAGGGCGGCATAGTTATCCCAGGGATTTTCTGTTGCGGTGGTGAAGCCGTCGGAAGCCGAAGCGCACTCATCGCCAAAGCCGCAGGTTATCGAATCGCCTATAAATTCAATGCGGCGGTTTTTATCGCTTGCGGTCGGCGATATTTCTCCGTCCGCAATAATTGAAACAATTCCGGCGCGGCTGAAAGCATTCTCCGACATTTTCATTATGCGTATTTTAACGGTTTGGATATTGCCGGAGGAATAAATGTCGTAGCTGTTTGTTCCCTCATCGAGCGGGAAGCGCTTTGTCGGCGTTTCGCAGTCGTTAACAAAAACGGCAAGAAAGCATTTGAAAAGGGTTTTCCATTCCGCATCGTCAACCCAGTCGGTGGTTATCTCGGCGGAGAGCTTTTTTCCCGTAAATTCAAATTCAACCGCCGTGCAGGAGTAGCCGAGCCAGCGAATTTCATCGTGATAAACGGTTCTTCCTATCGCGCGAATATTTTTTTCATCCGCCTTATAAATCTTCATTATGCCCGTCCTGCCCTTCAAGAAAATCAATGCCTATATTATCGTGAAAAACCTTGTATATTTCGGGGTATTCGCTTTTCGTGCGTATCGGTTTAAGGCTTGTGTCGGTAAAAAAGTGCCTTGTTTCGCCCGTTGCTTTAAGGTCGCCGTTTTCTTTTCCGACAATGCGGTAGGAAACGCAAAGGCGGAATCCGTTAAATTCCTCAACCTTTGGGGCAATTATAACGGTTTCGCCGAAACGAACGGCGTTTTTATATTGAACATTAACGGATTGAACGGGAATCATAACCCCATTCTCCTCCATTTTTTCATAGGAGTAGCCCGCCTGCGCAAGAAAATAAACTCTTGTTTCCTCAAACCAGCGTATATAGTTTGAGTGGTGAACAATTCCCATTTTGTCCGTTTCGTAATAATGGGCGGTTCTTTCATAAGGTTTCATTTTTTCAATTCTTCCTTTCAAAATCTTTTTCATGCTTCATGCAGAAAAGAAATTTATTCGGCACGGGCAGCTTAAATTCCTTTTCCTCATTAAGGTGCGGAAGGAAAATCACAAGCCTGTCCGCATGGAGCGCAAGCCTATGAATCGGGTTGGTTGAAGCGCCGTATTTTTTATCCCCGACAATCGGGCAGCCCATTTCACTGAAATGGACACGTATCTGATTTTTTCTCCCCGTTTCAATATTGACGGCGGCAAGGGAATAATTGCGGCTTTCACGTTTTATTTCATAATTTGTAACGGAAAATTTACCATCGCCCTTATTTTTTGCGGAGAAAACAAAATGGCTGTCCGTTTCCCTAAGCCATGACTCTATCCTGCCCGATTTTTTCTCGGGATGTCCCTCGATAAGCGCGCAGTAGCCTCTGTATTTGACGTAGTTATCCCAGTTATCCTGAAGCGCATACTTTGTTTCCTCATTCTTAGCGAAAAGGAGGATTCCCGATGTATCACGGTCAAGCCTATGAACTATAAAAATGCGGTTATTTTTGTTTTTCGCCTTAACATATTCCATAACGGCGCGGTAAGCCGTTTTCTGCTTCTCATCATCGGTTGCGACCGCAAGCATACCCGCAGGCTTATCAATAACGATAATGCAGTCGTCCTCATAAATAATATCGGGCATATTCGGAACATAGAACGGCTTATATTCGGGCTTGTATGAAGCAACGGTTACGGTTTGCCCCTCCGAAAGGGGGTAGTCGAACCTTGTCGTAACCGTTCCGTCAACGGAAACAAGCCTGTATTTCAAGGTCGATTTGATTTTATTAACGCCCTTGCCCTTCATGCTTTCGTAAAGAAAATCAAGGAGCTGCGAAGGCTTTGTTACGGTAAAAGAAAGCTGCTTATCGGATTTTTTGTGTAAATTCTGTTTGGACATATTATAAACCTGCCTTTTTCGGAAATGGAATACTATCCGTTTTTTATTATAACATATCCGCCAAAAAAATGCTACACTTATTTGAAAATAGCCGCAAAGCATATTTCATCGCCTGTCCGAATAGATTTATATAAAGTTCGGAATGGATTAACACCTATCCTCTTAAAAGGAGAGAATTAAAATGACGGAACAGGATAATATCATTCGGCAGGGACTTTCCTCCGAGGAGGCTGCAAAACGCCAAAGGGAATATGGGAAAAACGTCCTTGCATCGGAAAAGAAAGCTAAGCCCATGAAAATCTTTCTCGGTCAGTTCAGGGATATAATGGTTATAATTCTGCTGATTGCAACGGTTGTATCGTTCTTTCTCGGTGAGGTTTATGACGCCGTAACAATTATAATTATTGTGCTTCTGAATGCCATTCTCGGGTTTATTCAGGAATACAGGACCGAAAAAACCCTTCTTGCGCTAAAAAATATGACCGCCCCCACAGCTAAGGCTTACCGTGACGGAAGGCTTACGGAGCTTCCTGCGGCGGAGCTTGTTCCCGATGATATTATTGTACTCGAAGCGGGGGATAAGGTTCCTGCAGATGGGGTAATTCTCCGTTCAAAGGGTCTGCTTGCGGAGGAAAGCATTCTTACGGGGGAGTCCGCCGCCGTTTCAAAGGAAGCAGGCGATGTCAGCGACAGGGATAATTCCATAGGCAAAAGCAATATCCTTTACAGCGGAACGGTTATTACAAAGGGTACAGCCGAAGCAAGGGTAATTGCAACGGGTCTTTCCGCGCAAATGGGAAAAATATCGGATATGCTTACGGAAATCGATGAGGAGCAAACCCCGCTTCAAAAGCGCCTTGGCGAGCTTGGAAAAATCGTTGCGATTATATGCATTGTGGTCTGTGCGGTTGTTGCGGGTGCGGGAGTTTTGAGGGGAGAACCGCCCTTTGATATGCTTATGACAGGAATTTCAATCGCAATAGCGGCAATCCCCGAGGGACTTCCCGCAACGGTAACGATTGCCCTTGCGCTTGCTGTAAATCGTATGCTCAAGCAAAAGGCGCTTGTCCATAAGCTTCATTCGGTTGAAACACTCGGCTGCACCTCCGTAATATGCACTGATAAAACAGGAACGGTTACAGAAAATAAGATGACCGTTTCAAAAATCTTCTGCGGAGAAAATACATATGATATTTCGGGAAACGGATACAAAATTTCGGGCGGAATAACTCTTAACGGAGCAAAAATTAACCCCGCCTCCGATAAAATTCTGACGGAGCTTCTAACCTGCGGAGTTCTATGCAGCAGTGCGGCAATCAGCGCCCCATCGGATGTTTCTCCGAGGGAACGGGGACAGCTTAATGCGTTGGGCGAATGGAATGTTGTGGGCGACCCAACTGAAATTGCCCTCCTTATTGCCGCCGCAAAGGCTGATATAACCGCAGATAAATTAAGTCATAGCTTCAGTAGGGCGGACGAAATCCCGTTCGACAGCGAAACACGCTGTATGACGGTTATATGCAAAAGCGGCTCGGGCATTACCGCATTTACAAAGGGAGCCGCCGATATTATCCTGAACCGATGCGGCTTTGTTATGACAAAGGACGGAATAAAGCCGCTTACACGTTCAATGCGCCGAGAAATTGAGCGGCAGCATGACCTCATGACGGAGGATGCCCTGCGTGTCCTCGCCCTATGCAAGAAAAATATCGGTGGGGAAAATTATTGCGGCGGCGATATTGAAGGCGGAATGATTTTCCTCGGATTAAGCGGCATGACCGACCCGCCGAGACCCGAAGCGATTCAGGCGGTAAAAACCTGCAGAAGCGCGCATATCCGCACGGTTATGATTACGGGCGACCATAAAAATACCGCCGCGGCAGTTGCCGCAAAGGCGGGAATTTATCGCAAGGGCGACATGATTTTAACGGGTGCGGAGCTTAATTCAATGGATGACGCCGAGCTTGAAAGGGTAATAGGCAGGGTTTCGGTTTATGCGAGAGTTAACCCGTCCGATAAGCTGAGAATTGTCCGAGCGTTCAAGAATTCCGGTGAAATTGTTACTATGACGGGTGACGGAGTAAATGACGCCCCCGCTGTAAAGGAAGCGAGCATAGGCGTTGCGATGGGCATTACGGGAACGGATGTAACAAAGCAGGCTGCGGATGTCGTTCTTCTTGATGATAATTTCGCAACGCTTGTAAAAGCGGTTGAACAGGGCAGGGGAATTTATGCGAATATACGCAAATTTGTGCGTTATCTTCTCTCCTGCAATATCGGGGAGGTTCTTACCATGTTCCTCGGGATAATAATCGGTATGCCAACCGTGCTTCTGCCAACGCAGATACTCCTTGTAAACCTTGCAACGGACGGTTTGCCGGCAGTTGCCCTCGGCGTTGAGCCTGCGGAGCATGAAAATATGAGCAAGCCGCCGAGAAAGGCGGACGAGAGCTTCTTTTCCGACGGACTTATGGCAAAAATTATTTTCAGAGGCATAATGATAGGAATATGCACCCTGGGCTGCTTTGTTACAACAAGGTATATGACCTCCGACCTTGCGGCAGCGAGAACAGCGGCGCTTTTTACATTGGTAATGACCCAGCTTGCCCATGTTTTTGAATGCAAATCGGAGAAGAGAAACATTTTTACCGTCCCGTATTTCAACAATCCCAAGCTTATTTTGGCGGTTCTTACATCGCTTGCGGTAATATTCGGCGCAATATATCTTCCCTTTATGCAGATAATTTTCGCAACTGTTCCGCTGACGGGAAAACAGCTGCTTGTCGCGCTCGGATTTGCAATGTTTGCGCCGCTTCTGCAGTGCTTTATGAAAAAATAAGCGTCAGACCGCTGTTTCTGACGCTTGAAATTCAAACGCAGCTTTAACAAGCTGCCAAAATTGCGAAGCAATTTTGCAAGCCATCAGTGGG
>JAJQIG010000019.1 GCA_021199335.1 Oscillospiraceae bacterium | reverse complement strand
ATTATACCATTTTCCTTGCTGTTTTTCAATGGTTTGTGCGGTATTGCCTTAAATTAACATAACCGCATAGAGACGCCCACACCCACATACAGTCAAGATTGCTTTCATGATTAGGACAAAAAATATACTTCTCACCAAAATCAATAGCTTTAACTCCTGATACCTCAAACCGATATATATGCCGAGTAAGCCCGGCAAATATATCGAATAATTTCAAATCAGCGGCAGTCCTTTCAAGTGGGTAACGTCTATAGTTGGTATGTATTATTTTCCCCGTTTCTCTCGTTGAATATTTTAAGCTGAGCTTTTTTACTGTACTGCATTCGTAAATGTTCTGCGGAGTAAAGTAAAATCCTTTATCTCCGGCTAATGCCACAAATTGTATGGCGGATAAGCTGTCGCCGCCAAGCTCCAAAAAATCATCCTCCGTTCCTACCTGCGGAACGTCGAGAACCTTTGCCATAATGTCACATAAAAATTTTTCCGTTTCATTTTCCGGGGCAGTATATTCCCTTAATTTATGAATCTCGGATACATCGGGCGCAGGCAGTTCATTCCTATTTATTTTTCCGCTTTGTGTCATCGGCATACGTGGAAGAAAAATTAATGTGTTTGGTATCATATAAGCAGGAATTTTCTCTGACATATATTCACGTAGCATTATTTCGTCAATTTTTCCTTCGGAGGAATAATAGCCTACAAGGTATTTTTCTCCCTTATCGTCACTCCTGCAAAGCACAGCGGAGTGTTCAATGCCAACGAAATCGTTCATGACATTTTCAATTTCGCCAAGTTCAATGCGCAGTCCTCGGAGCTTTATCTGAAAATCATCCCTCCCGAGAAATTCTATATTACCATCACAGCGAATAAATCCCATGTCGCCTGTTTTGTACATAACACCTTCACCAAGGAACGGATTTGGCAGAAATCTTTCTGTTGTAAGTCCGGGATTATTGAAATATCCCTTCCCGACACCATCGCCCGATATGTATATTTCGCCCGACGTTCCTATAGGCACGGGATTCATCTCTTCATCCAGTATGTAGATACGTGTGTTTGCCACAGGCTTTCCGATTGTAATATCATTCTCATCGGCAGGTGTAAGCGTTGACCATACAGTAGTTTCCGCAGGACCGTAAATGTTGTATATTTCCGCATGGGTGTATTTTTTGAGCTTCTTGCAAAGCTCAGCGGAAAATTCTTCCCCTCCAAGAATAATAGTGTGAAGAACCGATAGATATTTGCAGTCATTCTCATTAAATAGGAAGCTTCGCATTTTGGTTGGGGTAGTCTGAAGCACCTGTGCCCCGCATTCGGTAATTAGCTTGCTGAGTTGCTTTTGAGAACGTGACTGTTCATCGTCTGCAAGATAAATAACCATTCCGTTGATCAGCGGCAGAAGACTTTCCGTAACGAAAATATCAAAAACAATGTCTGTCACTGAAACAATGCTGTTTACGTCCTTGCTTATAATCTTTCCAACAACATTGAACCTATTTGCAGAGCAGTAGTTCATAACATTTCTGTGAGTTATCACTGTACCTTTGGGCTTTCCCGTAGAGCCTGACGTAAATATGATATAGCACATATCATCTGAGCTGCCGTGGTTTAGTGGTGTTTCGGAGCTGTATGAATAATCAAAGCTTTCAAGCCTGATTTCCCTCACAAAATCACAATCGTATCCGTAGGTCAGCACAAGTGGTGCTTGTACATTTCCAATCATATATTTTATTCTCTGCTTGGGAAAGTCGGGGGAAACGGGCATATATGCGCCTCCCGCCTTTAGTATCGCAAGCATAGCTATAATGATATACGGACTTCTGCGGGAAATTATTGGCACAACATCATTTCGCCCTATTCCATTATCTTTTAGAAAGTGTGCCAGGGAATCTGACATTTTATCAATCTGTTTGTATGTGTATTCCATTTTTCTAAAAACAACAGCAGGTTTGTCAGGGTGATTTGCCGCATATTCGGAAAATGCATCATGAACACATTTTTCCTTAGGATATTCTGCGGCTGTTCTGTTAAAGACATGAATAAGCATATCATATTCCTCTTCGGGAAGAATTGAGATATTCTTAACAGTAGTTTCTTTGCTGGAGATTATCTGTTCGATAATATGTTCTATCCTTTTTTCAAAGAGGATAATTTCATCGGGTTGTGCAAAAATATCGGTCTGATAGTCAATGGTAATTGTATATCTGTCAAGACTATCTCTGTTGTCGATATGGAACGCCATCGGTATTTCGCTGTAACCGTTTGAGAACCATTCCGTTTTTGCAGGGACGTCGGTTTTCGCATTCTGACAGCTCACCATTACATCGTAAAGCCGACCTGAAAAATTGCTGTTCCTTCTGATTCCTGTGATAATATCTCTGTATGAAACGTTTCTGTGCCTGAAAATTTCCCTGTGTATGTAGTCAGTCTTTTTGCAAAGAGAAATAACGCTTTCATTTTGATCTATTTTCTCCGTGAGGGGAATGACGGAAATAAACATTCCGACGGTGTTTCTTTCTTTTGCTCCACTTCTTCCGAGTACGGGCACGCCAATTGTAACAAATTCATTATTCCTGTTTATTTTTGAAGAATAAAGAAGTATACTGCTCTCAAAAAATGCCGACAACGAGATTCTTTCTTCATTGCAGAATGTTTTCACTTTGTGGGAAAGCTCCGCCGAAATAACGGTTGTGTATCTTTTCGATAATGCACTGCTATTAATTTTTTTGCATATTCTTATGGGAGTTTCCGTAACATCGCAGTTGTATTTATTCAACCAGTATCTGCAGTCATCCGTGTACTTCTTTGATAGTAAATATTCGGAGTTTTTTTCGATACATTCGGTAAAGCTGTAAACCTCACCGTCAATCTCTTTTCCCATGCAAAGATTATTGTAAATTTCATACACATCTCCCGCAAGAATACTATATGTCCATGCATCGGAAATGAGATGGCTTGCACACAGCATTATGCCGGATTTTTCAGTGAAGTCAAACACTGTTATTCGGAACATCACAGAATCGTTAATCTCAAAGGGAATATGAGCCTGTTCGTTACAGTATTCTTTCATTTCAGCATCGGATGAAAACTCTTTATACCCTATTTCTTCACAGCATTCCTCAGAGATATACTGAACAGCCTTTCCGTTTTTTTCTACGAATCTCAGCCTTAATCCCTCATGCTTTTGGATAAGAATTCTTACTGCTTGCATAAGGATTACTCTATCCATTTTTTCCTTAAATATTATCGCGCCGCAGAGGTTGGATATGCTTGTACCCTTGTAAAATTTTTGAAGTTCATATATATTACTCTGTGCCGATGTAAGATTATATAATTTCATTAACATTACCCCTTGTTTTAAACACATATTTTCCATAATCCAATGTTCAAATATATGCCCAATTCCCTAAACATTATATATGATTCGTCATAAATTATCAAGTGGTTAATTGGTTTTTATATAAATTTTATTTTTTAGGAATAAATGTAGGAATACCTATCTAAGCGGTACTGATTTTGATATGTTTTGAATCTTTCGTTATCCAATGCTAAAAATGTTCCCCCACCATAAAACTCGGATAACTGAGTTTACAGCAGGGGAACATCCTAAGTAGTGTAAAATTATTTGTTCTGCTCTTTAAGTAAATCACGAATTTCAGCAAGAAGAAGCTCCTCCTTGGTAGGTTCGGGCTCCGGCTTAGGCTCTTCCGGTGCAGCCTCCTCTTTCTTCTTCATGAAAGTGTTATTCCTTACAGAGTTAATTACCTTTACAATCACAAACACGCAAATTGCTGTGAGGAGGAAGGAAATAATGCTTTGAATAAAGCTTCCGAAATTGATATAAGGATGACTGCCCCATGGAATTGTTACACCAAGGTTGTCAAAATTAAGTCCTGCAAGAATCATTCCGAGAATAGGAGTAAAAATATCGTTTACAAGTGAATTTACAATTGCAGTAAAAGCACTTCCGACGATAACACCTACCGCCATATCAACAACATTTCCTTTTGAAATGAATTCTTTGAATTCATTCAGTATAGATTTCTTCTTATCATCTGCCATAATAGAGTTCATCCTTTCAAAGTTTGTACCTAAATTCTATAACATTATTATGGCGCCAATTAACATATTTTGTTTCTTTTTCATTAATATTTGTCGAAAAAAGGTGCAACAACTCTTAATCGAGAACATTGACCTTGTTTTTGTTGATTCTCCTCATAAAAATGCAGGCAATAATGGCAGAAAGAGCCTCTGCGACAGGAAATGCGAGCCATATAACCCACGCTTTATCAACTGAGTTTCCAATAAGCTTTGAAATTCCCCACGTTGTAGGGACAATAAATAAAAACTGTCTGCAAATTGAGATTATGAGCGATTCAAGTCCACTGTTGAGTGCTTGGAAAACGCCCTGGAGAGCTATGTTAAGTCCCGCAAAAACAAAACTTATTGAAATGATTCTCATGGCGCTTATGCAAAGCTCCTGAGTTTCACCGGAAAGTCCAAAAATCTTTGCGAACGGGACTGCAAGCACCTCGATTAATACTAATCCTATAACCATAATTATAAGTGTGTATAGAATTCCATATTTTTCGCCCTGCTTAACTCGTTCACGACTCTTCATACCATGATTAAAGGAAACAATCGGTGTGATAGCATCTCTTAAACCGAAGGCCGCAAACAGTACAAACTGCTGTATTTTATAGTAGAGTCCGTATGCAGTAACCAACGATTCTCCTGTTTTTACAAGTATAACGTTGAGGCAGTAAGTCATTACCGACATAAGTGCC
Organism: Oscillospiraceae bacterium; assembly: GCA_021199335.1. Classification (GTDB taxonomy): domain Bacteria; phylum Bacillota; class Clostridia; order Oscillospirales; family Ruminococcaceae; genus UMGS363. Next base: position 28,115 of record JAJQIG010000019.1, on the reverse strand, counting down.
TGAGCAATGATTGCGGGAAGTCCAATGGCATAGATTCCCTTTACGATTTTTCCCGAGAGCTTAAAGTATTTCAATCCCATGGGTACATCCTTGTTCTTTTTGAGGTGGAAGAACAACGCCATAACAAATGATGCAATCTGACCGATTATCGTTGCATAAGCTGCACCCTTGACACCCATTTCCGGTAAACCGAGCAAACCGTAAATAAGGATAGGATCAAGAACTATATTTATAACTGCACCCGTTATTTGTGCGGCGGTTGAATAAAAGGAAAGTCCTGTTGATTGAAGCAGCTTTTCAAATATTGAGAAAAAAACAATTCCCATAGACCATATACAGCATATTTTAAGATAGCTTGAAGCCATTTCAAAAATTAATTCATTGCTTGTCTGCGAGCTTATATATGCATCAACCCCGACAAATCCGAAAATGAGGAAAATAACGTAAATTATTATTCCTAGAATTACAGCGTTTCCTGCGGTATATCCTACCTTTTCCTTGTCGCCTTGTCCAAGGCTCTTTGAAAGCAGTGCGTTAACTCCGACACCTGTTCCTATTCCGACTGCAACCATGAGAACCTGAACAGGAAATGCAAGGGTAAGTGCGTTAAGTGCGCTTTCACCGTCTTGAGCCATATTGGATACAAAGGCACTGTCCACAATATTGTAAACCGCCTGAAGTATCATTGAAATTATCATTGGTATTCCCAATGACAGCATCAGTTTTTTTATAGGCTGAACGCCCAATTTGTTTAACGTTTGTTCGTTTGTTTTTTCCATTTTAATACCTCCGAATAAATTATTTTTTCAGTAAAAAAATAAAAGCGTAAATCCATAATCCGGATTTACGCTTTCGCAACTCGATTAATACTATTTTAGCACAAAGCCGACACTTTTTCAATGCGGATTTTGAACAAAAATCATTCTCTGGTCCGACCTCTGCATTGACGAAATTCAATATTATTTCTTCTTTTTTGCAGTAGATTTTACAGAGCTGATAATCTTCTGAAATTCGAGAGCCTTTTCAATGCTTCCGTTAATCTTGAGCTTGCCTGTTGTAAATGCAAGAACAGGGTCAAGGGAGCCGCTTACGATTTTGATAAGATTATCTGCGGAGCAGGAAAGAATACAGTCGTTATCATTGTAATCATATGGTTCAACGTTGATTTTTCCGTCTGCAATTTCAATGTAGAAAACGCCCTCTCCATCACCGGTAACATTAATCTGGACAGCAAGATGATTGTTATAATTGCTTACGTCCTTGTTGGACATAATTTCTTTTGCTTTTGCAACTATTTCTTCGTATTTCATAAAAATAAATTCCTTTCAGTTTATTAAGTATTAACACCCGATAAATATATAGTAACACATTTAACTTATAATTTCAATAGAAAAAAATATTTTTGAATAAGTAGATAATTTGCAGGATTTGTTAAATAAGTGTTTTGTAGAAAATTCCAACAAAATATTGAATCCTACTTTGATATTGTAACCTTGACCTTTTTAGCGACCGGAATTCTGAAATAGGTTTTGGTATATTTCCGTATTCTTTTGGAAAGTTCAGGTGTAAGGTCGCCGTCACTCATCCGCCAAGCCCAGTTTCCTCCGCCAATGGTTGATGGAATATTCATTCTTGCCTCTGAGCCAAGATTAAGGTAATCCTGCATCTGGATTATAACAAGATCGGAAACGCTTGAAAATGCAGTCCTTATCAACCCGCCGCATATGCCTTCTTTTTTGTTAAGTCCCATATATTTCTTAGCAAATTTTCTATCCTTTTTTTCAAGGGAATTAAACCACCCCAAAGCTGTATCATTATCATGAGTTCCAATGTAAGTTACGCTGTTTTTGACATAATTGTGTGGTAGATAGCTGCTGTCCTCTCTGCCGTAAAACGCAAATTCAAGGACGTTCATTCCCGGATAACCCGCTTCCTTAAGCATTTTCTTTACATCATCCGTAAGGAATCCCAAATCCTCTGCAACGAGCTTTACATCTCCAAGTTCTGATTTTATTGCGTTGAAAAGCTTCATTGATGGACCTTTCAGCCATTCACCGTTTTCCGCTGTCTTATCCTCTGCAGGAATGGCATAGAAGCTTTCAAAGCCCCTGAAATGGTCGATTCGTGTTAAGTCGAACAGTTTTCCCGAATATTCAACTCTGGAAATCCACCATGCAAATCCGTCGGATTCCATTTTATCCCAGTCGTAAAGGGGGTTACCCCAAAGCTGACCCGTTGGGGAGAAGCCATCGGGAGGACAGCCTGCAACCTTTGTCGGACGGCAATTTTTATCTAGCATGAACAAATCAGGGTTAGCCCAAATGTCAGCGCTGTCCATTGAAACATAGATAGGCATATCGCCGTAAATTTTTATGCCGTTTTGGTTTGCATATTTCTTAAGTGAAAAGAATTGCTCAAAAAACTTAAATTGTATAAATTTCCAACAAAGGATTTCATCCGAAAGCTCCTCGGTGTATCTTTGTACAGCTGACGATTTTCTAAGCCGAATATCATCCTCCCATTCAGTCCACATTACCTGATGAAACAGGTATTTAAGGGACATAAAAAGGGCATAATCCTCCAGCCAAAAATTATTTTCCGCACAAAACTTTTTAAATAGCATAAGCTGTTTGTTATCAGCTGATGAAAAAAATTTGGCGCTTGCCTTGTGAAGTATAATATTTTTGAAGCTGTAAAGCTGTGCGTAATCGGCAAAATTATGCTTCTGACCGAGCACGTGCAGATCATGGTCATCCTTGCTTATTAATCCATCCTTAATGAGCATATCAAGATCGATAAGCAGGGGATTTCCTGCGTATGCGGAGTAGCTCTGATAAGGTGAATCGCCGTAGCCTGTGGGTCCGATGGGCAAAATTTGCCAATATTCTTGACCGCTTTTTTTGAGAAAATCCACAAATTCAAAAGCAGATTTTCCCATAGTTCCTATGCCGTAATTTCCCGGCAAAGATGAAATATGAAGTAAAATTCCGCAGCTATGCATAATCATCAATCCTTTGAATATAATAAATGATGGTTTTCGGTTTATACCTCTGTTGGTATTAAGCCGAATATCAAACAACACTATTATACATCATTCTTGAATTAATTTCAACAGTGACTGTATAAAATTTATAGGAGAGTAAAAATGAATAATCAGAATCAAAACCGAAACCAGCAGAATCAGAATCAGAACCAGAATCAGAACCAGAGCCAGCAGAACCGCTTTGGAAACAATAACAACCAGAACCAAAATCAGCAGAATCAGAATCAGCAGAACCAGAACCAGAACAGAAACCAGAATCAGCAGAGTCAGAACAATAATAACAACCAGAACTACAGATAACCCTTTTATACGTTTTCAGTCCAATGTTCCCGGTTCAATGCTGCGGAACATTGGACTGTTTTTTTGTACTATGTAAAAAAATAAGCAGGCAGAAGCTATACTGCCTGCTGTAAAAAATTATTCTTCAATATATACTTTTTTCATAATTTGGTCGACAGTTGGCTTATCACGGACATCTGTAGGTGCGGAAGCGATTTCGTCAACAACCTCAATGCCCTCTATAACTTTTCCGAAAGCAGCATATTCGCCGTCAAGGTGTGGGGCATCCTTATGCATTATAAAGAACTGTGAGCTTGCACTGTCCTTCATCATGGAACGAGCCATTGAAATAACTCCTCTTGTGTGCTTAAGATCATTCTTAACGCCGTTTGAAGCAAATTCGCCTTTAATCTTGTTCTTTGAGCCGCCCATACCTGTGCCCTCGGGGTCGCCGCCTTGAATCATAAAGCCCGGTATAACCCTGTGGAAAATGAGTCCATCGTAAAAGCCCTCTTTAACAAGGCTTTCAAAGTTTGCCACCGTTATGGGAGCATACTGTGGGTAAAGCTCAATTTTCATTTTTTTGCCGTTTTCCATTTCAATAACTACCATTGTAATTATATCCTCCAATTTTATATTTATTGCCAATGTTTGTGCAAATAATATATGTACAAACAGGCAATAAACATATTATACCACACATTTATTCCATAATCAAGATTAGATTTAAGGAAAATAGTTGTTGCACTAAATCAGTCAATATGCTTTAAAATATCCGTGCTTTTGTTTTTCTTATCAAGATATAGAGCGGCATCAGCCTTATCCATAAATTGCTGAATGTTTGCATCCTCGGAGCAAACAACTTCATAAATGCCAACGCTCACGGTTACATTAAACGGCTTGTCGCTTGCAAGATTCTGCTGATGAGCCAAAGACTTTATTCTTTCGGGAAGAAGCTGTATAATATCCTTATTTTCACAGATTGCAAAAGCCGCAAATTCGTCCCCGCCTATTCGAGCAACAATGTCGCTTGTGCGAAGACTGTTTTTCATAAATCCGGCAACGGAAACAATGGCATAATCTCCGCTGTCATGCCCGAATGTGTCGTTGATTTTTTTAAGGTTGTCGAGGTCCGCAAAAATAACTGCTGCACTCTTACCTTTATTTTCGGGCGCTTTAAGAGCATGGTTTGCAAAAATATAGAATCCTCGTCTATTATATATTCCCGTAAGCTCATCCGACATTGATATTATGTTAAGCATATTATTTCTGTTTTGTTCGGCATTTAGGGAAGTTTCAAGCTGAGTAACAAGGCTTGTCAGCTTTATTGCAGTGCATATTTGCGGCGTAATGGAATAAATAAGCGGGAAATACTTGTTTTCAAGCTCGCATACTATTATTCCATACTGATCCTCATTCATAAATATCGGAGAGATAACCATTGTACGTTGTCTGTCTGACGGAGTATAGCTGTTTTTTAGTATTTCGCAGCTACGAAGCCTACGCGCTTCTCCGGTGACGGCTGCAATTTTATCCCCATCGTGATATGCACGCAAAAATATAGTTTTGGGCAGATCCCATTCCATGTTTTTGGCGTGTATAATAGGTGCTTCATATGTATAAATATAGCTGCTGTTCAGGCGGATCCTGTAAAGGTTATTAACTATCGAAAAGAAGCATTTTCCTTCATCGTTTCCATAGAATGTCATATCCTTGGTAATGTTGCTTATAAGGAAATGCGAGAAAATCAAATCGTCCATATTACTGTAATGCGCAACCACAATTCTTTCGGCAGCTGTTTCGAAGCAGTCTGTGACTATGTATGTAAGCTGTGCTGTTATTTCCGCATCGCATTCCTTTTGTTCGCATATTTCGTATATTTCTTCCCTAAGCTTTTTAAGAATAGTAAGCATAGTTTCATAGCTCATTGTAACGTCAAAATTTTCATCGACAATTCTTGAAAAATATGACTTGCTTGCGGCTGTACTTATTTCCGAAACGCCCATGGCGCAGCCCAAAAGTTCCGAAATAAAATCCCTCATTCTGTGAAGCGGTTCATGCCTTATGAGCATACGACTGTAATCGGGAATGTATTTCCGAAGAATATCGTCAGCGGCGGCGTCAGGGGAGTTATCCGCAATAATTTTTTTTACGGTCTCGTCTATGTTGTCGTCTTTTTTTATGCAGCCGCACGATGAACGATAAACAGGAAACGAATCCAGCAATATATCACTGTAAACCTTTTCTCCGATTGCCAATCGAACGGCTTCTTTAACAGCCCTTGCACCGAGCAGAGATGCATCTGCTTTTACCGTTGTAAGCATAGGTTTTATACTTACCGCAACCTCCGAATCATCATATCCTGTCACAGCAATGTCCTCGCCGACACGTAAACCTCTTTCTTCAATAGCTTTGTAGCCACCTTTACACATCATATCGTTGGCAAAGCATATCGCATCAATTTTGCCCTCATTTTTGTCAAGAAGTTCCCCAACAATATCAACGCAGTACTCTGAAAACTTGCCGTATGCAATCATATTGGGGTCAAATTCAATGCCGTTTTCCTCAAGTGCGGCAATGTAGTTTTCAAGTCTTTCATTAGCGTCCGCATTTGTTTTCGGACCGCTCACAAAGGCTATGCGTCGCCTGCCGTGTTTATGTACAAGGTGGGTTATAAGCTCCTTAATGCCGCTTCCCGAAGTACGTACACACGGATAGCCCTCAACCTTGTTTTCCATTGTAATAATTGGGAGCTTTCCAAAGCTATCTACAAAGTCCTTAAATTCCTCTTTAGAAACGAATGAACCGAGAGTACCCGCCGATATGACCGCAGCATCGAGAGATTCGGGGGATACGTAGCTGTATATAACGTTATGCTGATACTCATATGCAGCATACTTTCGGTCGTCCAATTGGCTGTTAAGTGAACGACCGGGGAAAATCGCAAGATTAACGTCCATTTCTCTTGCAGTCGAAACTGCCCCTTTAAGCAAAGCCTTGGAATAATCATTATCAAGGTGATGAATCAAAAAACCTACGGTAAGCCTTTCCTCCACTATTACCCACTCCTTAGAAACAGTATATTTTTGAACCCTGTTATTCCTTATGCATAAATAATATAAATTATTGTACCATATTTTTCAACATTTTTCAAGCGGTTTTATTAATTTTATGCAGCTTTATTTTGCGAAATTTACATTTTTGTTAATTTGTAGTTAATGAGCTTGCTCCAAAATTTATTTATGTGAGCAGAAAAGTCCGTTATATGTGTGGAGTCCGTTTGATACGCTTCCCCCGGCAGCGGGCAAAATGCAACTTTTTAGCGTTTGGCTTGCATTTTGTACTATTTCGGTTAACAAAATATTTACACAAAATCTTATAAATATGTTGATAAATTCTGAAAATTCGCTTGACATCGAGATATTGTCGGAGTATAATATAAATATGATATTTTTAACGAAGCAAGGGCGCTTAGTGAATTATTCACGGCGCCCTTTTGCATTTATATTCGATTTTGATCTCGGATAAAGAGCATAAACCGACTGCAGCGGATAGCTTCGCAGGAAATAAATCAATCATAAATAGGAAGTGAGTCAGGATAATGAAAACAGAAATCAGAACTGCCGCACAAGGTGCGGTTCCCACTGCTCCGTCAGCTGATGCAGCTGAAATTAATGAGTTGCTCAGAAGGTATGGAGTCAAGTTCGGTATTTATAAAAACGGTCAGTTCAAAGAACAGCTGTTCCCATTCGATCCGATTCCCCGCATAATAGAGGCGGAGGATTTCAAAGCAATTGAAAAGGGACTTATTCAGAGAGTTGATGCGCTGAATAGGTTCCTTTTTGACATTTATCACGAAAAAAATATTATTCATGACGGAATCGTTCCCGAGGATTTTGTTTATATCTCCAGCGGTTATCTCCCACAGTGCGAAGGTTTAACGCCGCCCGAAAATATATACAGCCATATTTCGGGAATAGATCTTGTTCAAGGTAAGGATGGAGTGTGGTACATTCTTGAGGATAACCTCAGGATACCATCGGGTGCTTCTTATCCTCTTATAGCAAGGGAGCTTACAAGAGCAACTTCTCCCGCAACTTTTTCGGGAGGTGCCATAATCGATAACAGAAATTATTCGAAGCTTCTTAAGGAAACTATGGATTTTGTTAATCGGGGCGGTATAAATGCAATTCTTACTCCGGGAAGATACAATGCCGCATATTTTGAGCATTCCTATCTTGCGGAGCTGACAGGAGCAACCCTTGTTCAGAATGATGAGCTTTTTGTTGAGGATAATATGCTCTGGCATAAAACCTATTCGGGAGGGAAAACAAGAATCGGCGCACTCTACAGAAGAATTTCTGATGAATACCTCGATCCTCTTACTTTTGAACCCTCATCGCTTATAGGAATACCAAATCTTATGGAAGCATATCGTTCCGGAAATGTTGCAATAATCAATACCCCCGGAAACGGAGTTGCCGATGACAAGGGCATTTATTACTTTGTTCCGAAAATGATTGAATATTATTTGGGTGAAAAGCCGATTTTGCACAATGCCCCAACATATCTTCCTTTCTATAAAGACGATTTGGAGTATGTACTCGGAAACTTCGAAAAGCTTGTAATAAAGGATGTTGCCGAAGCGGGAGGATACGGTGTTGTATTCGGCAGAGATTTATCCGAAGAAAAATTGGAGGAGTTCAGAAATACGCTTATAAAAGAACCAAGACGGTTCATTGCGCAGGAGGTCATTGATTTCCTTGATCTTCCTATCATTGAGGACGGAGGACAGGTTATGCGTAAGGCTGATTTGAGAGCTTTTGTTCTTTCGGGAGAAAAAACAAAGGTATGGGCATCGGGGCTTACAAGATTTTCACGTAATCCCGATTCGTTTGTAGTAAATTCATCACAGGGAGGAGACTTTAAGGACACATGGGTACTATCTCGTTAGAACATGGCGATCGACTTTATTGGTTGGGAAGATATGCCGAAAGAGTATTCACAACCTTAAAATCGCTTGAAAGATTATATGATAAGGTAATTGACCGTGACCCGTCGCATTACATAAAATATCTCGAATGTTTCGGGCTCACTGACATTTTTGGCGACTGCGACTCATTTATGCATGACTTTATTTATGACAAAAATAATTCCTATTCTGTAGCATACAGTCTTGAAAGGGCATATGACAACGGAATTGTGCTGAGAGAGGAAATTTCCACTGAGGCGCTTTCATTTATTCAGATTGCAATGGATAAGCTCGACAGTTCCCATAATTCCGATAAGAGTCTTTGCGTTTCAATGCTCCCCATTGAGGATACTCTCTTCGGATTTTGGGGATGCATTCATGATTATGTATATGATGAAGAAATAAAGGACATTATTCTATGCGGAAAATCTGTCGAAAGGTTGGAGCTTTATATTCGTCTTAAATATCGCACTGAACTTATTAACCTTGAGTTTGAACGGCTTTGCGATATTTTACGTAGGATTCCGAAGAACACTCCTTACCGCTACAATACGGAGCAGCTTTCCATTCTTGTGGAAATAATCGGCGGGGTCGGCTGCAAAGGAAAAGAATCGGAAGCATTAAGTGCCCTTGCACGTCTTTTTGAACATTGAAAGGAGTGATATTTTGAAACAGCTTAATTTTTCTTTTTCAACAAAGCTTACCTTTGATAATTATGTCCATGAGCATTCTTTTGCGCTGAGGACAATGCCAATAGAAAGCTCCGTTCAGCATATTATAGGTTGTGAACTTAATATCTCCCCGTTTATTTCTGTATGTAATACAACGGATGCTTTCGGAAATACCGTAACATCGGGCTATATTCGTGACAATCACAGATTTCTTGATTTTGAAATCAAAGGAAAAGCCGAGGTTAATCCTGAATCTCCCAAAACGGACTTTATGCCATGTTATGCGTTCCAGTCAAAGTATACTGCCCCGGACAAGGACTTGACTGAATTTTATAAAGGGCTTTCCGCCGAATGCAGAGGAACCTCTGCCTTTGATAGAACAGAGTATTTTTCCGATAGGCTCTCCGATACTATTGAGTACAGCAAGGGTGTAACGGACACCAAAACAACTGCCGCAGATGCCTTTGCTCTCAAGAAAGGCGTGTGCCAGGATTTCTCCCATATAATGCTTTCTTTGCTGAGGGCTGACGGCATTCCATGCCGTTATATTGCGGGACTTGCTTGCTGTGACGGTGAAACTCACAGCTGGATTGAGTTTTGGGACGGCGGAAAATGGGTAGGTTTTGACCCTGCCAATAACTGCCCCGTGAATGAGGACTATCTTGTACTGTCACAGGGTCGCGATTTTGGGGACTGCGCCATAGACAGGGGAGTTATGTTCGGAGAATATACAAAGCAGCTTCAACTTATTACTTCACATCTTGCATCGGCATATTGATTTTTGGAGGAATTACGGTGATAAAAACAATAGCACAAGCTTCGCTTGCAGTAAATGAAAAACTTAAAATAAAGAAAAACAGTATAAAGGGCGGAAACGGTAAAATGCGGCTCAGCATTGTAACAGGTATTCATGGTGATGAGCTGGAGGGACAGTATTTTGCGTATCTCATAAACAGCTATCTTCAGGAAAACGTGGAGCTTCTTAACGGCACTGTCGATATTTATCCTGCCATGAACCCGTTGGGAATCGATTCAATTACAAGGGGAATACCCCTCTTTGACCTTGACATGAATAGAATCTTTCCCGGTGCAAAGGACGGCACAATGCCTGAAACCATAGCAGCATCATTAATAGAGGATTTATCCGGTTCGGACATTTGTATTGATGTCCATTCAAGCAATATCTTCTTAAAGGAATTGCCGCAGATAAGAATTAGCGTACCAACAGCGAAGGAGCTTGTCCCTTATGCAAAAATGCTGAACGTGGATTTTATTTGGGTTCATGAATCCGCAACGGTACTTGAATCCACCCTTGCCCATACCCTCAATTCCGCAGGAACCAAAACTCTTGTTGTTGAAATGGGTGTGGGAATGAGGATAACTAAAGAATACTGTTTCCAGCTTTTTGACGGTGTTCTCAACCTAATGAAAAATATCGGTATGTGGCTGGGAGATGTAAAACCGGTCAGGGAGCCAACAATCAGCTTGAACGGAGCAGTGGGGTTCGTTAATTCAGATGCTGCAGGTATATTTGTACCTGAGGTTAACTTCGGGGATTGCGTTAAAAAAGGTGATTTAATCGGACGAGTCCTCGATCCGCTTACGGGTAAGATTGCGGCGGATATTGCAGCGGTGTGCAGTGGAATGGTATTTACCCTGCGTGAATATCCTGTAGTTTATGGCGGTTCATTGTTGGCAAGAATACTTATGTCGGAGGGAGAGAACGCAAAATGAATAAGGAAATACTTTACTCGCTTAAATCTCCCTATCGTGAAAGCCTTGATGTTACGGGCTTTCGCTTTGGAAACGGGGAAAAAGCAATAGCGATAGTCGGCGCAATGCGAGGAAATGAGATTCAGCAGATGTATGTCTGTTCTCAGCTTATTCGCCGCCTCAAAGCAATAGAAAGGCGGGGAGAAATTGTAAAGGGTAAAGAAATAACAGTTATTCCTTGTGTGAATTATTATTCAATGAATATCGGAAAACGCTTTTGGGCGATGGATAACACTGATATAAACAGGATGTTCCCTGGATATAATCTCGGTGAAACAACACAGCGTATTGCTGACGGGGTTTTTTCAAGACTTCAGGGATTTGAATATGGAGTTCAGCTGGCAAGCTTTTATCAGCCGGGTGACTTCCTTTCTCATGTAAAAATCATGGAAACGGGATTTACCGACAGTGAGCTTATGAAGCTGTTCGGAATGCAGTTTGGAATAGTAAGAGTACCTCGTCCGTATGATACAACAACTCTCAATTACAATTGGCAGATATGGGAAACTAAAGCTTTTTCCCTTTATACAAATTCAACCGATTCCATAGATGAAAAGTCAGCACATATTGCCGTTGATTCAATTCTAAGGTTTATGGCAGGGACAGGTATTATTACGACGAAGGTTCATCACGGTTTTGAAACTGAAATTATATCGGAGTCGGGAATAGATCAGATACATTCGGAGGCTGCAGGAATTTTTGTCAGCCATACGGAAATAGGTGCGCAGGTAAATGAAAATGACATAATTGCTGAGATAACAGACCCACTTGACGGGGAGACAGTATCTGTTATACGATCCCATGTATCGGGAATAATTTATTTTGAATACAGTTCACCGTTGATAAATGAAAATACTGTATGCTTTAAAATAATAAAGGATTAGTTTTATTTTAAAACAGCACCGTGCAAAATGCCGTTTGATGGCGTTTGCATGGTGCTGTTTTTTTGTTCGTATGATGCGTTGGATTTGTCGGGTAAACAGTATAATTAGCCTTGTTAAATGGAGTTAGATTAACTTAATTTACTATAAAAAAGATTAAGCTCCGCAGATAATGCTTCGGGGGAGTCTTTGTTCACCTCATGACCTGCGTTACTTATAATTTTCAACTCAGAATTTTTTAATAACTGATTTAGTTCTGTGGCAGCTTTCATATTTGTTTTATCCTTCTCGCCGCAAACAACTAAGACAGGACAATTTATACTTGATAAAGCGTTGCTGAAATCAAGTTCGGACATCGTTTTGCATAGCTTTATGTAGTCTGATTTTTCAAATCCTGTTTCGTTAAAGGCGGAGTCAGGCATTAATCTAAATAAAATGTTTTGAAAACGCAAAAGTATTTTAGGCATTTTATACTGTGCTGCAATAAGAACCAATGAGTTTATCCTTTCGGGATGGTCAGATGCATAATTTAAAGCCAAAACACTCCCAAGTGATAGTCCGCATAGGTTTATTTTATCGGAAATTTTGTCACAAACCGAGCAAAAGGTTTTGTATATATTTTCATAAGAAGCATCCTTGCCTTTCAGCATTTTTATTAAATCTATGTTATCACTGTATTCCGCAGTGTTGGTTTTCTCTATTACCTGCTCCCAACATTTCGGGGTTTGCCCCAAACCATGCACGTAGATATATCGCATATTTTCCCTCCAAGGTCTGATTTATTTTTCTTATTATACTATATTATCTTATAAAATTCAACTCAGGCATAAATTATAGTTCCGTATGCGGCATCATTATCGGCACAAATTTTTCAGTAAGTTATTTCTGTTATTTGTTTACACGTTTTCCGTGTAGTAAATTCAAATAAACCTTTATGTATAGATTTAAAAGGTGAAATATGGCGTAATTTTGTTTCAAATATTTAATATATATCATTCAATTAATAAACTTAGTACGCAAATTAATACACTAAAAACGAATGATAAAAAAGTGCCGATTTTACGGAGAATTTTCTGTTTTTGGGAGGAATTATCTCGATTTTTGTCGAAACAACCGAACCGCTTCATTCGTTTTAAGCGTAAGAACTGCATATTTATTATCAAATATGAGATAATAACATTAGTTCTACCGGTGCAGAATTGTACCCGCAGCTTTTGGATAGTATGAGGTGATGATATGAATTTACGAATCCGAGTGTTGCGTGAAGAGAATGGCTTGTGTCAGCGTAATCTTGCGGAATATCTCGGCTGTACACAGCAAACCTATTCAAGATATGAAACAGGAGAACTTGAACCATCCCTCGGTGTTATGGAAAAACTTGCGAGGTTTTATAATACAAGTGTTGATTACATCATGGGACTTACAGATGACAGAAGCGCAAAGAGTCGAGCAAGCATCGTGAACAGTACCCTTGAATCGGAGTTTAATCAAAGGTGTAAGATAGCGTGGAGCATTCCTAAGCTCAAAAGAGGCAGAAAGCCTAAAAATCAATCTGTTGAATGAATTTTACGATAAGTAAATAGATATGGGGCTGCTTATCAGCATGTGTTCCTGTACTTGAGAAGTATGGGAATTTTTTTATTATATAAGACCCATTTATATAATATGCCGTTGATATGGTTTCATGGTGTGGACAAAATATATGAAATATGGTATAATGATATTTTAATGTATTACAATTTATTATCGTAGAATGGGGTTTGTTTATGGAAAATGAAATTACTGCCGAAATGCTTAAATTAATTCCGAAGGAAAACTCTGTCGTTGTTGATATTCGTGATGAGGATTCCTTTTCCTTTGGTCATATAAATGGTGCGATTAATATTCCGTATGGAGATGATTTTGAAAAATTGCCTTATGGTAAAAAGCTGATTGTTTGTGGGAATGGTGGAATTATTAGCAGAGAATTTGTCGAAAATCTTCGCCAAAAAGGATATGATGCATACAACCTTGAAGGCGGCTACATAGGTTGGCTTAGCAATAAGCTTGACAGTGGAGAGTCCAAGGCAGAGGAAGCCGAAAGGAGTCTGCGCAAGCGTTTTCACAGTTCAATTTTAAGCAAGTTCACTAAAGCTCTTACGGATTACGAGCTTATTAAACCCGGGGATAAAATAGCCGTTTGTATTTCAGGCGGAAAGGATTCAATGCTTATGGCAAAGCTCTTTCAGGAAATAAAACGGCATAAAAAAATTGATTTTGAGGTTATTTTTCTTGTTATGGATCCGGGATATAGTCGTACAAACCGCAGAATTATAGAAAAAAATGCAGAATCCCTTAATATTCCGCTGACTATATTTGAAACAGACATCTTCAGTTCGGTTTATAACGTGAAAAACAATCCTTGCTATCTTTGCGCCAGAATGAGAAGAGGCAATCTTTACAGCAAGGCAAAGGAGCTTGGCTGCAATAAAATTGCTCTTGGACACCACTTTGATGATGTTATAGAAACCATTTTAATGGGTATGATTTATGGGGGACAGGTTCAAACAATGATACCGAAGCTACATAGTGCAAACTTCGAGGGAATGGAGCTTATTCGACCTATGTATCTGATTCGTGAAAATGATATTAAACGTTGGCGAGATAGTAACGACCTGCATTTCATTCAATGTGCCTGCAAATTTACCGATTCCGTTTCCGAAAAAAATGCCGAGAATACATCCAAACGACAGGAAATCAAGCGGCTTATCGCCTATTTAAGCAAAATTAATCCGCAGATTGAAATGAATATTTTCCGCAGTGTCGAGGGTGTAAATCTTAAAACCCTTATATCCTATAAAGATTACGAAGGTATTGTTCACCACTTCCTTGATGATTATGATTCCCGTAAAAATTCAATATCGGAATAAATATAAAAATTTCGGAGGAAGCATAATTTGTTTCCTCCGAAATTTTAGCCTTCAAGCTCCTCTGAAAGCACTATCCATTCGTCGGAATAATCGGATGAGAGTTGCTTTTTTTCTTCAAATAAAGTGCATTTTTCCTGCATAAGTTGATAGTTGGTACAAACTTCGGGTGAAGCCATTTCCTGTTGGAGCTGCTGCATTTCGATTTCGAGCTGTTCAATTGCCTTTTCAAGATCACGTATCCTGCTGCGTTTCTGAGCATCTGCGGCACGTTGTTCCTTTGAGCGGTAAGCCTTGACTTTCTTTTCATCGGCAATCTGCTTTGATTTTTTGGCGCGTTCTTCTTCAAGTCGCTGTTCTTCTGCAAAACGGCGTGAATGTTTCACTTCCATAAAGTCGGCGAATCCGCCGTTGTAGCTTTCAACATTATCCTCAGTTATTTCAATGATACGGCTTGCAAGCCTACTCAACAGATAGCGGTCATGGGAAACAAAGATTATCGTTCCATCAAATTCACACAGGGCGTTTTCGAGTACCTCTTTAGTGTCAATATCAAGGTGGTTTGTAGGTTCATCAAGGATAAGAACATTTCCTCGTTCAAGCATCATAATGGCAAAGCACAGCTTTGCGCGTTCTCCTCCGCTTATAACGCTTATGGGCTTAAATACATTTTCCCCAACCATGCGTACACTTCCGAGAAGTGAACGAATTTCGACATCACTCATGGTACGATAGCGTGAATGAACCTCATCTATAACCGTTTTGTTGAAGTCAAGCTGTGAATTTTCTTGATCAAAGTAGGAAATTTTGACATTTTTAGTCCATTCAATTGAGCCGTGGGAGCAGGGGAGCTTGCGTTGAATAATTTTCAGCAGTGTAGATTTTCCAATCCCGTTTGAACCGATAATTCCAACCTTTTCCCCACGCTTTACCTCAAAGGAAACCGATTCCTTAAGGGTTTGCTTGTCAGCTCCGCTGCCAACGGAAATATCTATATTCTTTACGGTAAGGAGATCCTGCGGGGGAACAATGTCGTATTCAAATTTAATTTTTGAGGATTTTTCATGAGTAATCGGCTTTTCTATAATTTCCATTGCTTCAAGCTTTTTTATGCGGCTTTTTGCCATATTAGACGTTGTTGCCCTTACAAGGTTTCTATCAATAAAATCCTGAAGCTTGGCAATTTCCGCCTGCTGTGCTTCATATTCTTTAAGCTGGCGGTTTACATCCGCTTCTTTAAGCGCTGTAAATGCAGTATAGTTTCCCTTGTAACGCTTTAGACGTCCACGCTGAATTTCGCAGGTTGAAGTGGTGAGTTTATCGAGAAAATAGCGGTCATGGGAAACTATCAGAAGCGCACCCTTGTAATCCTGCAAATAATCTTCAAGCCACATTATGGTGTTGAAGTCAAGATGATTTGTTGGTTCGTCGAGAATAAGCAGATTTGGATTTTCAAGGAGCAGCTTTGCAAGCGCAAGTCGAGTTTTTTCTCCGCCGCTGAGGGTTGATATAACCCTGTCATAGGTATCGGGAGAAAATCCCATACCGTTTAGAACTTTGTTTATCTTTACGTTTATGAGGTAACCGTCATGTGCTTCAAAGTAGGCGGTTTTTCTTGCATATTCCTCGGAAATATTCTTGAAATTCTCAGGATTGCCGTGAGCGGAAGGATCTCCCATTTTTTCTTCAAGTTCGTGCATTCCCTCAGCTATTTTAAGCAGCTCGGAAAATACAGAGGTCATTTCCTCAATAACAGTGCTTGAACGGTCAAGTCCTGTATTTTGTGCAAGGAATCCGATTGATGCGTTTTTGGTAACGGCAACTTTGGCAGTGTTCGGATCGGGCTGGGTTTCCGGATCTTCTCTGCCTGTAATGATATTAAGCAGCGTGGATTTCCCACAGCCATTTATTCCTACAAGACCTATTCGGTCATGATCCTCTATTGTAAGGGCAATATTATCGAGAACGGTATTGCCGTTATAAATCTTACTTACATTTTCAAGTGAAAGTATCATAGGTGTTCTCCAATTTACTACTGATTTGATATGAAATCACGGATAGCTTTTTCGGTACGTTTTATCTCATCGTAAAACTCCGAGGCTGAAACTCGATATGCACCGTTTCCAAGTATAATAATCTGCTCAAGGTTATCCGATGTTGCAACTCTTACACGGTGATGCCTGCTTAATTCATGGGTTGCTTTTTCAATATAAGTATCGGCTGTTTCCGCTTCCTTTGTGTAAACAACTGTGATGTTGTGAACCTGTTCGACTTTTTCTCGACCATCCTTTACTCTGTATGCATCAAAAACAAGAATTGTTTGGCATTGCTTGAAACCCTGGTAGTTGCAGAGCGTGTTTATGAGCATACTCCTTGCAAGGTCAAGGTTTTCTTCGGCAGCCTTTTTAAGCTCATCCCAAGAAAAAATGATGTTATATCCATCTACAAGAAGATATTCGGGACCGCTAGGCAAAGGCGCAGCCTTTGGTTGTTTGGATGATGGCTGAACATACTTTTCTGTATGCATGGCATATCGGTTATCTCTTTTTATGGGGCCATAGGTTCGCTCAAAAATTGCCATAAGCTCCTTGTCCTCTTCAAGTCTGTCACGGTAGGAACGCATCTGCTGTTTTGTTATGGCGGTGGAGAAATTCTCGGTATTTGCAGTCGAAAGTGCGCTTTCGAGGTGCATATAGTTCGGAACTTCGTCCCATTTTACGGCAAATCCTGCCCCGTGGCTGCAAAAGATTGAGCCTGAAGGGTTGTCCAAATCGCTCTCGGCATCATATCCGATTGAGTCTATAACCTCGCTTTGGTTGTGGCATGGAAAATATCCCTTAACAACACAGCTAAGTCTGCCTTTGCCATGAGTATAGTTTATCACGCTTGTGTGGTATCCTTGCATTTCCGAAATGGGAGCGCTGCCTAAAATAACCGACATTTTTTCATTTGAAGCAGGTGGCTCAAACTCCCCGCACATCTGCTGAATATCATTTAATGCCCTTCCGACAGATTCATTTGGGACCTCAAGTTTAAAATCATACCATGGTTCAAGGAGAATGCTCTCCGAGTTCATAAGGCCGTTTCTTACAGCTCTGTAACAGGCTTGGCGAAAATCTCCGCCCTCAGTATGCTTCAAATGAGCGCGTCCTGAAACAAGAGTTATTTTCATATCAGTAATGGGAGAACCTGTGAGAACCCCCAAGTGCTGTTTTTCCTGTAGATGCGTAAGAATAAGGCGTTGCCAATTTCGGTCAAGATAATCCTCACGGCAATCCGTACAAAACTCCAGTCCGCTGCCTTGTTTTCCCGGTTCAAGAATAAGGTGAACCTCCGCATAATGACGGAGCGGTTCATAGTGTCCGACTCCTTCAGCCTTTTTGGATATGGTTTCTTTATAAGCAATGCCACCGTGACCGAATTCAACATCCATTCCGAGTCGTTCAGCAATAATGCTTTTTAAAATCTCAAGTTGAATTTCGCCCATTAATGCAATGTGGATTTCTCGCAGCTGTTCGTTCCACATAATATTCAGCTGAGGATCTTCGTCCTCAAGTATTCGAAGCTTGGAAAGGGCAGTGTGTGGGTCAATCCCCTGTGGCAGCTTTACCTCATATAAAAGCACAGGTTCAAGGATAGGGGAGAGGGAGTCACTTTCGATGCCTATGCCTTGCCCCGAGAAGCTTTTGGTAAGACCGGTAACGGCACAGACAGAGCCTGCTTCCGCAGTGTCAACAGCCTGAAATTTTGCACCTGAATAAATTCGTATCTGAGTAACTTTTTCCGGCTGAACATTGTTTTGGGTGCAGAACGAATCTCTTACCTTAAGCGTTCCGCCCGTAATTTTCATATAAGTAAGTCTGTTTCCTTGTCCGTCATCGGATATTTTGAAAACCTTTGCGCCAAATTTGTCGCCGTAAACGGGCTGATTGGAATAGTGGCACAGAATTTTCAGAAATTCGTCTATGCCTTCGTTTTTCAAAGCTGAACCAAAGCAGCATGGGAAAATTCTTCTTCCTGCAATGGAATTACTTATGCTTTCGTCATCAACTTTTTCTGTTTCAAGGAATTGTTCCATAAGAATATTGTCACACATTGAAACGTCTTCATAGAACTGTTCACTCTTTCCGCCCGATGAAAAATCAATGCAACATTTGTTCAGTTTATTTTTAATTTCTGATATAAGGCCATTGCGATCTGTTTTGGCAATATCTGTTTTATTAACGAATATAAAAACAGGAATATTATATCTTTCAAGAAGACGCCATAAGGTTTCCGTGTGGCTTTGAATACCGTCCGAACCGCTTATTACAAGTATTGCATAATCAAGTACCTGTAGGGTACGTTCCGCTTCGACCGAAAAATCAGCATGTCCCGGAGTATCGAGCAGAGAAATTGAACAGTCATGGCATCGGAGCATAGCCTGCTTTGAAAAAATTGTTATACCACGGCTTCTTTCAAGCTCATTATTATCAAGAAATGCATCGCCATGGTCAACTCTTCCGAAATGCCGAATTTCTCCCGAACGATAAAGCATTGCTTCGGAAAGTGTAGTTTTTCCCGAGTCAACGTGCGCAAGTATTCCTATTACAAGACGTTTCATTACATCATCCAATCAAAATTTATATCTCAGTTATTCGCAAATATACAATATTTTATCATATAATGTCTTATTTTTCAATAGTCTTTCGGAACAAATCAATAAAAAGAATAGGGAAACAGCACTGTTTCCCTATGGTAATCAATACTACTTTGTTTCCTGGAGCTTTGCCTTGTAGTCGTCCTTAAGGGCTTGAAGCTTTTTGGCGTCCTCCGCACGTTTAATTTTTGCTTCTTCCTGAATCTTTCTTGTTTCTTCAATTCCAGTAACAATGGTCTGCCATGTTTCTTCAAGAGTTTCAACTTTAATGGAACTGCCTGAAGCCATCTTTGCTATTGATTTGGATTGCTCAACTGTATTTTGAGCGTTTTTTAGGAGCAGCTCATTTGTCTTTTCGTCGAGGGCAGACATAGATTCAGCTTGTACCTGTTGGCGTTTAAGCATTACTGCCTGAGCCAGTGACTGCTTGAAAACAGGCATTGTAATGATGAATGCCGAATTGATCTTTCTTATCAGGTTAAGATTTGAGAATTGCATTGTTTTAAGCATAGGAACGGTTTGCATTGCAACATTTTCGGCAATTTTTAAGTCCATAACCCTCTGTTCAAAGACATCACGAACATTTTCAAGATTCTGGAGGTCCATCGCAACTGCGCCCGAATCGGGGTTGTTCTCAAGCTTTTTTCGGTAATCCGCAATGTATTGATCAAGCTCTACACAAGCCTGTTCACCTGCCATAATGTAAAGCTGCAGTTCTTTATAATAATTGATGTTCGAGTTATACATCTGTTCAAGCTTAACATTGGACTGTTCAATTTCCTTTTCATAGGACTTAAGCTGAACATAGATGCGGTCAACATTCTCTCCCATTGTGTGATATTTTTCAAGCAGCTTGTCAATCTGCTTTTTAAGATTTGCAAAAAGACCTTTTTTAGGCTCTGCAGTAAGCTCTTTCATATCAAATTGATCCATCACGGCAGCAAGTGCTGTGAGCATTTCGCCCGAATCGTTAATTTGATCCATATTCATGGTGTTAAGAACCTGATCTGATGCTTTGGAAATCTCCGTTGCGGCATCGTTGCCGAACTTAACAACGGAATTAAGGTCATTTACATTGATTGAATCGACAAGTTTTTGAACAGCCTCGCTCTTGATAAGGTCGTTTTTAATATTTTGCTGAACTTCAACCATTGAGAAATCCTGAGCCTCTGCAATCTTGATGTTGGTTGAAACGGCAGGTTCTACCGATACCGTCTGATTGTTCGGAGCTTCCTCCGATGATGGTGTGAATTGTAAACCCATTTTTACTTACGCCCTTTCCTAAATAATTTATTAAAAAAGCCATCACTATTTTTTGGCTCTGGAACCGAATCGGGAATTTTAAATCTTGGAATACGTATGTTGTATATATACTCATTCATCGTGTAAGTTTCAAATGCACTTGGGGAAATGTAGGTTTCAAGGTTTTTATATCCTGTCGGTGTGTAGACAAGAATATCAAACCCGAGAAGATTAAAGAGTACAAGTTGGATGCATTCAACTTTGCTGAAAGTATCTTCAATTGTGTCTATAAGGATAATTTTGGGAATATCTTTGGTATAATCATATTTTTGAAGAGTCTTCAGCATAGATTTATCAATGTTCAGCCCGACATAAAGAACTAACGGAACAAGCTCAGCAGGGTCTATCAACAGCCAACCGCTGTCAATTGCTTCCTGTATTTTGTTAAAAATCAAAAGCTGAAGCGAATCCGACAGATAATTATAAGGATTCAGAGAGGATTTTTTTAGCTTATCAATATAGATTTCCGTGCCGCTAAAGAAATTATTGTAAACAGTGAAAATGCTCTGAGGGAATTTATCATATGATGGAGATTTAAGCATAATTTTTGTAAGTGGGGAGAGCTTTTCGCGGATACTGTCCCAGTAACCATCCGTATCTCCATTCTTTATGCCGTTTATCTTAGCAAAAATATTGGGTACAATGACTTTTTTTCCTTCTATGACATTGAAGCCCGCCCTATAACGTGCTTTCTGATGCCATAATATATCTATCTCCTCATATGTAGTCTTGAGAGTGAGCGACTGCATATCGGAAAACTGAAAATCCTTAAAAATGGAGGTGTTGCTGTACATAAATTCATTCAGTTCCTGCTCTGCGCTGTATGCAGTTGTAGCAAGACTTGTTTTGGTGAGCTTGTCGGGGTATGGAAATTGTGGCATTTCATACGGAAATTCAAAGATTTGCATCCGACCCTCGGCATTATTGGTATTGATTGACGAAACCATACCTCTTTCGCTTGAAATATAAATAACATCAAATCCTATGCGGGAAAGAAAATGCATAAATGACAGCTCGGAAAGACTCGTTTTTCCATAAAAAATTACCACAGGAATATCAGCTTCGCAGAATTTGGCATATTCGTTGGAGATAGTGCAGCGGTTAAGCCATGTGATGGTTTTTGCGCCAAAATCAAAAAGAATGTCGCTGCCTTCCTTTTTTAGCGGTTCAGCCATTTCGGAAAAAATTCGCTTAGCCTCTTCAGTGCGCACTGAATCCCCATTAATGTTTATAAGGCCAACAAAATCACTGACGGTTTCATCTGCATTTCCTCTGCTGACAGCATCAAAGAAATTAATTTCCTCGGGTGTGGGGTTTCGCATTTTATCTTGGATAAATATAAGAAACTTAGGTGATTTAATGAGGTCATCACGTAACTTATACAGTGAATTTTTGTAATCTGTCAATTTCTCTTCCGCAGGAACTCCCGTCAGGGCAACAAAGTATACAGGCATAATATTCCCTGCACTTAGTCCCAGTCCAAGGTATGTGCAGCGTTCGGTTCTTGTTTTAAAGATGTCGGTGATGAAATCATCGGCGGTGGTTGTCATAATTTGAGCAAGGTGTCTGTTTTCGGTAGAAAAGCCCTCAAATTTCATAATCTAAATGCCTTTTCTGTAAAGATTAATTTACCGTTAAAAATAATATTCAGCGGCTGTAATTATTATACTATACATTATATAGCATTGTCAATAGTTTTAACTGTTCAAAATTTAATTTCATTTTCCTAAAAATAAGAAACAGCTGTTGCAATAAAAAGAAAATAGTGTTATAATATATCAGTGAGTTGTACAGTTATTTTACGATAGGATGTTATTATGCAGAAACAGCAGGAAAATATAGAGGGTATCGTTAATTCGGTGCTTTTCAGAAATCCCGTGAATGGATATATAGTCCTTGAAATTAACAGCGGAGAGGAGAAAATTACCGTTATCGGGGAGCTTGGTAATATTGAGGAAGGTGAACTGCTTTCTCTTACAGGGAATTTTGTCACTCATCCACGCTTCGGAAGACAATTTAAGGCGGAGCTTTGCACAAGAAAGCTGCCCGAAAATTCCGCAGCTATATTAAAATACCTTTCATCGGGAATTATAAAAGGAGTGGGTGTAACCCTCGCACGAAGAATTGTTGAAAAATTCGGAGATAAATCCCTTGAAATACTTGAAAACGAACCCGAAAGACTTACAGAGGTAAAAGGTTTTACACCCAAAAAAGCGGAAGAAGTCGCCATGGAATTCAAAAGGGTTTATGGCATAAGAGCGCTTATGATTTTCCTCTCACAATACAGTATTGAGCCGTCCTTTGCTTTAAAGGCATGGAGAAAATGGGGACAGTATGCAGTTGATATAATAAAAGAAAATCCCTATGTTCTCTGTGATTTCGGGATAGAGCTTGAATTTGAAAAGGCTGAACAGATTGCTGCCGCAATGGATATTCCGAAGAACACTGATGGAAGGGTGAAGGCAGGAATCAATCATATTCTTATTCAAAACAGTTATCTGGGTCATACCTGTCTGCCCTATGACAGACTCCGAGAAACTGCAATTAGATTGCTCGGCGTTGAAGGAGAACTATTCGATAGGGTTATCGATGCCGAATGCAGTGAAAATAACCTTGCGCTCTACAGCAAAGGGAATCGAGATTATGTTTTCCTTTATGATTATTATAATGCCGAAAGCTACATAGCGGGAAGGCTAAATGTTCTGAATTCCTTTATGAAGGATTCAGGATATGATTATACCGAGTTAATTGACGTTGAGGAGCGCTCAAAGGCCATTACCTATGCCGAACAGCAGCGTAAAGCTATTTCGCTTGCCATGTCTAAGGGCTTTATAATCCTCACAGGAGGACCGGGAACAGGAAAAACCACTACACTTAAAGCAATTATTTCTCTTTACGAGCAAAAGGGAATGAAGGTTCAAATTGCTGCCCCCACAGGAAAGGCTGCAAAACGTATTTCCGACCTTACGGACTATGATGCCAAAACTATCCACAGACTTCTTGAGGTTACGTTTGACAATTCGGGCAAAACTATATTTAAGCATAATGAAACGGACCCACTGAGCTGTGATGTAATGATTATCGATGAAATGTCAATGGTTGACACACTGCTGTTTGAAGCACTCCTTCGTGCATTGAAGCTGTCCTGTCGATTAATTATGGTCGGTGACAGCGACCAGCTTCCCTCAGTAGGTGCAGGGAATCTCCTTAAAGATATGATTGAGAGCGGAAAGCTCTCGGTTGTTGAACTTACGGAAATCTTCAGGCAAGCCCAGCAAAGCTGTATAGTAACAAACGCACATAAAATAGTTAAGGGTGAAAATCCTGACCTTACGAGGACGGATAGCGACTTTTTCTTTATGCAAAGGCTTGATTCGTCAATTGCCGCTGAAACAGTGGTTGATTTGTGTGCGGAAAGGCTCCCGAAAGCATATGGCTACTCATCGGCTGAAGATATTCAGGTTCTCTGCCCCTCGCGGAAGGGAATACTTGGCGTTGTGGAAATGAATAAGGCGCTCCAATTTGCATTAAATCCCCCTGATGTTCAAAAAAATGATGTAAAGGGAACTACATATACATTCAGGGATAATGACAAGGTTATGCAGATAAAGAATAATTATGACATTCTCTGGAAAAGAGATGGCGAAAACGGCACGGGAATTTTCAACGGCGATATTGGTACAATTGTAAAAATATACAGCAGAGAGAGTAGGATGATTATAGATTTCGAGGGGAGAATTGTTGAATATTCTACGGAAATGTTAGACCAGCTTGAGCTTGCATATGCAATTACAGTACACAAAAGTCAAGGTAGTGAGTTTAATGCGGTTATTTTGCCCCTGTTAGGAGGTTTTGATAAGCTTTATTACAGAAATCTGTTGTATACGGCAGTTACAAGGGCAAAAAAGCAGCTTATAATTGTCGGTTCCAAAAAGGCTGTTGAGTCAATGGTTGCCAATAACAGGCGTACCTTGAGATATACTTGTTTGAAGGATATGATAGAAAAGGAAATCGGATAAATGAAATTTCGTTTTAAGGACTTTATTATTGATTTGTTTTTCCCGAATAGATGTCCGCTTTGCGGTCGAGTCATAAGGTGGGATTTTCCATACTGTGAGAAATGTTATGATGAGCTTCCATGGACAGGAAAGGAACTGTGCCATGGATGTGGTAATGACATTGTGCAATGTGTTTGTGATAAAGAAAATTTCCATTTTATTAGATGTTATGCGGCATTCTATTATATGGATGTCGCAAAGTCTGCAATAATATATCTTAAAAGGACAAACAACAGAATTTTTCCCAATATTTTCGCAGAGAAAATCTACGATGATATGTGTGAGGATCCCTATAAATTTAAAGCTGACTTCATTGTTCCGGTTCCAATGTCAAAGATGAAACTAAGCAGACGCGGTTATAATCAGGCGGAGGTTTTGGCAAAATCACTTTCGGAAGTACTTAAAGTCCCGTTAAAAAATGATGCCTTGGTAAAGCATGAATCTCTTATAGCACAGCATAAGCTTTCCGCAAATATGCGTAGAAATAATGTCCGTCATCTCTATGAAAAAGGAAACGTTGACGGTATTGAAGGGAAAGTTGTTATTTTATGCGATGATGTTATGACGACAGGTTCGACGCTTAATCAATGTGCAGGTTTATTGACAGAAATGGGAGCGGCTGCCGTAATTATAGCCGTTGCTGCAACTACATTAAAATGAAAGGGTGAAGTTATACATGGATATAGGTATAGATCTAGGTACAGCTAATGTCGTGATTACAATGGGAAATAAGGGAATTGTACTTAATGAACCATCTATTGTTGCATTCAACACAAAGACCGATGAGGTTATTGCCGTTGGAAATGAAGCATATAAAATGCTTGGTAAAACTCCTGAGCATATAATTGTGGTTCAACCCCTCAGCGATGGAGTTATATCCGACCATAAAATGACGGAATATATGATAACCGCCTTTATTGAAAAGGTAACGGGAAAACAGCTTCTTATGCCGAGCATAGTTATGTGTATTCCGTCCTCAATTACCGATGTTGAAAGTCGTGCGGTAATTGAGGCAGCTAAGATTGCGGGAGCGAGAAGGGTTTATCTGCTTGAAGAACCGGTAGCCGCACTCCTTGGCGCAGGAGTTGATATTTCCTCGCCAAACGGTAATATGGTAGTTGATATAGGCGGCGGAACAACAGATATTGCAATAGCATCCCTTAACGGAATAGTATCGAAAGCATCAATTAAGGTTGCGGGCAATAAGCTCGATAAGGCTATAGTTAAGTATGTCAGCAACAGATATAGAATCCTCATAGGTGAAAAGACTGCGGAAATAGCTAAAATAAGCGCTGCAAATGTATTTGACCCCGATGGAACCCGTTCAATGATTATAAAAGGAAGGCATCTTATAAGAGGTTTGCCTGAATGCCTTGAAATATCCGATTATGACATTTATGAGGCAACAACAGATCAAATTAATGAAATTGTTTCTGCTGTCAAAAGTGTTTTTGAAAGCACTCCTCCTGAGCTTGTAGGAGATATATGCCAAAATGGAATTTATCTTACGGGCGGCGGTGCTATGATAAACGGAATGGATAAGCTCATTTCAAAGGAAATCGGTGTAAAGTGTCATGTTGCCGATAATCCTCTTTCATGTGTTGCCAAGGGCGCACAGGCTGCGTTTAATTATCTTGATAAACTTCTTGATGGATTCGAGAATGTGTCCTTATATAAAAATTGATCTATAAGACAGTAAAAATGCACTTCACAAGTAACCTGTGAAGTGCATTTTTTTACATTTAATTTAGACTTAGTGGGGTATAATGCTGAGAAGAACGCCTGCCGCAACGGCGGAACCGATAACGCCCGCAACATTTGAACCCATAGCGTGCATAAGAAGGAAGTTTGCAGGATTTTCTTCCGAACCAACCTTCTGAGATACTCGAGCAGCCATTGGAACGGCAGAAACACCGGCCGAGCCGATAAGTGGATTAACCTTGCCCTTTGTGAAGATGTACATAAGTTTTCCGAAGAGGACACCGCAGGCTGTACCTAAGCAGAATGCAATTACGCCAAGGATTATAACCTTGAGGAATTTCGTGTTTACAATTTTATCCGCAGTAGTCGTAGCACCCACCGAAACTCCAAGGAAGATAGTGATAATGTTCATAAGTTCATTCTGTGCAGTTTTGCAGATTCTGTCAACAACGCCGCTTTCTTTAAAGAGGTTACCGAGCATAAGCATACCTACAAGAGGAGCAGCAGACGGAATAAGTAGAGCAATAACGATTGTTACGGCTATAGGAAAAATAATTTTCTCTGTTTTTGAAACCTCTCTGAGCTGAGTCATTACAACGGAGCGTTCCTTTTTTGTTGTAAGCGCCCTCATAATAGGCGGCTGAATGATAGGAACCAAAGCCATATAAGTATAAGCGGCAAGAGCGATTGTACCCGTATCTATATCGTAACCGCCCGAACCCAAGAGCTTGCTTGATACGAAAATAGCGGTAGGGCCATCGGCACCGCCGATGATAGCGATTGAACCCGCTTCCTGTGGTGTGAATCCAAGAAATGCAGCACCAATAAATGTAAAGAAGATACCTGCCTGCGCAGCAGCACCGAGGAGAAAACTCTTTGGGTTTGCAATCAGCGGGCCGAAATCGGTCATACATCCGATGCCGAGGAAGATAAGGGGAGGGAATATCTGAAGCTTTACACCCAGATAAAGCAAGTCAAGCAATCCGCCGTTATGAAGTATATCGCTGAAGCTTAACTCCTTTCCGCCGCTTATATCAAAAAGCTCGGGGTGGTACATTTCCGTGAGAGGAAGATTTGTCAGAAGCATACCAAAGGCTATAGGAAGAAGAAGAAGTGGTTCAAACTTATGCCTGATAGCAAGGTACATAAAAACAAAAGATATGAGAATCATAACGCAGGACTGCCATGTAAGATTATAGAGTCCCGAAGTTTCCCATAATGACCGGAGCGTTTCGAGAAATTTATCCATGTTACATTAACCCTTTCCTAATAATTTAAAATGCCTTAGTGCTTTCGCTTATGCCTTGAGCGCCCCATGCAGTTCTTCTTGAAGATTTAAGTGACACTTTTTTCACACTTTTAACTGTATAGGAATCAGACATAGCAGCAACGGCGGCAGAAATGACCGCAATAATTTCATCGCTTATACCATCTTCGGTTTCAGGTGCCGCAGCAGCAGAAACAGGGGTGGAAACAACAGGGGTTTCTGCAACAGGAGGTGCGACTTCGGACGATTTTTTTTTCTTTGCCTTAATTGAGTCAAAAATCTTACCCATCAGCCAGACAAATATAATAAGAAGAACAAGACCGAGGAAGACAACAATCAGGCCGGTGAGAACGACCGTTGCAACATATGCGCCGTCCATATTTTCCATATAAATTTCTCCTTTTTAAAAAATATCTAATATATTATAACTCATTTTGAATCATAAAGCAAGGATTATTTTGATAAAAATAATACAAACTTTTATGTATTCTTCTGTTAAGATAGTGTTAACGTACACTGTTCTTTTGTCAACGATTTAATGCAATGTTCAATTGAAATTTATAGTTAGTTAAGGATACGCTGATTTAATTGAGTTTTACACTTTGTTCACCCAACTTTGCCTC
>JAJQIG010000031.1 GCA_021199335.1 Oscillospiraceae bacterium | reverse complement strand
TCAGCGGAAACTGTTGTAGCCATTGCAGAAAGGGCTACTGCGCCTGCAGCTACTGTGTTTTCAGCAAATTCGGGGAGGATGAAATAAAAATGTGTTGCAATCTCGGAGGAATAGTGCTATAATAAAAAGCAAGGGTATGGAAAATAGAGGATTTGACAACAGTCGCCCTATGAATCCGATTTATCCAATAATTAAAAAAAGGAATAGATTCTATGAAATCAATGAAAAAAATTTTATCCTGCGTAACCGCTTTGACGCTTTCTGCGGTTATGCTTTCCGCCTGCGGTTCGGACAGCTCGGACGGTTCGGAGGAAACCTCGTCCGAAGCGACAGCGTCCGTGGCTTCTTCCTCCGATGCTGCTGCCGAGGAGAACGAAAACGCCGTTGACCCGAATGTTCCCGTTAATCTTGACGAGGGCATTACCGACAAAATGTATAACCGCGCCCTTATGAATGAGGGTGATACATCAAGGCTCGCCGCAGCTATGAAAAAAGCGGAGAACGGCGAGGAAATTACCGTTGGCGTTATCGGCGGTTCAATCACCCAGGGCAGCCTTGCCTCCAATCAAAATAACTGCTATGCTTCAAAATTCTTTAGCTGGTGGAGCGAAAAATTCCCCGAATGCAGTATCAATACCGTTAATGCGGGTATCGGCGGAACGGATTCCTACCTCGGCGTTCACCGTGTTGACGAGCAGCTTCTTTCGCAGAACCCCGATGTGGTAATCGTGGAATTCTCCGTTAATGATACGGATAAAACCATGAACAAGTATTCCTATGACAGCCTTGTAAGAAAAATTCTTTCGGCGGAAAATAACCCTGCCGTAATTCTCCTTTTTACAACCCAGGAGGACGGAACAAGCCTGCAGGACGTTCATAAGGAAATAGGCTTTGCTTATGACCTGCCCATGATAAGCTACCGTGAAGCGGTTTACCCCGAGGTTGCCGCAGGAACGCTCGCTTGGACGGATATTTCCCCCGATAATATCCACCCGAATGATATAGGTCACGATATGATAGGTCAGCTCCTCGGAAGATACCTTGACAGCGTTTATGAGAATAAGGATTCCGCAGATGAGCCCGAAGCGTTCACCGTTGAAGGCGTAACGAACGATTATTATAAAAACGCACGTCTTGTAAACGCATCCGAAATTACGGCTGTATCCTCGGAGGGCTTCGAGGTCGGACAGAACACCGTTTACAGCCAATTTACCGATAACTGGATAACCACAAGCGGAGGAACAATTTCGTTCGAGGTTGAATGTCAGAATCTCGGAATATTCTTCCTTAAAACAACGGACGGAAGCAGCGGAACCTATGAGGTTTATGTCGATGGACAGCGCAAGGGTCTGCTTGAAGCGGACTTTTCGGGCGGCTGGGGCAATTACGGTTATCCGAAGCAGGTCGTGCTTGCAAAGGACACTGAAAAGCATACCGTTGAAATTAAGCCCGCCGAGGGTTCGGAGGATAAGGGAATTACAATCCTTTCGCTTATGATAAGCTGAGTATAATGACGGGGCGATGCCCCTATTGAACAAAAGTGCGGTTCGCAGGTAAGATGCGAACCGCATTTTTTGTCGGAAAATCCGCTTGTCAGATTATCCCGAATTTATCAGCCAAGGTCATTATTATTACGGCGGGCGCGCCAAGGGTCAGCGAAAGGGCGGCTGTAAAAAAATTCAGCGGGATATAAAGACCTATACTTCCTCCGCCAAAATGAACCGCAAGCAAAGCCGCTCCGCCCGACAGCATTCCCGAAAGAGCCGTCCGAACGGGCCTTTCGCTCCGCATATAGGAGCAGACAATTATTATCGCAGAAATTATAAAAGCCGCATAAAAAATTATTTTTCCGACATTCATTAATGTATCACCATCCTGCATTTAATGTTTTTTTCCTTTGCAAGCCGAAGAAGATATGCATATTGCGCTTTCAAAGCAAGCTCCTCATAAATTGCCGCATCAATAAGCTCGCTTTCGCAGATAAGGTCGTAGCTTTTTTGTATACGGTCAAGGCGTTCGGCGATAAGGTCAAGGTCGTCAATAAGCTGCCTGCGCTCCGCCGCTTCTGCAGTAAGGGCTTCTCTGCGGCGCTTTATGCTGCCGTTAAAAAGGTCCCTGATAAGCGAAATTATATTAACGTTATGTATAAAAATCACTTCCTTGTACATTTTGTATTTACGTTAACAGGTATCCGAGAGCCACAATAAGCTTCATATCCGCCTTTTCCTTTATAAGAAGTATCATAATAAGAATTATAAGCAGCTTTTCGCCGTCAATGTTAAGCAGACCGTCCGTAAGCTCCCCTGCGGTGCTGTTTGGGTCGTGTGTGCGGCTCTTTTGCGGCGGGGGTTTGGGGGGGGTGAGCTCTTCCTTGTAATTATGATAGGCGGGGAGGGGCATCTGCTCGAAACGTGTTGCGGGATTTCGGCTTTGCTCGCCCTGTCGGTAGGGATTGCGGGGCGGTTCGGGCGGAGGCGGAACGCTCATCGGCGGAGTTGTCGGAAATGATTGCGCGCCTCGGTTTTGCGCAGAATTTCGCTGCATCATACGGTTTGACTGTTCAAGATATTGCCTTGCCATGCGGTTCATCTCCTTTACCCTGTTTTCCGCCTGAGAAATGCTGTTATTTTCGTTCATCTGCAATCACCGTGCCATTCAGAAGAGATCGTTAAGCATTCCGCTTTCCTTTAAAGATATATACACATTGTATAATTTCAGCATTTTTATCGCTTTGTCCGCCTTTTGCTGTTTGTCCTTTGAAAGAAGCGGCTTTAACGCCATAATAAGGTCGCAGTTTGGGTCGCTTTCGGAAAAGCTGCTCATTAAGGACATTATTGCCGTGGGAGTTATTCCGTCAAGCAGGCCGGCTGAGCTGCGGGGGGCTTCTTCGGACGGCTTTTCGGCATTGCCGACGTTTTCTCCGCCCGAACCGCTGCCGCCGAACATTTCCGCAAGCTCCTTTATCTGCCGCATACTTTCCTCATCGTTCATAAGCGATTGTATTTTTTCCGCCATTCCGTCCGCAGTAACCACCCCCTTTTTGCCTTGCGGCGTGTGTTTGGATTTCCTTTAGCCCTCGCCCGTGAGCTTTTGGTAAAGCGCCTTTGCCTGCGGAGTGCTCATAAACTGCTCCAGCATTTTGGGATTGTTCAGAATCGTGTTGAATTTTGCTTCATCTGCAGGCTTCATATTTTTTAATGCGGAATCGAATTTTCCGCTTTCAAGCTCGGCTTTCAGCTGTTCGGGAGAAACGCCGAGCTTCTTTCCGACAATGTTGATAAGCTCATTCATATTTGCTTTGTTGAAGTCGTTCATAATAAAACCCTCCGTTAAAAATTTTTCTTTGAAAAATAGTTAACTGTAAAGTCTTTATTTTCTTTACAGTTTATGTTATAATTATGCTTGTTATACTGTTTTCGATGAAAAACAAAATACAAAGCCTCTATAACTTACGACTGATGTCCCCTTCTCGCCTGTCGGCTCGGTCGGTGCTTCTGCTTCGCAGAGGTGTCCGCCGGACACCCGCACCCTCTTCAGGCGGGGAGCATACGGTCTTTCAGTGGGGACCCAGTCCCCCACTGAAACCCCTAAGGGGCTGACGCCCCCAGTCGTTCGTTGAATGACGGGGCGATGCCCCTTATTGAATAATATGCAAAGGAATGAGTAATTGTGCGAATTGTTGTGATGTCCGATTCACACCGTGATGTGGGCGCCGTTGAAACCATCGTTGAAAGAAACCTTGGCAAAGCGGATATGTTTATCCACTTGGGTGACGGGGAATATGAAACAGACTTCGTAATGATGCAATATCCGCACCTTGATTTCAGGAGAGTTGTGGGGAATTGTGATTATGACAGTATGCTGCCGAGGTACATGGTCATTGACACGGCGGGGGCAAGAATTTTTTGTACGCACGGGCATCTGTTCGGCGTAAGGAGCGGGCTTGAACGAATCATCTCCGCCGCAAAGCAGGAGGGGTGCAATATTATCCTTTACGGGCATACTCATGAACGCCTTGAACGCTTTGAGGATGGGATTTATATTATGAACCCGGGGAGCTGCTCAAGTCCCCGTGACGGGTATCCGCCGTCATTCGGTTCGGTTGATATTACGCCGAAGGGGATTGTTACGCATATTGTTGATGTAAATTGATTTTGGAAATAATCCGCAATGGGTTTTACCGAGAAAGGAAGGTTTTTATGAATATTGTTGGGAGAATGTCAGCTGTTCTGACTGCCGCATTGATGTGCTCCGCGCTTTTTACAGCCTGCGGGGAGAGCGGAGCTGCCGAAACGGCGGAAAATGAATCCGCTCAAGCCTCGATGACGGAAACGGAGGAGCAGGCTCTTGATTCACATACTGCGCTTGTGAAAAGCTCGCTTGTTTCTCTGGGAAATACCTGCCGTATAAAGGAGAAGCTTGCAGCTATGGAAAGGGGAGAGGACGTTGCCGTCGCCTACCTTGGCGGTTCGATAACATATGGTTATACGGTGAACCCCGATGAATGCTGGGCAAAGCTGACATATGATTACCTTTGCGAAAAATATCCTTCGTCAAGCATTGATTACGTCAACGCAGGGCTTAGCGGAACGCCGTCAATTCTCGGAAATCTTCGTGTTCGGCGTGACGTTCTTGACTATAATGCCGATATTGTTTTTATAGAATACGCAGTCAATGACGGAAATGACAAGCTTTATCAGGAATCCTATGATTCACTTGTAAAAACCGTCCTTGAGCAGGAAAATTCACCGGCGGTTATTCTGCTTTTTAACCGCACAAAGGAGGGACATACCGCTCAGGATTATATGAAGCAAATCGGCGAATACTATGATTTGCCGATGATAAGCACTGCCGACGCGCTGACCCCCGCCCTTGAAAGCGGCGAAATATTGTGGGAGGATTATTATAACGATTCCTCACACCCAAGCCCCGAGGGTCACAAGCTTTTTACCGAGTTTATCGTAAACTATTTCGATGAGCTTGAAGAAGCCGAAGCGGACGGAGAATACAGCGTTCCGCTTGTTGGAAAATTCGGCGCTCCATATGAAAATGCCGTAATGATTGAGGCGGATTATGATAATTCGGACAGCGGAATCGCAGTTGAAAGCCTCGGCGGCTTCGATAAGTCCGCAAACGGAGTAAGCGGATTTAACAAGGGCTGGGCGTATAATAAGGATTCGGACGGGGAGCCTTTGAAATTCACCGTAACGGGCAACAGCCTTTTTCTTGTCTGCAACAGGAACAACAGCTCTGGCATGGGCAAAATCGAGGTTTATATTGACGGAACAAGGGCGAAGGTTATCGATTTGAACGATCCCGACGGCTGGGGCGACCCGAATGCGTATCAGGTAATAAAGTGGCAGAGCGTAAAAACGATGAATGTTGAAATAAAAATTGCCGAGGGTTCGGAGGATAAGATTACCGAAATCCTCGCTATAGGATATTCCGCTAATGAAACCTTGATGTAATTGAAAGGTAAGTATAAAATGAGGAAATTTATACATTTCGTATTACCAATATTGATGGTATCGGCGTTTTCCGCTTGTACAGCAACAGTGGAAATGCCCACAGGGAGCGACACATCTGCGGCTTCAATGAGCGAAAGCACAGCAACGGAGGAAACCACCGCCGCCGAAAGCGCCGAGACCGTTTCGGAGCAGACGGAAACCGAATCGGCGGAGAAAGCCGTACTCGATTTCAGTTCGATTGACTCGCTTGTTAATTCGATGACCCTTGAAGAAAAAATCGGGCAAATTCTCCTTGCAAGATTTCCCGACAGCGGCGCGGAAAGCATAATGGAGCAGTATCAGATCGGAGGCTACACTCTCTATGCAAAGGATTTTGAGTCGGAAACTCCCGAAACAATGCTTGAAAAAACGCAGGAAATCCAAAAGGCCGCAAAAATTCCCGCATTCCTTGCAACGGATGAGGAAGGAGGAACTGTGGTGAGGGTAAGCAAGTTCCCGCAGTACAGATTAACTCCGTTCAGCTCCCAAATTTCTCTTGCAAGGGAGGGGGAGGAGCTTATTGAAAGCGAAACCGCCGAAAAGGCTCAGCTCCTTTCTTCCATAGGGATAAATTTTAACCTTGCCCCCGTTGTGGATATAACCGATAATCACCTTGACTATATTTATGAACGTACATTTGGCGAGGATGCGGAAACCACGGGGGAGTACGCTGCGCTTATAGTGAAGGTCATGAACGAAAATAACGTTGGAAGCTGCCTAAAGCATTTCCCCGGCTACGGCTCAAACGTTGATACGCACACGGGAATTGCCGTTGATGAGCGTTCAGCCGCAAGCTTTGAGGCAAATGACCTTGTGCCGTTCAAATACGGCATTGAAGCGGGCGTTCCCTCGATAATGGTAAACCATAACATTATTACCGCTTATGACAGCGAGCTGCCCGCATCCCTTTCCCCCGCAGTTCATGAGCTTTTGAGGAATGATTTGGGCTTCGAGGGAGTTATTATTACAGATGACCTCGGAATGGACGCTATAACATTATATGCGGGGGAGGAAAGTCCATATGTCCTTGCGATTACGGCGGGGAACGATATGCTCTGCACCTCCGATATCGAAGCTGCATACAGCGATATTATAAATGCGGTTAATAACGGGAAAATCGAGGAAAGCCGCCTTGACGAAAGCGTAAAGAGAATTATTGCGATGAAAAAGAATCTCGGAATAGTGACAATCGGCGAATAAATGACTGCCTTGTTATCCATAATGTTACATCAATGTAAATTAATAAAATAATGATTGACTTTAGATAAATTATTTACTATAATATAAAGGTATAGGTAAAGCAAAGAATATGGCTTTTGCCTGAAAATGCGGAATAATGAGCGGGTTTCCTCGTGCGTTTTCCGAAGCTTTGAATTTTTTTGATTGAATTGGAGTGATTGGATGACTGAATTGATTACAGCAGCCGCTGCTATGGTAAAATGTCTTGAGCAAGAGGAGGTTAAGGTCGTCTTCGGTTATCCCGGAGCTGCTATATGCCCTTTTTATGATGAGCTTGCAAAGAGCGAGATTCATCATGTACTTGTTCGCCATGAGGCAAATGCGGGCCATTCCGCCAACGGCTATGCAAGAATGACAAATAAGCCCGCTGTGTGCGTTGCGACATCCGGCCCGGGCGCAACAAATCTCCTTACGGCTATTGCCACTGCCTATGCCGACAGCATTCCCATTGTCTGCATTACGGGTCAGGTTTCCACCGACCAAATCGGCTGCGATGTTTTTCAGGAGGTCGATATTACGGGCGCCGCCGAGCCGTTTGTTAAATATAGCTACCTTGTCAAGAACGCAAGCGATATTCCGAGAATTTTTAAGGAAGCGTTTCACCTTGCGGGAACGGGCAGAAAGGGCCCCGTTCTTATAGATGTCCCCGTTGACGTTCAGCAGACGGTTATAGATTACAGCTACCCGAAAAGCGTTGAGCTGCGTTCCTATAAACCGACCGTAAAGGGCAACGCATTGCAGATTAAGCGCATTGCCGAGGCTCTTATGAAGTCGGAAAGGCCCCTTATCTGCGCAGGCGGCGGAGTTTTCTCATCGGACGCCGTGAAGGAGCTTATTGCCCTTGCGGAAAAATCGGAAATTCCTGCGGTTTCAACCATGATGGGCATCAGCATATTCCCGTCGGAGCATCCGCTTTATATGGGTATGCTCGGTATGCATGGCGTTAAAACCGCAAACCATGCGGTAAAGCAGTGCGACACGCTGCTTCTTATCGGCGCAAGAGTTGGCGATAGGGCGGTTTCTTCCCCGAGCTTTCTTGCCGAAACAACACAGATTATACATATTGATATAGACCCCGCCGAGATTGGCAAAAATATTGAAACGGATATACCCCTTGTCGGCGACTGCAAGAGCATTCTCCCCGAGCTTACCGCCTGCATCGAGAAAACCGACAGATCAAAATGGCTTGCCGAGCTTAACGAGGTTAAAAATACAATCCCCTCCGAGGATGAAACGGAGGGATACGTTAACCCGAAAATGTTCATAAGAAAGCTTTCGGCGGCTCTCCCGAACAATACCGTCTGCATTGCCGATGTCGGTCAGAACCAAATTTGGGCTTGCAATAACTTTAATATAAAGCAGGGCGGAAGATTTCTTACAAGCGGGGGAATGGGCACAATGGGTTACTCCGTTCCTGCGGCTATTGGGGCGAAAATGGCGTCCCCCGATTCGCAGACAGTTGTTATCTGCGGCGATGGTTCGTTCCAAATGCAGATGATGGAAATGGCTACAATCGTTCAGGAGAATATTCCCG
This sequence comes from Oscillospiraceae bacterium, assembly GCA_021199335.1. GTDB lineage: Bacteria > Bacillota > Clostridia > Oscillospirales > Ruminococcaceae > UMGS363. The sequence continues at coordinate 24,643 of JAJQIG010000031.1, read as the reverse complement.
TTAAGATTATCGTTATGAGGAATAACCGCCTCGGAATGGTGCGTGAGCTTCAAACAAAGGCTTATAAGGACAACCAAATTGCCGTCCATCTTACCGAGGGAAACCCCGATTTTACAATGCTTGCGAGGGCATACGGAATTGAGTCGGAGCGAGTAACCACTATGGCGGAGGCGGAGGCTGCGATTGAGCATCTTGTTAAATCGGATAAGCCTTACCTGCTTGAATGCAACGTTTTCAAGAATGAGAGTACGCTGTAATATTACTGTAAAGGAGTAAATCAATATGAAACATACAATTTCCGCTCTTGTTGAAAACCATGCCGGCGTCCTTTCAAGAGTGTCGGGACTTTTTTCAAGAAGAGGATTTAATATCGACAGCCTTGCGGTCGGAGTAACGGATGATCCCGAAATTTCAAGAATTACCATCGTTGCCGACGGAGACGACCACACCGCCCAGCAGCTTGAAAAGCAGCTTAATAAGCTAATCGATACTATAAAAATCAAAACGTTGAGCGAGGATGAGCTTCTTTCAAGGGAGCTTCAGATGATTAAGATTAATGCAACTCCCCAGCAGAGGGGTGAAATACTCACCATCTGCGATATTATGGGCGCAAAAATCGTTGACCTCAGCTCAAGCACCGTTACGGTTGAAATTTCCGATACCCCCGTTCATCTTAAACGCTTTGAGGAGCTTATAAGGCCATACGGAATCAAGGAAATTGTTCGCACGGGTGTTATTGCTATTCAGAAGGGCCCCGACAGCCTTAAAAAATAACAGACAGGCTGCGGTACACCCCTTATCGGAGTGGGCTTTTGCCCATAAAACAGGTTTCTGATTCTGCGTCAGAGTTTTCTGCACAGGTTTTGGATAAACAAATTTATATAAACGGAGGAAAATAAAATGAATAAGATTTATTATCAGCAGGACTGCGATCTCAGCAGACTTGACGGCAAGACAGTCGCTATTATCGGCTACGGCTCACAGGGTCACGCTCACGCTCTTAACCTCAAGGACAGCGGAGTTAACGTTGTTGTAGGTCTTTACAGCGGTTCAAAGAGCGCAGCTAAGGCTGAGGCGCAGGGCCTTAAGGTTATGTCTGTTGCTGACGCTACAAAGACAGCAGACGTTATAATGATCCTTATTCCTGATGAAAAACAGGCTGAAATGTACGAGAAGGAGATTGCTCCCAATCTTTCCGCAGGAAAGACTCTTGCATTCGCTCATGGCTTTAACATTCACTTCGGCTGCATAGTTCCCCCCAAGGAGGTTAACGTTATTATGATTGCTCCAAAGGGCCCCGGACACACTGTAAGAAGCGAATACCAGGCAGGTAAGGGCGTTCCTTGCCTTATCGCAGTTGAGCAGGACGCAACGGGCGATGCAACAGATATCGGCCTTGCTTACGCCCTCGGAATCGGCGGCGCAAGAGCTGGCGTTCTTGAAACAACATTCAGAACCGAAACCGAAACAGACCTCTTCGGCGAACAGGCAGTTCTCTGCGGCGGCGTTTGCGCGCTTATGCAGGCAGGCTTTGAAACGCTTTGCGAAGCAGGTTATGATCCGAGAAACGCTTACTTTGAGTGCATTCATGAAATGAAGCTTATTGTTGACCTTATCTATCAGAGCGGCTTTGAGGGCATGAGATATTCAATCTCCAACACGGCTGAATACGGCGATTATGTAACAGGTCCCAAGATTGTTACAGAGGATACAAAGAAGGCAATGAAGAAGGTTCTTTCCGATATTCAGGACGGTACATTTGCTAAGGAATTCCTCCTTGATATGTCGCCCGCAGGCAAGCAGGTACACTTCAAGGCTATGCGTAAGCTCCATGCTGAGCATCCCTCCGAAAAGGTTGGCGAGGAAATCAGAAAGCTTTACAGCTGGAACGGTGAAGACAAGCTCATCAACAACTGATTTTGATGATAAAAGAATAAAAATTAACCCCGATAGAGAGCTTTCTATCGGGGGATTTTTATGGGATAAATTAACCTTCAAGATCGTTTTTCTGGGCAAGAATAATCTCAACCTCAAATTCCGTAACCTCATCGGTAATTGTTTTTCTGTAAACGGAAAGAGTTACCGTTTCACCTGCGTATTTATCCTTCATTGCTTTTGTAATGGTGTCACTGTTGTAAACGGCAACGCCGTCAATGGCAGTAATAATGTCATATTGAATAATTCCCGAATTTGCAACATCGCAGCCTTCGTCAACCGATGCAACGCAAAGTCCAACGGGCACATCATAAAGGGATGCAAGCTCGGTATCGATTGCAACATAGGTTATACCGATTTTCGCCCTGCCCGGAACAAAACCGTTCGCCATAAGCGCCTCGGCAATGGGAATGACATCGTTGATTTGAATTGCGAAGCCTATTCCGTCATAATATTCGTGGGACATTCCTCCAACTGAAAGACCGATTACCTGACCGTACATATTAACAAGCGCCCCACCCGAATTTCCCGGGTTAAGGGCGGCATCTGTCTGAATGCAGTTAAGAACTCCGCTTGAAGAATAGTCCGTTTCAATTTCACGTCCGAGCGCGCTGATATATCCAAAGGTTACCGAGTTTTCAAAAGCTCCCGCCGCACCGACAATGGCAACCTGTTCTCCGATTACGGCATCATCCGAATTGCCAAGCTCCGCAGCGATAAGGTCGGTCGCATCGATTTTTACAACGGCAATATCCTCAGTCCTGTCAATCCCGATAATCGTTGCTTCATACTGCGAGTCGTCGTTCAAACGCACCTTGAGCTTCATTGCACCGTCAATAACATGGGCGTTTGTGAGGATATATCCGTCCGATGTAAGGATAATTCCCGAACCCGAGGAGGACATTTGGTAGGGAGTATCGTTGTAGACCCCAATAAGAACCTGCGAGGGGAGTATTTTCTGCGCAAGGCCCTCCGTTGTAAGAAGCCCCGTTGCTTCATCGGCATAATATGAATCCGAAATTTCGGGCTTCCTTGAGGTCGGCAGGTTTATAACAACCTTATCGTTCTTCGCCGCAGTCGGAGCTTCCGCCGCCTCCGTATCAAGATTGCTGAACTTGTTTTCGGAAACGGTTTCGTTATACTCCTTTGCTTTGTCTACAACAAGAACGCTTAAAATTATAATGATTACCATCATAATTCCGATAAATATCGAGAGGGCAACTATCCAGCCCGTAGAAAGCCGATTCTTCTTCGGCGGAATATTGGGGTTGGGATATCCCTGCGGATAGGTTGGACAGCCGTTTTCGCCGTAGACTGCGCCCTGTGGAATTCCGCCTTGTGGGATTCCGCCCTGCTGTGGGTTTTCACTGTATTGCGGCGGAGCTTCCCGGCGGTTCTCCGAAAATTCAGCTCTGCGCAGCTCGTTTGTATCCATCGGCGGCGGACCGTAGAGCATATCTGCGGGACGCTGCATATAAATGTTCGCTTCGCCGCTTGAGCCTTGCTGCCCATTGCTGTCGGAATTATCGGCATTTGAGGGGACTTCGGCATTCTCCTGCTTGCTTTCGTCAAGCTCTGTATTCTCCTGCTTGCCGCTGTTAAATTCATTATCCATTGGAATCCTCCTTAAAAACAAAAAAATTAGAGGTTGACCTATTTGTAAATAAGGCATTGCCGAAATGACAATGCCCCAAAAACATATTTTGGTTTATTTATCGGGTGGGATTTCTCTTTCCCCTGTTTTAAGTGTAAATTCAAATTCCACATATTCGTTAGGCTCGCTTCTTACAAGAATTTCTCCCCCATGAAGCTTTATAATGGAGCTTACTATGGAAAGCCCCAGACCAACGCCCGTTTTGTCTATACCCCTTGACGCATCCGTCTTATAAAAACGGTCGAACACCTTGCATATTTCATTCGCTTTAAGGCCCTCTCCGCTGTTGCGTATCCTTACAATGCTCATGCCGTCCGGACTTGTATCGAAATCAAAAGCGATATATCCGCCCTTATCGACAAACTTAACCGCATTTTCAACAAGGTTATATATAACCTGCTTGGTTAGGTCGGGATCGGCGTTAAGCATAAATCTTCCGTGGTCGATTCCCCTTATCTCAACCTGCTTTTCGTCAATCCGCTGCTCAAAAATAAGCACGGTTTTTACAAGAATGGGCATAAGGTCAAAGTTTTCGGTTGAAAGCTGCATCTCGCCCGCCTCATATTTGGAGATATTAAGCATTGAACGCACAAGCCTTGAAAGCCTATCGACCTCATCGGAAACGATATGGAGGTAGTATTTATGCTTGGACGGGGGTATTGTACCGTCCAAAATTCCGTCAACAAAGCCGCCGATGGTGGTCATGGGAGTTTTAAGCTCATGGGAAACATTTGAAACAAAGCTTTTTCTGCTTTCCTCCTGCGCTTCGAGTGAAACAGCCATTTCATTAAGCGAATTTGCAAGGAATCCAAACTCGTTCTGTTCGGGGACATAAACCTTCTTTGAAAAATCGCCCTCGCCAAATCTTTTTGCGGCAAATGTCATTTCTCTTATCGGAATCATAAAACGCTTTATTATGGCGTAAAGCGCAACAAACACTGCTCCGAGTATAATAACGGTCGCGGCTGCAACAACTGTTATAAGCCTTGAAAGGTAGGCTTTAAGCGGCTCATCGGAAAGCCCCGCAAATATATAATATGCGTTTCCGTCCTGATAAAATTTATAAGCAACGTTAAAAAGCGTACTTTCATAGAAATGGTCAAGGCTGCTAAGCTCATAGAAGCCCGATTCGGTAATTTTTTTCAGTGTGTCTTCCCCGATTTTTCTTCCTGTATGAGAACACGGCGGTGCCTCGGAGCAAACCAAAGCAACGCCGTCTGAATCAGTTAATGTAAAAACAATTTCCGTTGTGTCCGTAGCAGTAAGGTAGACATCCTCCAGAAAATCCGCATCAACGCTGCCGCTTGATGCAATACTCAGCTGCGTGGCAGACATTACATCATCAATATTGTCCAAGATATAGCTTTTCCTCTCGCTCTTATAAAATTCGGAGGAAACCACCAGCAAAACCACTGCGACGCAAACTATAGCGCATGAAATAATAGCCGCACACAGGGAGAAGAAGTCGGAGAAAACGCTTTTATGCATTTTCCTCCTCGGCTTCAAACTTATATCCTACGCCCCATACTGTTTTGAGAGCCCACTTGTCCGAAACGCCCTCAAGCTTTTCGCGAAGGCGCTTGATGTGAACGTCAATGGTTCTTGAATCGCCGTAATATTCGAAGCCCCAAACCTCATCGAGGAGCTGATCTCTTGTATAAACACGGTTTGGATTTGAAGCAAGATAGAAAAGAAGCTCAAGCTCCTTCGGGGGAGTGTCCTGAACCTTGCCGTCAACTCGAAGCTCATATCTTGTCATATTGACAACGAGCTTATCGTAGTGAACCTCCTTGATTTCCGATTCGGTGCCGGATTGACCGATACGCCTTGAAATTGCCTTAATTCTCGCAATAACCTCCTTTGTATCAAAGGGCTTTACGATATAGTCGTCTGCGCCAAGCTCAAGTCCGAGAACCTTATCAAAGGTTTCGCTTTTTGCGGTAATCATAATAATGGGGACGTTGGATTTTTTGCGAATTTCACGGCAAACCTGCCATCCGTCCAACTCGGGGAGCATAATATCAAGGAGAACGACATCGGGCTTAAGGGCATTGAACTTTATAATTGCCTCGTCGCCGTCATGTGATACAATCACACCGTAGCCTTCCTTTTCAAGATAGAGCTTCAAAAGCTCGCAGATGTTGTTATCATCATCAACAACCAATACTTTTCCAAGTGACATACAAATATCCTCCTGTCAGATTTTTTTCATAGATAAAGGGAATGTCAAAAACCGTTTTTTCCGCAGCAGTCTGCAGCGGAATGCAATGTACAATACCGATACCGACAAAGCGAGTTCGCCGAACACAGGCAAAAGCGCGCTCTGCGGTTGAAAATAAGTAAAATGCTTCTCGACAAAAATTCTGACATATCAACACAAAATATTAAACTATGATTTTTATTCAATTATACCAAAATATGCACCTTATTACTTGAACTTTTTATTTCAAACCTATTTCTAAATTGTAAATTTCATAAAATAACGCTTTAAATGACTAAAAATATTTATAAAAAATTTACTTTTAACGTTTTTGCTATATAACAATGCTGCCAATGTCCCCTTCTCGCCTGTCGGCTCGGTCGGTGCTTCTGCTTCGCAGAGGTGTTCACAGGACACCCGCACCCTCTTCAGGCGGCGGGGGACATCTTCGCCATCAGTGGGGGTACAATCCCCACTGATGGCTTGCAAAATTGCTTCGCAATTTTGGCAGCTTGTTAAAGCTGCGCTTGAATGCCACCCGAATTATGTCAAAAACGGCAGTATGCAGATATTTCCACACACTGCCGCTGAAATTATTTTCTCCTTGACTGGCTTCTGCGCTTGTTATCAACATTTTTCTTGATGTCGCTCATACGCTCTTCGGAATTCTGCTTGAATTTATTAAGCATATCCTCAAATGCAGCTTCGGGGGTAAGGGGCGCTTTTTCCTGGACGGACTGCCTGTTCCCTCCATCGGGCCGCCTGCCGCCATCGGGACGTTTTCCGCCGTCGGAATGTCTGCCTCCGTTGTATGGTTTTCTTGCGCCGCCGTTTTCCCTCCTCGGGGGAGGATTATCGACCGCTCTCTTTATTGAAAGCGAAATCTTACCGTCTTCATTTACAGACAGAACCTTAACCTTGACAGCCTGTCCTTCGGTAAGATGATCCTTTATCTCGTTTACAAACGTATTTGCAATCTCGCTTATATGTACCATTCCCGTTGTGCCCGGTTCAAGCTCAACAAAAGCGCCAAACTTAGTGATCCCCGTGACCTTTCCTTCGTAAATTTTTCCCACATCCAGCTGCATAAAAAATTTTAAAATCCTCTCATTACAAAAATTTAATTTCTTGTTGTATCGTAAAAGCGCCTTTCGTTCGGGTAAGCGTATCCGAGAACGTCAATTGCAATTCTTTCCATATATGTTCGCTCATCCTCTTCGGCAAGAATGCTTGAATACTCGTCGTTCTTTATCTCAAGCTCGGCTGCCTTTTCCTGAAGCTCGGCAAGCTCCTGCTTTTTTTCGGCAATATCCGCCTGGGTTGAAACAAAAGAGCAGATACTGTATATAACCGCAGACACTCCCGCAAGGGTAACAACCGCCCTCATAAGCGGTCCGCCGTTTTTTTTGCGCCGCTCCGCCTTTTGCTGCTTCTGCTTCTGCTTAACATAATCCTTGTAGGTATCGTGCAATTTGTTCACCTCCGGAGAATGCCGTTTGACAAGGGCTTTGCACTGTAATTTAACTCAGCTCATTTAAGAGCTGTGCCTAAAAAGAATACAACGACCCACTTTAGTTTCTTTATTATACTACATTCTCCCCACAATTTTCAAGAGCAAAACGAAACTTATTTTATTTTTTTTCGATTTTCATAACTATGCACAAATATGTTAAAAATTTTTTGACAGTTTACTTTTATAAAATTTACTATGGGTGCAAAAATTGCAGAATATACTTTATGTAAAACCCTATAAACAGCCGCCGCAATCGCCCTTATTATCCCCGTAACAACGCTTCCGACGGTAAGTATATACAAAATAAAGCCGAGCAGCGAGCCGATAATGCAGAAAAACCGCACCTGGCTTCTGCAGTAGAAAAACGCAAACAGAAATATCGCCCCGCCCGAGGCAAGCATAAAAACAACATCCTCCGCCGCAACCGCCGCCGTCCTTCTTGCGGGGGGAAACAGGATGCGGAGAACTCTGAAGCAGTCGTAGAACACCCCTATTCCCGCGCCAAGGACAATTGAAAGCAGGAATTGGGATGTCTGTTCCGACACGCTGAAAAAGGTTTCAAGGCTCAAGAAACCACCTCACCTGAACATTTTCCCGATAAACGAAAGCGGGGAACGCAAGTCCTTATCGCCGTAAATAATGGCGTCAATATCACCCTCAATATTCATTTCTCCGCTTGTAACGGATAGATCATTTACATGAAGGTTGCTGCCCTTAACGGTAAGCTCGCCCATGTTTGTATAAAAAAGCACTGTGCTTTCATCAAAGCGGTCAACGTCCGTAACTCCCGAAACGGACAGCTTTTTTCTGTTTTCCAAAATAACATTATGTACAGCGGAATTGCCGCCCCCGTTATTTACATCATTCATATTTACAATATCTCCTTTTATTTTTAAGGCTTCAACAGGCTGCCGAAATTTCGGTGCAGCTTTGCAAGCCGTCAGGGGGATTGTACCCCTTCGACATCGGCGGTGTTGTTATATTATATGAATATATGCGGTCGCTTATTCCGCAAAAAAGACCCCCAAAAAACAAAACGGAGGGACAGAATCAATCCTCTGTCCCCCCGCTTCCGTATTCTATAACAAATACAAGGGTTCTGTACGGCGAATAATAATCCGTCCAGCTTACATTCAGCTTAACGCCGAAATTGTCGCTTACACGGTCTATCACCGATTTAAGGTAATCCCCGCCGTTTTCCGCAGATTCGGCAAGATTACGCATTGTTGAAAGCATGAGATTTGTGGTGTCAAACTTAACCATAGCGGTGCTGCTGTGGTTGGAAACGGACTTTCTGAACGCATTCTCAATTATGGATTCAAGTTCGGATTCGTCCGAAATATAAAGCCCCTCCTTGACAAAGTAGTTTTCCTTTGTGCTGTAGGCGTGGGGGGGAGTATACCCAAGCGTCCATATATCATGGTCGTTTTCAATAACCGAATCCGTCACCATAAAATATTGGTACATTATAATATCGGGATATTCCTCGGCAAGCGCCCCCTCCGGTTTATCCCACGTTACGTCAACATGATACCAGTTTCCGTCAACCTTAACCATATTCCACATATGGGCGACGTCGGTTGAGCCTGTGACTATCATATTTTCGATTCCCACCTTATTGCAAAGGTAGGAAAAGCTTTTCGCATAACCCTCGCAAAGGGCTTTTCCACGTACAAGCGCGCCGTAAATCGTATTTGCGTATTCATCCTCCTCATCGCTTTCGCAATGTGTTATAAGGTAGTCATGAAAATATTTAAGCTTATCATAAACCGTCATATCATCGGTAATGCCCGATATAATCTCGTTTGCAACGCCCTCTGCGGAGCGGTTCATATTACTCATTTCCTCGGGCGTGTAGCGGTAGGTAAATTCAACGGGGAAATATTGATTCTCCATATCATATTCGCCGACCTTCCTGCCGGAAATATGGCCATAACCCAATTGCTCTATGCTTATAAGGTTAAGCAGAGTGGTATAAACTGAGGCATCGGCAAGCATAGGAGCCTTTTGTTCGCAATTGCCAATGCTTTCAACAAGCATATCGTAAATTTCCCTTTGACCTTCGTCAAGGTGTGCGCTTGCATAAACCGTTTCCATTCCATCGGGAATATAAACGGCGGTTTTCTGCTCGGAAACATCCTCGCCCTCGATAAGGACGGCTGTTCCGTCAGCAATTACATGGTAGCTTCCATCAAAGGATCTTTCGTCCAAATCATCGGTTTCGTCCGAACAGCCGCATAAAAGAACCGCAGCCGCAAGAACGGAAAGTAAAAGCCTTCGCAAATCAGATACCTCCAAAGCCCGTTAGCTTTTAGGGAAAAGCCGCATAAGGCGGCAGTGGAAAGCAGCGCTTTTCCATGCTGCTTTAATCCAAATATTCAAGGAAAAGCTTTATTACCCTTGTTGCTTTTTCCTGATTATAAACTATGGATTCACAATTATATTTTTTTTCGGCGCTGCTGTATGCCTTGTCATAAATATCAAGGGCGTTTGCCTGGCTTTTATCAAAAAGCCAATAGACAACCTCATCGAAAACGGTATCGTCCGAACAAGCAATCTGTATTACTCCATCGCCGTTTGCCGTTGCTGCCGCAATGCCCTCCAAAAGGAGCTTTTCCGCACTTTCCGTGCTGTCTGCAACGAGGTTATTGTAAACGTAGTAATTATATTTATCGGCTGAAGCGACGGGGTAGGAGTAGCTTTGTTCGTAAACCGTTCTGGAATTTGCAATAAGCGCGTCGGTGACGCAGAAGTAATCGTATCTTATATAGGGTACAACGGGATTTTTAACATAGCCCGCCGTTGCATCAACGTGGTACCATTCCCCATCCAGCTTAACCATATTCCACATATGCGGAACCTCATCGAAATCGCCCGTAATTGTAAGGCTTTCAATGCCGACCTTGTCGCAAAGGTAGCTGAAGGCCTTTGCGTATCCGCCGCATACGGCGGCATGGTTAACAAGGCTTCCGTAGATGTCACGCAGGTTTGAAGCGCTTTCATCGTAGACAACCTCGCCCGCAAGCTTATCAAAGAAGAGCTTAACTATTTCATATTCCGACATATCCTCGGCTATTTCCGAAATAATTTCATTGGCGGCGGCATCAATCTTTTCCTGCATTGCCGCAACCTCGTCTGTGGTGTAAATATAGTCAAGCTCCGCTCCGCTTACGGTTTTGGTTGAAACCTTAGTAGTATATTTCATCTGGGTTCCTATATAGAACACGGAATGCTCGTTATCATAAATCATTTGGTAAAGGTCGCAGTATTCCTGCGATGTAATTTTAACATCATCGGGGAATTTAACGTCCGATTCATGGTTCTGTATTGCTTCAATCATAACGTCATATGCCGCTTTAAGGTTATCGCTGAGGAAGCTGTAGCAGTATGGCCTGCTTATCGGGTCGTTGAAAATATAAATTTTTTCTCCCCTGCTGTTAAGCCCATCCGAGGCTTCGGCGGAGGAGGAGCTGTCGGAGGTTCCCGATGAGTCCAAGGTGCTTACGGCGGAGCTTTCCACAACGGTGCTTTCCGAGCTTACGGAGGTTGTTTCCGTCGGCACGGAGGCCGTAACCGTCGTTGGTACGGTTGTTACGGTTGAAGTAAGGTCGGCGGCGGGAACGCTCGGGATCCCCGTAACTGTTTGGGTTTCGCTCGGGAGCTCGTCCTCCTCCTCGGTTTCGGTTTTAAGGGAGGTAGCAAGCTCCGTTTTTCTTTCTGTTGTGGTTGTTGTTTCGGGCATTGAGATTGAAATGGGCGGCTTTGTGTCCTCCTCGATAACAACAACGGTTTTCTCTGCGGTTGTTGTCACGGCGGAGGGCAGGGTATCCTCCCAATCCGCAGTGCTTTCGGTGGTGCAGGCGGACAAGGCTGCGGCGGCAAAGGTCAGCGCAAGGACAATCGCATATATTTTTTTTATGCTTTGCTTCATCATTAAACAATCCCTCTTGCTTTCAAATCAGCGGAAATTAATAAATAAGCGAAATATGTATCACATAGATACTGTCGTTAACATTTTTGTGCGCAGATTGAATTTTAAGGCTGTAATTTCCGTTTAGGTCCTCAATAATCTGCTTTAGGCCGTTATTGTCAAAGAGCTGAGCCGAAGCCTGCTTATAGGCTTCCTCCGCAGTAAATCTTATTTCCACTTCGTGATTCCCGTTTGGAACGGCGGAGCGGATTTCTTCGGAAAGCCTTGAAATCCCATCGTCTGCGGCGCTGAACATAAGACCGCTGCGGACGAAATAATTTCCGTCGGATTTCGTGCATTCGATGGGTTCAAACAGGCTTGTGTCGGGGAAATGGGTTTTGTTGTTTATTTCAGCATCCGAAACAAAGAAATAATCATGTCGAATATAATCGGGGTTTTCGTATTTCAGAATGGGGTCGTCCCATGTGCAGTCAACGTTGTACCAGTCGCCGTCCGCATAGACCTTGTTCCACGCATGGCTTGCGCCCTCGCTGTTGCTTCCCTGAACGACATAGTTTTCGATGCCCGCCGCGCTGCAAAGGTAAGCCAACGCAAAGGCGTATCCTTCGCACTGCGCAAAACCGTCCACAATTGCTCCGTAGGCGGTATTTGAGTATTCGCCGTCCTTGGCGAAGTCGCAGCCGAGAATAATCGCATCGTGGAAAGCCAATATTTTGTCATAATCGGAGCTGCCTTCGGGCACGGAGGAGATAATTTCCCCCGCCTTCATTTCGAGAGCCACCCTCATGTTGTCTGACTTTTCCTTATCATAGCGGTAGAAAAGATTTATTGTTTTTGTTTCCTCATCGCAGTAAAATTTACTGTCGAGCCAGAAAATTCTGTTCTCTTGGGTATAAACAAGGGCGAAAATTTTCCGCATTTTTTCCCTGTCAAAGCTTTCGGGGAACACTATCGTGCCGTCATAATTGCCGACTGCCTCCACAAGACGGTCATATGCGGTAATTTCCTCATCCGTAAGGGTGCTTCTTACAAAATCGGAGTTTGAGCCGTCCTCCTCCGATTTTGGGGAGATATAGACCGCCGTTCCGCTCTGCGTGTCGGAAACATTCTCATTAACGGGGGAGCAGGCGGCAAGGCAGAGCAAAAACGCCGCCGCTGCCGCAGATAAACAACGATTTTTCATCAGTTATACTTAATATCAAGCTGAACAATCAGCATATATTCGTTGCAGTTATCCGCAACGCCCTTTACGGAAGAATTTTTGCCTTTAATATAGTCCTGATAACCCTTAAGGTCGGAAACGAGCTTGTTATAAACATCCTTTGAATCAACCATAATTTCGGCAACAGTGCCGCCTGCGGAGGCTGTATCCTCAAGAGCCTTCTTCAACGCCGCATCAGCTGAATCGAAATCGGAGTAAACAAGGTTGTTCTTAATAAAGTAATTCTGGGCAGTTGCCGTCGCTGTCGGCGGAGTGAAGTAGGAGAATGTTCCGCCCGAATTAAGGGTTACAGAGTTTATGTTGAAGTGCGTTTTTTCGTTAATCCATGAATCGGGGACAAGAAAGTTGTTGTATCTTATGTAATTATAAACGGGAGTTGTAAGGATAGGATCGTCCCATGTGCAGTCAAGGTTATACCATTCTCCCTCAACCTTAACCTTGTTCCATGCGTGGGAAGCTCCCTCGCTGTTTGTTCCGGTAATTACAATGCAGTCAATTCCGACCTGGTCGCAGAGGTACTGCATGGCCTTTGCATAGCCCGAGCATTGGATGTTGCCCTGCGAGCTTGTCCCGCCCGAAAAGGCGTTATAAATGGACTGGTTGTAGCTGCCTGCGGCGTCATCCTTTTCAAATGTTGAGTTAAGGACGAGATAATCATGAAAAACCTTGAGCTTATCAAAGGTTGAGGATTTTTTGTTTGCTTCGGAAACAAGCTGATTTACCGTTGTGTCGATTTCCTTTTGCATGGCGGCGATTTGCTCCGTATCAGTTTCATTAAAGTAAAGTCTTCCGATTTTAATTTTACTGCTGAGCCAGAAAAGCTGAGGCTCCTGATTGTAAACCATACCGAAAACCTTTGCCCATTTCTCCATGCTGAGGTTATCCGTTCCGAAAATTTTGGGGCTCATGGTGGAAGCGGCGCCGAGAATTGCGTCGTAAAGAGCCTTTTCGTCATCGTCAAGGGTATTGTAGGCATATCTTGTTGTGTTATCAACGGAGGAATTAACGATTGTTGTAGCCTGAGTAACGGTTGCCGTCATTACAGCCTGAATATCCTCCTCGGAAAGCGTTCCCGTTTCGGCGGGCTTTTCCGTAACCATCTCGGTAATGGGATTTCCGCCAACTCCCGTTACCGCATTTCCGTCGGCGTCTGTAACAACCTCCGTTTCAAGCTGAACGGAAGCGGTTGTTGTTCCGCCGTCCTCATCGCCGTCGGCTTCGGTTATAACGTTTGTAACAACCTCGGCGGAGCTGTCGTCATCATCGCCCCCGCAGCCTGTTGCAAAAATGGCGATTGAAAGAAAACACGCAAGAATTGCGCTTATTTTTTTTAGTTTAAGCATTTCAAAAAATCCTTTCTCCTGTATCAAAATCGATACGGGCAGAATTTTATTTTATTCCGCCCGTAAGGATACGGAAAACACCTTTTCGGCATTACCCCGTAAATTATTCTTTTTTAGTTGTAGAAAATATCATACTGAACGACAAGAACCCCGTCGCTGTATGTTTTCTGCCTTGAGAGCTTGCTTACATTGCCCTGTTCCTTAGCATATTTCTGGAATGCCTTTGCATAGCTGTCGGAAAGGAGAGTATCCCACATGCTTGAGGTTGTAACTCTGATTTCGGCAACGTTTTTGCCCGCCTTTATAGCGGATGCAAGCTCGCTGTACATACCCTGAACGGCATCGTCAAGGTTATCGTATTCCTTGTTGTAAGCCTTGAAGTAGTTGCAGGCTGTCTTTGTGCAGGCAGGGGGGTCAAAGAGCTTGATTGTCGAGCCGTTCTTCTTGAAGTAGAGGTTAACGTTGATGTGGTCATTTGTAATCCATGAATCGGGAACAAGGAACCAGTTGTATCTTACATAGTTTGCGTCATGGTCGTTGGTCGGGTCGCCCCATGTCGGGTCGATGTTGTAGTATCCGTTATCGCAGTAAACAACGTTCCATGAGTGTGACGCGCCCTCGGGGTTTGTTCCGATGATAACCATGCTTTCAATTCCCGCAAGGTCGCAAAGGTACTGGAACGATTTTGAATAGCCGTTGCACTGGAGGTATCCGCCCGCCGTAAGGCCGTTCTTGATTGAGCAGGTGTCAGCGCTTTCCGACTTGCTGAACTCGTTGTTCTTTATAATCCAGTCATAGAATACCTTGAGCTTGCTTACGGTGCTTGTATATTGGTTAGCGGTTGAAAGAATTGACTTTACGGTTGAATCGATATTGCTCTGAATTGACTTTATCTCACTTTCGGAATACTCATATGTAAGAGTGATCGTACTGCCGTAGGAGGGGATGGTTCTGGAAAGCCAGAAGAGCTGCGGCTCTTGGTTGAATACCATAAGATATACCTTAATGACATCCTCGGTAAGAAGTCCCGATGGAACGGATACCTTTGTTTCAAGCTTTTCGGCGGCCTCTACAATGTTTCCGTAAAGAGTTTGCTGGCTCTTTGTAAGGGTTTTGTAGCCGTATCTTGTTGTGTAATCAATATTGTATGAGGTTGAAACAACCGATGTTCCGCTGCTTGAGGTTTTGGTTGTGGTTGTTGCTTCCGTGGTGGTTGAAGCGGCGGTAGTGGTTGTTGTGGCAGATGAAGGCTTTTCCTCGGTAAGATAATCGGAATGGATAAATGAACCGTCCGCAATTTTGTAATATCCCGTATCGGTTGCGGCAACGACCTCAACCTTTGTTCCCTTGCTGTACTGGTCAACGGTTTGGGAGCCGATAATAGGCTTTATCCTTGAATAGCATGCCTGCGTGGTGTACATAACCTCGCTAAGCTCGGTTTCGCTCCACTCCTTTGAGGTTGAAGCGGCGGTTGTTGCGGAGGAGGTTGAAGCGGAGGTTTCCGATTCGGTTGTTGCTTCGGTTGTTTCCTCAGTTGTTTCTTCGGTGGTTTCCTCGGTTGTTGTTTCGGTCGTTTCCTCGGTTGTTGTCATCTGAGTGGGTTCGGACATTGAAACGGTGGCTTCGGTAAGGCCGCTTGTGTCCTCATCCGTTTTCTTACAGCCCGTTGCAAGGACGGACATACACAAAATCGCTGCCAACGCAAGGCTAATTTTTTTCTTCACGTTCATGGGTTTCATCATTCTCCTTTAAATTTATATTATTGTCATCTTCGCTGATTGTGTCGCCGCATATTTCGGCTTTCAGCTTTTCAATGCACATATCCTCGGTAATAAGAACCGTAAAAAGCACATTTTCGCAGCGAACGGTTGGGTTTTCGTTTTCCCCGGGAATGCGCCCGAGCAGGTTAACGATAAAACCGCTCATTGTATCGAAGCCGTTATCATCGGTAATGGCAAGCCCCAGCTGTTCAAACACAGCCTCGGGTGCGGCGCCGCCGCTTATGGTATAGGTGTTATCCGAAATTTGCTTGATTTCCTCTTCCTCATCGTCATATTCGTCCTGAATATTGCCTACAATGGATTCAACAACATCCTCCATAGTGACAATTCCCGCCGTTCCGCCGTACTCATCGGCAACAACGGCCATCTGCATCTTTTTTGCGGTAAAAAGCTTGAAAAGCTCGCCGCAGGGCATTGACTCGGGGACATATATCGTTTCTCTGATAAAATCCTTTGCCTTGGCGCTTGAAGCCGCGTCCGAGCCGACCATACACAGAAGGTCTTTAACGCAGACAACCCCCGAAATTCGGTCAATGCTGTCCTCATATACGGGAATTCTTGAAAATCCGCTGCTTATGGCGGCGTTGACGACCTCGGAAATCGGGGCTTCCGTTTCCGTTCCGACAATATCCGTGCGGTGCGTCATAACATCGGAAACGGTAAGGTCATCGAATTCAAAAACATTATTAATCATTTCCTTCTGATTTTCTTCGATAACGCCCGTTTCGTTGCCCGCATCCACCATCATAAGGATTTCCTCCTCGGTAACGCTGTCGGGATTTTCCTGCGCCTTTGATCCGAAAAGCCATGAAATAAGCTTAACAACGGCGTTGGAGAGAGCGGTCATGGGAGTAAACAGTACAAGCATTATTTTCACGTAAATGCTGCACCTGACGGCAAGCCTATCGGTATTGAAGGAGAAAACGAGCTTCTTCGGCAAGCCCTCGCAGAACACCGTAAGAACGAACACTGCGGCAATAAGAATAATAACGCACGCCGCGGCGTATGAAACCGTCACATTGCCGACATTGCCGCCGACCGATTCGCCGTTAATACATTTTTCAATGAAATTCCCAAGCGGAACGGAATAAGCAAACAGTGCGGCATAGGCGATAAGGATCGCCGAAAAAATTCTGTTTACCGAAAAAGCCGTCATCAGCTCGGAGGGCTTTTCAAGCAGCTTCCGAAGCCGCCGTTCACGGGCTCCCCCGTTTTCGAGGCTGTGCGCCCTTGCGTCGTTCATTTCCGTCACCGCATATTCGCACACTGTCATAAAAGCCTTGATAAGTATAAGCGCAAGGATAACAATGCTCCCCGCAAACCCGTCAGAATCCATAATCGACTTCCTTCCATAAGCTAAGTTTCTCAAAATTACATTTAAGCCGCTTCAAAAAAAGACATAATTCTCAAACAAAGGGTTTCTTAAAAATTATACAATACAATTTCAAAAAAGTCAATAAACATATCTAACCTAATTAACAGAATCATTTACCTGTTTATATGTTGATTTTTCCCATAATTACGCTGTTTTAGCTGTCCGAGTAATTTTTGGAAGCGCAAACGGACACAAATTGTAAATGTATTGTAACCGTTTTGTTTCCATGCGGCGCTTGATGCTGTAAAAAGGCGCACGCCGTGCTTTGATTTATGGATATGTTTATTTAAGCAAATTTTCCCTTGTCAAGACATTTTCGATTCCAAAATCAATATTTTTTTCAAAAAACCCTTGACAAGGGTAAAATAATGTGATATAATGCAAGAGTTGTTTAACAACGGCTATCGTGTTCTAAAGACAGCAGGTGGATTTTTCCGTAAATCCTGCCGAGGAAAAGATTGCTGAAGTATCGAATATTGTACTTTATGCCCTTTTCCGCTTTTTTCGGAAAAGGTTTTCTTTTTTTGAATCCGTTAGCAAATTGTTTGTGTTGACAATTATTATTACGGAGGTGAAATTTATTATGCCAAGCGCACAGGTACTTGAATCCAAGAAAGCCAAGGTTGAGGCTATTACCGAACAGCTTAAAAATGCCGCTGCAGGCGTTATCGTTGATTACAAGGGTATCAGCGTAGCGGACGATACCAAGCTTAGAAAAGAGCTTAGAGAAGCAGGCGTAAATTACTACGTTGAAAAGAACTCTATGCTCCGTTTTGCTCTCCACAATGTAGGCCTTGAGGGTCTTGACAGCGTTCTTGAGGGAACAACAGCCATTGCTCTTTCAAATGACGACCAGACCGCTCCTGCCCGCATACTCGGCAAGTACATCGAAAATGCTGGTGAGAAATCCACATTTTCCATGAAAGCGGGATTTATCGGTTCCGATATTTACGATGCACAGGGTGTTCTTGCTCTTTCAAAGATTCCTTCAAGGGATGTTCTTCTTGCACAGCTCGTTGGTTCACTCCAGGGCCCTATGCAGAAGCTCGCCGCAACAGTTCAGGCAGTTGCAGACAAAAAATCCGCAGAAGAGGTTGCGTAAGCAGTCTTTTGGAAGAGATTGCGTAAGCGGTCCTTATGCTTTACGGATTTGCAAATTGCGGCTTGACGCCGCCTAAAAAATTATTAATATAAAGGAGATTATTATCATGGCTTCTGAAAAGATTTTAAAATTTGTTGAAGATATCAAGGCTCTTTCCGTTCTTGAGCTTTCCGAGCTCGTTGACGCTATCCAGGAGGAATTCGGCGTAACAGCCGCTGTTGCCGCTGCTCCCGCTGCAGGCGCTGCTGCAGGCGCTGCTGCCGCTGAAAAGACAGAATTTGACGTTGTTCTTGCTTCCTTCGGAGAGAAGAAGATGGACGTTATCAAGGCAGTTAAGGATATTTGCGGTCTTTCCCTCAAGGAAGCTAAGGAGCTTGTTGAAGCTGCTCCTAAGGCTCTCAAGGAGGGCGCATCCAAGGCTGACGCTGAGGAAATCAAGACAAAGCTTGAAGCTGCAGGCGCAACAATCGAACTCAAGTAAGCGATTACTTAGAAATTGCTGTTTATGCATCCCTACGGGGATGAATAGCTGCTTAAAATCAAGTAAAAAAAGGATGTTTCCCGTGTTTCTTGGGGACATCCTTTTCTTTTTCCGCTTAATTCCCGCCGCCGTTTCTAACAGGCGCAAGGGCATACCGCTCCATTGTCCGCATATGCCGTTACGACCGAAAAATTCAACCGTATCGCCCTTTGCGTAGGCATACAAGCCCATAAATAAATAAAATTAACTGTTTTTTTGCAAAATTATCACTCATTTAACATAATAACTTGATACAATGTGGGCAAATAATATTTAAGGAGGATAATAATATGAACGTTAAAACCATTTGCGCAGCATTAACCGCAATTCTGATGACGTTTTCCGCCCTGTCTGTCGCAGTTTCTGCGGAAACAACCGCATCAGATGTTGCCGCCGCAAAGGTAAGCTTCAATGCGGAAAAAGCATCTAAAAGCAAGAAGTCCGTTTCCGATACGGTCGAAGCTGAAGCGGGCGAAACCTATGAAGGCGTTGTTGTTGCTGTGGACGAAGAATCCATTACCGTTGAGTCCGATGGAAACAATGTAATTATCCCCATATCGGACGATACCGAGTTTGTTCGGGGGATGAACGACAAGCTGCCGAAGGACGATATGGACTCGGAAGAGGCTCCTCCCGAAAAGCCTGACGGAGAAATGGATTCGGACGGAACCCCTCCCGAAAAGCCTGACGGAGAAATGGATTCGGACGAAGCTCCTCCCGAAATGCCCGATGGAAATATGGGCAGAGGTTCGGACAGGAAGCCTGACGGAAAAATGAGCGGAATGGGCAAGGATTCCGATGAAGCTCCCCCCGAAAAGCCCGATGAGGATATGGAAAAGCCCGATGATGAGGACTTGTCGATAAGCAATATCTCAGTCGGAGATATGATAAAGGTAGAGGTTGACGACGACGGAAATGCGGAAACCGTAACCCTTTATATCAGACCGCAGGGAAGAATGGATTTTGACAACAAGCGTCAAATGCCCGAACCCGAAGAAGAGGACGAAGAGGAAGATTGAAGCGTAAGGCACGGCTCTTGATGTCCTTGCATAAGTAAAAATTACAAACAGCAAGACTGCGCTCTGTACGTTGTATGGGGCGCAGCTTTTCTATTATTGTAGGCAGGGGATACAGAAAAAATCGGCGGGAATTCCTGCCCAAGGCATATCGGAAAATCCCGCCCGTATTCGAGCTTTAGCCGCTTATTTGGCTTTTAAGGCTTGCGGCTTGCTTTTTGTATTCATTATAGAGCTTTGACCATTCATTCCTTTTCTTTGCGCTTTCGGTTATTGTTGAATTATAAGAGTTTGCCTCCGCCCTGTATTGAGCTATAAGCTCCTCATATTTTTCCGCGCGTTCAAGCATTCCCTCTGTCCAGCCGATTGATTCGCTCAGATAGCAGAGCTTTTCAAGAAGCTCCGTGTAATAGTCCATTTTGTCAACGCATTCCTGCTTTTCCGAGCAAGCCGAATCGTAAACCGCTGTGTAGGTTGAAACATTCCCGTAAGCCTCGTCACGTTTTTCGCACATTTCCTTATACTGCTCCGAAAGGCTTGACGAAGAATCTGCGCTGTCGGAGGATGAATCCGATTCAAGGGGATTTGTTCCGTTGCCGTCCCATGCGCCGTTCTCATCGAACGTATAGGAAACGCCGTTTATTTTAACGGTTTTGCCAATGACAGCCTTGCCGTTGCTTTGGAAATAATAAAGCTTGCCCTTAATTTCAAGCCAGCCCGTTTGCATAACGCCCGTGGCGTCAAAATAATACTTGTTTCCCGATGAGGTTTTGAGCCAGCCTGTGCGCATTTTTCCCGTTGTTTTGCTGAAATAATAGGTTCTGCCCGAATCATCCGTAACCCAGCCGGTCTGCATGATTCCATCGGAATTGAAGCAGTAATCGCCGTCGCCTATTACCCATCTGCCCGTTGCGTATTTATTTTCCGATTCGCTCCAATATTTAGTTCCCTCAGATGTTTTTTCCCAATCGGCGTAAGCGGCAATTCCGCCCGAAGCTGAAAATACAATCACCGAGGAAATCAGAGCGCACAGTGTTTTTTTTATGCTCATAAAATCGCCTCCGTTTTCGGCACAAAAGGTTTTTTCTTTCATCTAAATTATATCAGCAATTAAATGCAAGGTCAATAGCGTACTGCCAACTGTAATTTTTTTGTAACAATTTGGATTTTTACGCATACTATGTAATATCCATAAAAATTTGCCCTAAAAAATCCCCTTATTTTAAGCGGCATATGTTTATTTTTGAAAAAATCGTCAACAATATTATCAGGCGAAGCATAAATCAGCTTCGGACTTATTTTCAAATTAGGAGTGTATGGATGTGACAGTCAGAAGGGGAGAAATTTATTACGCGGATTTAAGTCCTGTTGTCGGCTCTGAACAGGGCGGAGTAAGACCTGTACTTATAGTTCAGAATGATGTGGGCAATAAACACAGCCCAACGGTCATTGCGGCGGCAATAACAAGCCAGCATGATAAATCCAAGCTGCCGACCCATATAGGAATAAACGCATCATCCTGCGGACTTTCAAAGGACAGCATCGTTTTGCTTGAACAGATACGAACAATTGACAAAAAACGCCTTAAAGAGCGCATGGGTGAGCTTGATACACCTTCAATGGCGCAGGTTAACAACGCCCTTTCCATTAGCTTCGGACTGAATCCTTAAAGGATACAAAACCGCCGCCGTGGCTGAGAATACACGGCGGCGGTACATATTTATCATTCGGTTATGCGGGCTTTGTTTATTCGCCCTGTTCGTCAAAAACGCTTCCGCCGATTACAATTGGATTTTCTATTTCGGAAATGCCGTTGGCTTCCTCCACTGTAATTTCATAGGTGTAGCTTTCGCTGTAAGCATTGCCGTTTTCGTCCGTGGCATCGGATGAGTTATGCTGCCTGAAATAAACAAAATCACCGTTTTCGTCAAATGCGTATGAGGTTGCGAATTCGGTTAGGGCATACCCAAGCGCCTTGTTGATTTTATCTGTATCATAGGTGTAAATATAAAGAGTGTTGCCATCGCCGTCAACGGTTTCCTCCGCATTTGAAACATAGCCGTTGACATAGAAAAAGAGCTGCCCCGTTGAGTATGGATGGGGAATTTCCCTTGAATAAATCGCAAAGGTTTCATCATCCGAGGATATAACCGCACCGACTCCGTTTTCCTCTCGGTAAAGTTCCCTGCCGTTGCTGTATTCGGCATAATATTCGCCGCCCTCAATGCCTTCGCAAAGGTAGATTTGGCTGTCGTCCGTGTCGTACATAAAGGTAAACGCCTGTTCAAGGGTATCGGTTTCAACGTTCGTTATAAAATACCTTGCGCTGTCGTAAGCCGCCGCATCCTCACGGAGAGCTTCGATTTTATCCGCGCCGACAAGCTCTTGATACTGCGTACAGCCGCCAAAGCATATTGCCGCCGAGATACAACATAATATGAAAGGAATAATTTTCGTTTTCATTTTTTCACTTTTCCTCCTTGCGTTTTGCCGCACAAGGGCGTTCATACGATACCCCTGTGCGGCGCTGTTCGGAAGGCTTACATATCAAATATTGCCGCTGCTGCGGATATAATAATTTCAAAGCAGATTCCGAATTTGATAAGACTGCGTGAAAGCCTGTGCTTTTCCTCGAATTCGTCACGGGCTTTAATATAGTTCCTCGCCGTTCCCTCGGCTAATTTTTCCCTGCTTATATCCTCATCGGGATTTTCCGAATCCGAATCGTATATTATCACCATGCCGCCGGTGAATTTTATAAGATTTATCACAAGTGATATTGCCAACGGAATAAGGGCAATGAAAGGGTTGATTGTTTTCGGAAAGATGAAAAGCCTCGCCGCAAGGCATAAAGCCGAGCAGGTAACCCCCACGCCCCTTATTTTAAGCGCAAAATCGAGCCGTTCCGTAAATTCATCCGTTCCTATAGACTTCATTAATATGCCTTTCCCCAGTAAATCATAGTCTTTGCGGGTTTACCGCAGCAAACGCACCTGTCGGAGAGATTTTCCTGCTCAAAGGGAATGCATCTTGAACCCACTCCCGTAAGCTCCTTAACCTTATCCTCGCATTCCTCCTCGCCGCACCACATTGCCTTGACAAAGCCGTCCCCATTTTTGGAAAGAGCGTCAATAATCTCATCGGTTGAGGTGCAGGAGTAGGTGTGCTTCTCACGGTTTTCGGCAGCCCTTGCGAACATTCCCTCGGGTATTTCCTTTTCAAGCATATTGATAATGGTGTCCTTAAAGGTTTCAAGCATATTTTCAAGGGAAACGGTTCGTTTTTCTCCGTTAAATCTCATTGCGGCAATGCATTGGTTATTCTCAATATCCTTCGGCCCGATCTCGATTCGGATTGGAACGCCCTTCATTTCGTGCTCGGAGAATTTCCAGCCCGGTGAGTTGTCGCTGTCGTCAATTTTAACTCTGACTCCTGCCGCCCTGAGCTTAGCCGCAAGCTCGTCAGCCTTTTCAAGAACGCCCTCCTTAAACTGCTGTATGGGGATAATAACCGCCTGAATCGGGGCAACGGCAGGCGGAAGGACAAGCCCACTGTTATCGCCGTGGGTCATAATAATTGCGCCGATAAGACGTGTTGTTACTCCCCATGAGGTTTGGTAAGGATAAACCTTTTTGTTTTCCTTATCGGTGTACATGATGTCGAACGCTTTGGCGAAGCCGTCGCCGAAATAGTGCGATGTTCCCGCCTGAAGAGCCTTTCCGTCATGCATAAGCGCTTCAATGGCATAGGTTGAAACTGCGCCCGCAAATTTGTCGCTTTCCGTCTTTTTTCCCTTTATGACGGGCATTGCAAGGCTTTTTTCGCAGAATTCGGCATAAACGTCAAGCATACGCTCGGTTTCTTCAATGGCCTCCTCGGAGGTTGCGTGAATGGTATGACCCTCCTGCCAGAGAAATTCCCTTGAACGGAGGAACGGACGGGTTGTTTTCTCCCACCGCACAACGCTTACCCATTGGTTGTAAAGCTTGGGCAGGTCACGGTAGGAATGAATGATGTTGGAATAATGCTCGCAGAAAAGGGTTTCGGAGGTTGGGCGAACGCAGAGCCTGTCCTCCAGCTTTTCATTTCCCCCCATTGTAACCCATGCAACCTCGGGGGCGAAGCCCTCAACATGGTCCTTTTCCTTTTGGAGAAGGCTTTCGGGGATAAACATAGGCATACAAACATTTTCATGGCCGAGAGCCTTAAACATTCCGTCAAGAATTTTCTGTATGTTTTCCCATATAGCATAACCGTAAGGGCGAATAACCATACATCCTTTAACGGAGGTATATTCAATAAGTTCCGCCTTTTTTACAATATCGGTGTACCACTGCGCAAAATCCTCGTCCATAGAGGTAATCGCTTCAACCAATTTCTTATCCTTAGCCACAATAATCAATCCTTTTTATCTGTATTATTTTCATCCGAGGGCGTACCCTCATAAATATCATAAACTCTGTATTCGCCGACATCGGCGTTCTCGTCTGAATTTTCATTATCCCGCACCCTTTCGGGATTTGGAACCGAGCTTGCGCCCTGATCTATTTTAGCCCTGCCGAGGAGCTTGTCAACCAGCTTTGCGAGCTTTGGCGTTCCGACAGCAAGCAGCCATACAATCAACAAAACAGCAACCATTCCGAGGGCAAGCTTAAGCATAAGATCGAAGGTTTCCCTATTAAATGACATTTCAGCCGTCCTTTCTTCCCCTTTATGGGGTAAAATTTTACAGCTTGGACAAGCCCATTCCCAAGCGTCAACAAAAAAGCTATGTATTTTGGCAGACCATTGATTTTCAAGCCTAAAAAAATACAGACTAATTATACCACACTATCAATAATTTTACAAGCATTATTTTTTAATCGGCGGGGGGAGCAATCCTTTTCGTATGCGGAGCTTTTTTGTTCTTCGCAGGGCTGACTTTTTGCAATATTCACAAATTTTCGGTAAAGGCATTGTGCAAAAGGCAATAAAATCATGTTATTGTTTGTTACTGTCGGTTTGGTTTATAATAAAACAGAGAATAAAAATAAAAGAGCGTTCTTTGATTT
>JAJQIG010000043.1 GCA_021199335.1 Oscillospiraceae bacterium | reverse complement strand
GAGCATCTGCCTTACAAGCAGAGGGTCATAGGTTCGAGCCCTATTGTTCCCACCATGCTGTGGACTTTAAGTTATTAAAGTCCACATTATTTGGCCCGGTAGTTCAGTTGGTTAGAACGCCGCCCTGTCACGGCGGAGGTCGTGAGTTCGAGCCTCATCTGGGTCGCCATTTTGTCTTGTTTGACGCTTCTGTAGCTCAGTCGGTAGAGCAGGGGACTGAAAATCCCCGTGTCGATGGTTCGATTCCGTCCGGAAGCACCATTAAAGACAGGGATGACGCTTAGTTGGTGTAATAATGCTGACATAGCACATCCCATGCGGATTTAGCTCATCTGGTAGAGCGCCACCTTGCCAAGGTGGAGGTAGCGAGTTCGAGCCTCGTAATCCGCTCCATTTTTAAGCATCGAAGCAATAGTTTCGGTGCTTTTTTCTTTAATTTGCTAAATGAGGGTATAGCGCATTGCCGCCATATACTTTGCAAAAGCTAACCCTAAACCCAAACGGATATAGATGATTGGAGCAATATGAATATACTTGATTTTGACGGAATTATTTTCGATATGGACGGAACGCTTCTTGACAGCCTTGGAATTTGGGTACAGTCGGATATAACCTTTATCACGGAACAAGGCTTTGAGTATGACAGCGCCGTTTCCGCCGAGCTAAAGAAGATGCATTTTTCCTCCGCCTGCGAATATTTAAAGCAGAGATATTCCCTTGAAATGTCCGAAACGGAAATCGGGGAGAGAATAATGGAGCTTGTTCGGAAAAGCTATCTTACCGAAGCGGAGCTGAAGCCGTTTGTTTATGATTTTGTATCGGGGCTCCACCAAAAGGGCGTTAAAATGTGCGTTGCAACCTCAAATGAAAAGGGTCTTGCCGAGGGCGCATTAAAGAACACGGGCATTTATCCTATGATGCGGTTTGTTATAACCTCGGACGAGGTCGGCGAGGGCAAGGAAACGCCGAAAATTTTTCTCGAGGCCGCAAAAAAACTCGGAACAGCCCCCGAACGCACCTTGGTTTTTGAAGATTCGCTTCATGCGCTTGTTTCCGCAAAGAACGGCGAGTTCTACACCATCGGAGTTTATGAGGAGCGCTTTGCGGATGAGTTTGAGCTGCTGAAAAAAGAGGCGCAAATAACCATTCGGAGCTTCGGCGAACTGACTCTCGGGGAGGATACGCTATGAAAAAAATTCTTGTTGGAATGAGCGGCGGCGTTGACAGCTCCGTTGCCGCGCTCCTGCTTAAGCGTCAGGGCTACGAAGCGGACGGCTGCACCCTCAAGCTCTTTGACGGCGAAATCGATGAGGACGAGGACGTTCGCACCTGCTGCTCCGTTTCCGATATTATGGATGCAAAGAGCGTATGCAGGAAGCTTGGAATAGAGCATTATGTTTTCAACTTCAAGGATTTGTTTCGCCAAAGGGTTATGGATGCTTTCGCCCAAAGCTACATTGACGGCGAAACCCCCAATCCCTGCATAAACTGCAACCGTTATATCAAATTCGGCGCAATGCTTAACCGTGCGGCTGAGCTTGGATATGACGGAATTGCAACGGGCCATTATGCCGATGTGAGATACAATGAGGAAAGCGGGAGATGG
The DNA here is from genome assembly GCA_021199335.1 of Oscillospiraceae bacterium. Taxonomy (GTDB): domain Bacteria; phylum Bacillota; class Clostridia; order Oscillospirales; family Ruminococcaceae; genus UMGS363. Next base: position 31,970 of record JAJQIG010000043.1, on the reverse strand, counting down.
CTTCTTATGCGCTCCGCCGACCGCCGCAAGGATCAAACCTATGTGCTTTACAACATGACTCAATCCCAGCTTTCACGGACGCTTTTTCCCCTTTGCAACATGGATAAACAGGAAATAAGGCGGCTTGCGGAGGAAAACGGACTTATCAACGCGCGAAAGCCCGACAGCCAGGATATCTGCTTTGTACCCGACGGCGATTATGCGAGCTTTATAGCCACCCATACGGGACGTGATTTTCCCTGCGGAAATTATATTGATACAAAAGGAAACATCATCGGTACTCATCGGGGATATATTCATTACACCATAGGTCAAAGAAAGGGTCTTGGCGCAGCCTTCGGCGAGCCTATGTTCGTCTGCGGAAAGAATCCCACGGAAAACACAGTCACCTTGGGAAAAGGCGAGGAGCTTATGAGCGAAGCTGTTATCGCAGACGATGTAAACCTTATATCAATCCCCGAAATAAAGACGGAAATGCGGATAACCGCAAAGATACGCTATAATATGACGGATGCCCCCGGAACTCTGACACCCTGCGGGGACAGCAGAATTCAGGTTAAGTTCGATTCCCCTGTAAGAGCCGCCGCAAGAGGTCAGGCGCTTGTAATTTATGACGGAGATAAGGTTGTCGGCGGAGGAAGAATTGTTTAAACCGTAATCCATCCCTTGATTTTAATGCATGAATGTGATAAAATTAAGTCAAGGGAACGACACTCTGCCGTCAATGCATGACCCCTATTCACTAACTTAAATAAAGGAGAAACGAAAATGATAGTTAAACCTAAAATCAGAGGATTCATCTGCACAACCTCACACCCTGCAGGATGCGAGGCAAATGTCAAGGCTCAGATAGATTACGTTAAGGCGCAGCCGAAAATCAACGGCACGAAAAAAGCGCTTATAATAGGCTCGTCAATGGGATATGGACTTGCTTCGAGAATTTCGGCGGCATTTTCCTGCGGCGCCGCTACAATAGGAGTTATTTTCGACAAGCAGGGCAGCGATGCAAAAACAGGCTCATCGGGCTGGTACAATACCGCCGCCTTTGAAAAATATGCCCATGCGGAGGGACTTTATGCAAAGACTGTCAACGGCGATGCTTTTTCTCAAGGCGTTAAGGATGAAGTAATCGAACTTATCAAGAACGATTTGGGCAAAATAGACCTCCTTATTTACAGCCTTGCCGCTCCGAGGAGAACCCTTTCGGACGGAACAACGGTTTCCTCCGTACTTAAAACAACAGGCGGCAGCTACACAAACAAAACTATCGACCTTAAAAATATGACCGTTTCCGATGTTACAATCGACCCCGCAACCGAGGAGGAAATTGCCTCAACGGTTAAGGTTATGGGCGGCGAGGATTGGATTGACTGGGTAAAACAGCTCAAATCGGCTGGAGTTCTTGCTGACAACGCATTAACCCTTGCATATTCCTATATCGGTCCGGAAATTACTCACCCCATGTATTACGATGGCTCAATCGGACGGGCAAAGGCTCATCTTGCCATGACCGCAAAGCAGATAACGGCGGATGTTGAGGGCGTGAACGCTTATATTTCCGTCAACAAAGCTCTTGTAACACAGGCAAGCTCCGCAATCCCCATTGTTCCGCTTTACACATCCATTCTTTATAAGGTAATGAAAGAGGCGGGTACCCATGAAGGCTGTATCGAGCAGATGCAAAGGCTTCTTTCGCAGAAGGTTTACGGCGAAAGGGTCGAAACGGACGGCGAAGGTCTTATTCGTATGGATGATTGGGAGATGCGCCCCGAAATTCAGGCAAAGGTTTTGGAGCTGTGGGAAAAAATCAGCACTGAGAACATTGACGAATGTGCGGATATTTCGGGATATCAGCGTGAGTTCAATCAAATCTTCGGCTTTGATATCGACGGGGTTGATTATGAAGCCGATGTTAATACCTCAGTCGGAATTGACAGCATAAAATAAACAGAAAAAAATCAGAAGCAGCTAACCGCCGTTTATGTGGTTAGCTGCTTTTGTTTGGGATAAAATTTTCGACTAAAAAATTTCTTCTATAAGCGATGAAATATATTCGCTCTGTTCCTTTGACATGGGGACGTTATTGATGCTTTCATAAAAGCTTTCAAAAAGCTTTTCGGGGTTGTTGAGCTCATCCTCAGTCGGGATTTCTTCGCTGCGGCCGACCTTTGTTCGCAAATTGTCATAATCAAGCTTCATTATATTGGGATAAACCGCCCTCAGTCTTTCCATTGCTTCGGGAATATACTGCTCATCGGTAAGGGTTACATGAAGAAAGTCATTTCTGTTTTCATCATTGTAATTTCTTCTGTCCGTAACCTCCATATAAGCTCCGCGGATTTCCCTCATATCGTTAAGGGGAACGAGCGGGGCAGTGCGGATTTCAAGGCTGCCCTTTTCCTTAAGCTCAGCTATTGTAACGGACTTTTTCTGATTTGCCTCCGAAAAGGAATATTTCAGCGGAGTTCCGCAGTAACGAATCTTTTCGGAGAGGATACACTGTGCGCCGTGAATGTGTCCGAGGGCGGCGTAATCGAACGGCTCAAATACATCCGCACTCACATCGTCAATTCCGCCGACCGAAACGGTTTCCGAATCGCATCGAACCGCTCCCGTTACAAACTGATGCGCAATTATAATATTCCGCTTTGAAATATCAATATTCATATTCTTTACAGCCGTTCTTATGGCGGAATCATAGCTTCCCGTATCCCCATCGGGGAAAAAGCAGCGCACATTTGCGGGCTTCACAAAGGGCAGCATATAAACATAAACGCTGCCAAACTCATCTTTAAGCTCAAAAGGCTCGGCCGTTCCGTCATAAACGGGGGAAAGATGAATTCCCGAAATATCCATAAGCCTTGAACCAAAGGCTATTCTTTCCGCCGAATCATGGTTCCCGCTTATTGCAAAAACGGGTATGCTCATTTGCGCAATACTGACAAGAAAATCATCAAAAAGCAGAACGGCATCTGTAGACGGTACGGATTTATCATAAATATCCCCTGCAATAAGCACCGCATCGGGCGATTCATCCGAAATAATTCTAAGAATTTGTTCAAGTATATGCTTCTGCTGTTCAATCATAGAAAATTCATTGACCTTTTTTCCAAGGTGCAGGTCTGAAAGGTGGATAAATTTCATTTTTTCGGCACTTCTCCCTTCGTTCTGACGGCAATATTTATGCTCGGCGGTTCGGAGTTAGTTTTTCTCCTCTGCGGGCAGATTTTCATGCATAATGTTTATTACCGATTCCATAAGCTCGGCGGGGCGGTCCTCCTTGGCAATCTTTACGGCAATGTACGGCTTTTCCGAACCGTTCACCGTTACCCTGCCTTTGAAAGCCTTAACAAGCGCCTGAATTTGCTCCATTGCAGCCGTTTTAACATAAAAAAGCATCATTCCGTTACGCTGTGTAACCTCGGTAATGCCCATGCTGCCCGCCATATTCCTTAAAAGCGCAACGGTAATAAGCCCCTGAATTGCTTTTGGCGGATCGCCGTAACGGTCAATAAGCTCGTCAATAAGGTCCATGCTGTCCTCTTTGGTCTGTAAGCCCGCAATTTTTCGATAAATATCAAGGCGCGCCGAAAGGCTTTCAACGTAGCTTTCGGGAATATGCGCTTCAATTTGAAGATCAATAAGACACTCCTCAGGGCGGTGCGGCGGCATTTCTCCCTTTTCCTCCGCAATGGCTTCGGAGAGAAGCTGCAAATACATATCGTAGCCAACCGCTTCCATATGTCCGTGCTGTTTTCCGCCGAGGATCGAACCTGCTCCCCTTATCTCAAGGTCACGCATAGCAATTCTGAAGCCACTGCCAAATTGGGTGAATTCCCTTATTGCATCAAGACGTTTTGCGGCAATTTCCGTAAGAACCTTTCCCCTTCGGAACGTGAAATACGCAAATGCGCGTCGGCTCGAACGTCCCACTCGTCCGCGAAGCTGATAAAGCTGGGAAAGTCCAAGGTGGTCTGCATCCTCTATAATAAGGGTATTTACGTTCGGAACATCCACTCCCGTTTCTATAAGCGTTGTGCAGACAAGAATGTCTATTTCATGCTCAACAAGCTGCTGCCAAATATCGGAAAGCTGTTCTTCGGTAAGCTGACCGTGCGCAACGCCTATTCTTGCATCGGGCAGGAGCTTTGCAAGGCTGTCGGCGCACATTGCAATGCTGTCAATGCGGTTGTGAATGTAATAAACCTGACCTCCTCGGCGCAGCTCCTTTGTTATTGCTTGAACAATAACGCCCATATTATGCTCAATAACATAGGTTTGGACGGGGTGACGGTCTATGGGCGGCTCTTCAATAACGCTCATATCACGGATTCCGCTCATTGCCATATTAAGCGTCCTCGGAATGGGCGTTGCCGAGAGGGTAAGGACATCAACCCCTGCAAAAGCCTCCTTGAAACGCTCCTTATGGGCAACTCCGAAGCGCTGTTCCTCATCTATAATAACAAGTCCCAAATCCTTGAATACTACATCCTTTTGAACAAGTCGGTGAGTGCCGATTACCATATCTATCTCCCCACGGCGGAGCTGATTTATAATCTCCGTCTGCTCCTTTTTGTTGCGGAAACGTGATAAGAGCTGAATTTTCATCGGGAAATGCTCAAAACGCTTTATTGCCGTCTGATAATGCTGCCAAGCAAGAACCGTCGTCGGCGTAAGAAGAACACACTGCTTACTGTCAAGCATACATTTGAATGCGGCACGGAACGCAACCTCCGTTTTGCCGAAGCCGACATCTCCGCACAGAAGTCTGTCCATCGGAATCGGCTTTTCCATATCCTCCTTAATTTCCTGAATACAGCGGAGCTGATCGTCCGTTTCGGTGTAAGGGAAGCGTTCCTCGAAATCACGCTGCCAGTCGCATTCTTCCGAGAATGCAAAGCCTTTTGTCTGCGAGCGAACGGCATAGAGCTTTGTAAGCTCCTCCGCCATATCCTTGACCGCTTTTTTTACACGGTTTCGTGTTTTCTGCCATTCGTTCGAGGATAGCTTGTTGAGCTTTACGCCTGAATCGTCACGAGGCCCTATATAGCGTGAAACCATATCAAGCTGGTTTACGGGGACGTAGAGCACGTCTGTACCGGCATATTTAATGGTGATATAATCCTTTGTTACGCCCTCAAGCTCAAGCTTGCGAATGCCCTCAAACCGTCCGATGCCGTGGAGAGCGTGAACAACAAGATCTCCAACGGCAATGTCGGCAAGGGACTTTATTTCTTCTCCCTTTTTAAGCTTTTTCGCTTTGCGCTTTGAAACCGCCGCTTTTGCTTGAGTAATAAGGGCGGATTTAATCTCGGGGTAATCATATCCCGAGCTTACGCATCCCGACATAAGGAGCGCTCTCCCCTTTATAGGCTCGGACCTTTCGGTAAGAATATCACAGGCGATACCCTCCTCACGGAGATCGTTTGCTATAATGGGCAGGGTTTTCTCCGAACCCGCCATAACAATTACCGAATAGCCGCTGCCAAGATAGCTCTGTAAATCCTCAATAAGCTGACGGATTTCGCCGCCCCACGGGGCGGTTTGGTTCGCCGAAACGGTCAGCAGCCGCTTAAAGCGGAGATCATCGCTGCTGCGCATAAAGGTGTTCATATAAATCTGCATAAAGCCGTCAAGCCTTGACATAAGCTCGGGAAATTCGAGCATATATCCGTCAAGCCCCTTGCAAAGCTCGCCCTCCTCAAGAAGCAGCTTTATATCCTCCGCATATCGCAAAAGTACGGGCTTGGCTTTCTCGACACAATTTCGATATTCGCTGAAAATAACAATGCTGCGCTCGGGGTCGAGATAATCGAAAATATCGGCAGGAATTTCGTATGCAAGAGGGAGATATTTATCAATATTACCGAGTGGAAGCCCCGTATTAAGTCGGTCAATATCCCTTGCAAGGTTGGTTTTAACGGCATCGGAATGCTTTCCCCTCACGGATTTTGAAAGGGCGGCAATTCTTGCGGAAAACTCCTCTGCGCTGTCGAAAAGAACCTCTGCGGCGGGGGAAATCTTTATACTTTCCAAAGGCTCTGTGCGGCGTTGGGTTTCGGCGTCGAAATAGGACATCGTATCAATTTCATCGCCCCAAAGCTCAATTCGTATCGGAGCGGATTCCTGAACGGGAAAAATATCTATAATAGAGCCCCTTACGGAAAATTGCGATGCGCCCTCAACAAGGTCACAGCGAGTATATCCCGCTGCAACAAGGTCGGCGGTAAGGCGGGTTGTATCGAGGGAATCGCCCTTGCTGATTTTTACAGTTCTTGCCGCAAGAATTTCGGGCGGAATTGTCCTTTGTAAAACCGCTTCGGCCGAAGCGCAGACGAAACGGCAGGAGTTATTCAAAATCCTTGAAAGTATGCCAAGGCGAGTGTGTTCATACTCCCTTGAAACGGTTTCAACATCGGTGAATGTAAAATCCTTTGCGGGGTAAACATAACTGCAGATTTCCCCCGACATTTCATTTATATCATCGGAAATGCGCCTTGCCCCCGCTTCGTCCTCGGTAATAATAAGGATCGGCGAAAAATCGTATATTCCGATAGTGAGCTGCGCCTTATGGATTCCCGAAACACCCGTCACCGAAACGGGACTTTCATGCCTTTCGGCGGAAAAACGCAGATCCTTAAGAAGATTTAGCTCCTCAATTGACTTAACAAAAATCGAATTTGACATAATTGCTTATTACCCTTTCAATCAAGAGTTGTACTTATTCATAGCCTCATCCGTTTTTCCCTTAACCATAAGCTCAATGCAGGAAACGGCTTTCTCCGTCCCCTCATGCATAAGCTCCGTTTCCTCGGGGGTGAATGAAGAAAGAACCCATGCCGCAAGGTCATAATCCTTACTTGGCTTTGCGCCGACACCGAGCTTAATCCTCGGAAAATTATCCTTTCCGGTAAGATAAATAATGGATTTTATTCCGTTGTGGCCGCCGTCCGAGCCTTTTCTGCGTATCCTAAGTTTTGATGGTTCAAGGCTTATATCGTCATAGCAGACAATAACCCTTTCAATGGGGATTTTATAGAAGTTCATAGCCTCAACAACCGCCTCGCCGCTGTTATTCATAAAGGTTGAGGGCTTCATTATAAGGCAGCTTACCCCGTTTATATCCGCAGCGGCGGTAAGCGATTTGAATTTCAGCTTTTTTATGCTGAATTTATACCTTTCGGCAAGGGCATCAACGGTCATAAAACCAGCATTATGGCGTGTGTTCGCATACTTTTCACCCGGATTTCCAAGGCCCACTATAATATATTGCGGCGGCCCTGAGGGGGAACTGCCCTTATCTGATTTTATCTGTTCAAAAATATCGAAAATACTCATTGTTTGTGAGCCTCCTTTTGAATGGTCGCACACGCACTTTAACCCCACAAGACCTTATATACAGTCCTGTGGGGTATAGCTTATGCTTTTATTGTACACGGCTTTAATTGCCGCTTCAGTAAACGCCCGATAATTTCACGCATCTCGGTTTTATGCCGACAGGGACACCAATTCTCTCCGCCCCGCCGTTGGCTATACAAAGATGAAGATTTATTGCCAATCAATTATTGAAAAGCGGAGAAACAGGCTTATCATCATAAATTCTCTGGATTGCCTGTGCAAATACGGGAGCAACCGGAAGAACCGTAATCTTATCAAGCTGCTTTTCTGCGGGAAGCGCAATTGTATCGAGAAGAACAAGCTCCTTAATCGGGCTTGCCTGAATGCGCTCGATAGCGGGGCCCGAAAGCACGCCATGCGTAGCGCAGGCATAAACCTCTTTTGCCCCGCCGATTTCTATAATAGCCTTTGCCGCATTGCAAAGAGTACCTGCGGTATCAATCATATCATCGACAAGAACAACTCGTTTATCCCTTACGTCACCGATAATGTTCATAACCTCACAAACATTTGCTTTCTGGCGGCGCTTATCAACAATTGCAAAGGGAACGCCCAATCTGTTTGCAAAATTTCTCGCTCTTGTAACCGAGCCGAGGTCGGGGGAAACAACCATGCAGTCATCCTTATCGCCCTCGAATTTATCGATGAAATAGGGCGCAAGAATCGGCACGCCGAGGAGGTGGTCAACGGGGATGTTGAAAAATCCCTGTATCTGCGGACAATGGAGATCCATTGAAAGAACCCTGTCTGCTCCCGCAACGGTGATAAGATCCGCAACAAGCTTTGCGGAGATAGGATCTCTCGCCTTAGCCTTTCTGTCCTGCCTTGCATAGCCAAGGTAAGGAATAACGGCGGTAATGCGTCCCGCTGATGCTCTCTTGAACGCATCGATCATAATAAGCAGTTCCATAAGGTGATCATTTACGGGGGAGCTTAAGGACTGAACGACAAAAACATCCGAGCCTCTTACACTTTCCTTAATGGAAACGCTTATTTCGCCGTCGGAAAATGTAACAACCTCCGACTCTCCCATAGGCAGGCCAAGCTGCTTTGCAATTTCAGCGGCAACCTTGGGATTTGAATTTGCTGTAAAAATTCTTATATCTTTTCCGTGAAGATTCATTTTTAGTATCCCCTTTTTTTACATTTTTTATTAATGAAAGTAGCTACATTAATTACTTTTTTTGACCCTTGCTTTAAGCTTTCTTGTTCCGAAGCCTTCTTTTATGGTAAAATCCGAACGTTCAATGGCAAGCGCTCCATCGGGAACATCCTCCGTAACCGTAGAACCAGCCGCAGTGTAAGCGCAGCTGCCGACCTTTACCGGTGCGATAAGGTTCGTGTTGCACCCAATGAAGGCATTGTCGCCAATCAAGGTTCTCGCCTTGCTTTCACCGTCATAATTAGCCGTTGCAACGCCGCAGCCGAAGTTTACGTTAACGCCCACATCGCTGTCGCCAACATATGTAAGGTGCGAAATGGAGGTTCTTTCGCCGATTTCGGAATTTTTAACCTCAACAAAATCGCCGATTTTAACCTTCGATTTAATGTGACTTCCGGGACGAATATTAACGAACGGCCCGATTTTTACGTCATCATCGATTTGGGAATCATGGGCTTGAACACTGTTGAGGCTTGTTCCTCTGCCGATTTTACAGTTTTCGATAAGGCAATTCGGACCTATAACGCAGTCCTCGCCGATTTCGGTGTCGCCTTTAATGATGGTACCCTGAAGTATTTTCGTTCCGACGCCGATTTTAACATTTCTGCCTATTGAAACTCCGTCTGTGCAAAGAAACTCAACTCCGCCGTCAAGCTGCTTCTCGATAATTGCCATTCTTGCCGCATCATTGAGCCGCAGGAGTCCCCTTCTGTCATTTGCGCCCAAGACAACATCAGGATTTGGGGAAATATAGGCATCCGCACGATATCCCGCATCAAGAAGAATAAACACCGAGTCGGTGAGGTAATATTCCCCCTGGGAATTATTCGGCTTGAGCCTTTCAAGGGCGTAAAGGAGCTGCTCTGTCTTAAACCAATAGGCACCGGAGTTTATTTCCCGTATTTTTTTCTGCTCATTTGTTGCGTCCTTTTCTTCAACGATTCCCATAATGCCATTTCCGTCCGCACAACGAAGAATTCTGCCGTAGCCGAAGGGATTGTCAACCTCCGAGGTGATTACCGTAACGGCGTTATTGTTCCGAATGTGGCAATCAAGCGACTGCCTGATGGTATCGGCGTCAACAAGCGGAGCATCCCCGCAAAGGATAAGAACGTTTCCGCCTTTATTTTTTTCAAGCCATTCCGAAGCCATCATAACCGCATGGCCCGTGCCGCAGCGTTCCTCCTGCATAACCGTATCGTACCGACCTCCGATATAATCCTCGATAACCTCGGCATTATAGCCCTTTACGATGCAAAGATCGGAAATTTCCGCCTCCTCGCAGGATTTAATTACCCACTCCAGCATAGGCTCGCCCAGAACCTCAAACATGGGTTTGGGAAGCTCGGATTTCATTCGTTTGCCCTGACCGCCCGCAAGAATTACGGCGCAGTTGTTACTCATAGCGCAAAACTCCAATTCAATTTTAAAATTTACCGCACATTTCCTCTTATGCAGCGATTCAATAAGGGGCTTCGCCCCGTCATTCGACGAACGACTGGGCGTTAGCCTCTTAGGGGTTTCAGCGGAGGATCGGCCCCCCGCTAAAGGACCGTATGCTCCCCCGCCCGAAGAGACGGGGGACATCAGTCGTGAGTTATACAAATTCAAACACAAATACCTAGTTATAAGTATTACACATTTTCCTCAAAATTTCAATAGTATTTTGTGACTTTGTTAATCTTGCAGTTTCTTTATGCAAAATCACCAAAAAAATTGTATATAATTTTCTAAGCAAACGGTATGGAAAATAGTATGGAAATCTGCTATAATATATCTATGACCGTGTGCTCTGAAATTTGATGGGGAAAATGTAAAATTTCCCTTATTCCGAGCATCGGAAAACACTATTTATTAATTGGAGGTAATACCAATGGCAACTAAATGGGTCTATATGTTCAGCGAAGGCGATATGACCATGCGTAATCTCCTCGGAGGCAAGGGCGCAAATCTTGCCGAAATGACCGGAATCGGTCTTCCCGTTCCCCAGGGCTTCACAATCACGACCGAGGCATGCACTCAGTATTATGAGGACGGTCGCAAAATTAACGACGAGATTATGGCTCAGGCTATGGAAGGCGTTAAGAAGATGGAAGAGATCAACGGAAAGAAGTTCGGCGATCTCAATAACCCGCTTCTCGTTTCCGTTCGTTCGGGCGCAAGAGCTTCTATGCCCGGAATGATGGATACTATCCTCAATCTCGGCCTTAACGATGATGTTGTTGCCGCTATGATCGCAGGCAACCCCGATCCTAAATTTGAGAGATTTGTTTATGACTCTTACAGACGTTTTATCCAGATGTTCTCCGACGTTGTTATGGAAGTCGGAAAGAAGTATTTTGAACAGCTTATCGACAAGATGAAGGAAGAAAAGGGCGTTCAGTATGACGTAGAGCTTACTGCAGCTGACCTTAAAACTCTTGCTGAGCAGTTCAAGGCTGAATATAAAAAGCAGCTCGGCGAGGATTTCCCCTCTGACCCCGTACAGCAGCTCAAGCTTGCTATCGAAGCCGTATTCCGTTCATGGGATAACCCCCGTGCAAACGTATACCGCCGCGATAACGATATTCCTTATTCATGGGGTACGGCTGTAAATGTAATGCCTATGGTATTCGGTAACCTTAACGATAATTCCGGCACAGGCGTTGCATTCACACGTGATCCCGCAACGGGCGAGAAGAAGCTCATGGGCGAATTCCTTACAAATGCGCAGGGCGAGGACGTTGTTGCAGGCGTTCGTACTCCTATGCCTATCGCTCAGATGGCTGAAAAATTCCCCGAGGCTTATGCTGAATTCATCAAGGTTTGCGATATTCTTGAGAACCATTACCACGATATGCAGGATATGGAGTTCACCGTTGAGAACGGAAAGCTTTATATGCTCCAGTGCCGTAACGGTAAGAGAACCGCTCAGGCTGCTCTCCAGATTGCCTGCGACCTCGTTGATGAAGGTCACAAGACAGAAGAAGAGGCTGTCGCAATGATTGACCCGCGTAACCTTGACACACTTCTTCACCCGCAGTTCGACGCTGCTGAGCTTAAGGCTGCAACTCCCCTTGGAAAAGGACTCGGAGCTTCCCCCGGAGCCGCTTGCGGTAAGGTTGTATTTACAGCTGATGACGCTGAGGCTTGGAATGCAAGAGGCGAAAAGGTAGTTCTTGTTCGTCTTGAAACTTCTCCCGAAGATATTACAGGTATGAAGGCTTCACAGGGTATCCTTACAGTACGCGGCGGTATGACCTCCCACGCAGCAGTTGTTGCAAGAGGTATGGGTACTTGCTGTGTATCCGGCTGCGGCGATATCAACATGGACGAAGAAAACAAGAAGTTTACACTTGCAGGCAAAACATTCTGCGAGGGTGACTATATCTCCATCGATGGTACAACAGGCAACATCTATGAAGGAGTTATAAAGACAGTTGACGCTAAGATTGCAGGTACTTTCGGACGTGTAATGGCTTGGGCTGATAAGTACAGAGTTCTTAAGGTAAGAACAAACGCAGATACACCTGCTGATGCTAAGAAAGCTCGTGAGCTCGGCGCAGAGGGCATTGGTCTTTGCCGTACAGAGCATATGTTCTTTGAAGCTGACAGAATTGCAGCATTCCGTGAAATGATCTGCTCCGATACAGTTGAAGAAAGAGAAGCAGCTCTTGCTAAAATTGAACCCATGCAGCAGAGCGACTTTGAGAAGCTCTACGAAGCTCTTGAAGGCAACCCTGTTACAATTAGATTCCTTGATCCTCCTCTTCATGAATTTGTTCCTACAGAAGAAGCTGATATTGAAGCTCTTGCTAAGACTCAGGGCAAATCCGTTGAAACAATTAAAGCTATTATTGCTTCACTTCACGAATTCAATCCTATGATGGGTCACCGCGGATGCCGTCTTGCAGTAACATACCCCGAAATCGCTAAGATGCAGACAAGGGCTGTTATTAAGGCTGCTATCAACGTTAAGAAGGCACATCCCGATTGGACAATTATTCCCGAGATTATGATTCCGCTCGTAGGAGATTCAAAGGAGCTTAAGTTTGTTAAGAATATCGTTGTTGAAACCGCTGACGAGGTTATCAAGGCAGCAGGCGTTGACCTCAAGTATGAGGTTGGTACAATGATTGAAATTCCTCGTGCAGCTCTCACAGCAGATGAAATTGCAAAGGATGCCGAGTTCTTCTGCTTTGGTACAAACGATCTTACTCAGATGACATACGGCTTCTCAAGAGATGATGCAGGCAAGTTCCTTAACGCTTACTATGATACCAAGATTTTTGAGAATGATCCGTTTGCTAAGCTTGATCAGACAGGTGTTGGTAAGCTTATGGAAATGGCAATTAAACTCGGAAAATCAGTTCGTCCCGATATGCATATCGGTATCTGTGGCGAGCATGGCGGCGACCCCACATCCGTTGAATTCTGCCACCAGCTTGGTATGACATATGTTTCCTGCTCACCCTTCCGTGTTCCTATTGCTCGTCTTGCTGCTGCACAGGCTGCAATCAAGGACAAGAAGTAATTCGGGAATTGATTTGCTCACGCAAATAGTGTAAAAATAAAGGCTCAAGTACCTTTTACGGTGCTTGAGCCTTTTGCTATTGCATTATTTTAGGATTTGTGATATACTAACAATGAGAAGATGTAGTCTGTTTTAAAGGTGATATTATTATGAGCAGGAAAACGCCCGAGCAAATCAGCTATAATATGCGGCAAGTCAAATGCAAGGGCTCAAAAATTGAAGTTATGCTGATGAAAGAACTATGGGCAAGAGGCTTGCGGTACAGAAAGAATGTCAAGAATGTTTGTGGCAAACCCGATATTGCTTTTATAGGAAAAAAGGTTGCCGTGTTCTGTGACAGTGAGTTCTGGCACGGTTATAACTGGGAAGAACGTAAAAAAGATTTCAAATCAAATCAAGAGTTTTGGATACCCAAGATAGAACGCAACATTGAGCGTGATAAAGAGGTTACAGAGCAGCTTGAATCTGACGGTTGGACTGTCCTCAGATTTTGGGGTAACGATATAAAGAAGAATTTATATGACTGTGCGGATATAATTGAAAGAGCTGTAAAAAGCCCTAAGAGGAGTAAAGAGTAATGGCAAAAAAGTATAAAACCATAGATTTATGTGCAGGTATTGGCGGAATACGCAGAGGATATGAGCTTGCCGGATGCTTTGAAAATGTACTTTCCGCAGAGATTGATAAGAATGCTTGCTTGACATATGAGCATTTATACGGTGAAAATCCTATGAATGACATAACAACCGAAGAATTTAAGAAAAAGGTTGATGATACCGATTATGACGTTCTCCTCGCGGGTTTTCCTTGTCAAGCATTCAGCCGTGCAGGCAAGCAAGAAGGATTTCTCGATAAAACAAGAGGTACTCTTTTCTTTGATATTGCCGAAATAATAAAAAGAACTGCCCCGAAAGCCTTTATGCTTGAAAATGTTGATAACCTTATCACTCACGAAAAAGGAAAAACTTTTGCTACAATTATAGAAGTGCTCGTAAATGAACTCAATTACAAGGTTATCGGTGTAACAAAGAATGAAAAAGAGAAACTCGTATATAACGCGAAGAGTTTTGTTCGTAATTCAAGAAACTTCGGCGTTCCGCAGAACAGACCGAGAGTATACATAATGGGGTTCAGCAGAACCCATTTCGGAGATGTTGTTGACAGTTTACCGAATAATCTTCCCGAGAACAGAGAAAACGCACTTTACAGGGATTTAAACGACTTACTTGAAATGAATGCTGATGATAAATATTTCCTTTCATCGGGATATGTAGAAACTCTTGAAAGACACAGAGCAAGACACGAAAGCAAGGGTAACGGCTTCGGATACAAAATTGTAAATCTCCCCGAAATTGAAAATCCCATTTCAAATGCAATTCTTGCAACAGGTGGCTCGGGTAAGGAAAGAAATCTTGTGCTTGACCACAAAGAGGGTGTTGCCGGTAAAATGGTATCTTCAAAGAAAACTCCTCTTAACGATAAAGGTATTCGCGTAATGACTCCAAGAGAATGGGGTAAGCTGCAAGGTTTTATAAATTACGCTTTCATTGATAGAAAGACCAGAGAGGACAAGTTTAGTTTCCCAGATAAAATGGCTGACGGACCGAAGTATAAGCAGTTTGGAAATGCTGTTACAATCCCTGCGGTTGAAGTTATGGCGAATTTTATGAAGAAGTGCTTGAAAGAGATTGATAAGTGAAGGAGAAGTGTTATGACAGGTAACGTTGGAGAATGGAGCGAACTCTATACATTGTTTAAACTTTTGGCAGATGGTAAGCTTTATGCTGCCGATGCCGATACAAATAAAATTCCGGATATTTATTATGACGTTTTAAGGGTAATCAGGGCACAAGGCAGTGAGAAACTTGAATATTGCCGTTCTTCCGATGTAAAGGTTATAAATGCCGATACCGGTGAGGAAATGTGCAGCATTCCTGTTGCCGACTTTATTGCACAGGTTGATAACTTGCTTACAGGACTGAAATCAAAGAAAGGTTCAAAGGGAGCGTTTGAACTTCCCGAAGTATGGAGATTTGCAGAAAGCATTAAATGCAAAACCTTGAAAGCAAAGTCGCGGGATAAGGCAGATATTCATCTTATGGTACACGATATTATGTCGGGTCGAGATGATACTTTCGGTTTCAGTATCAAGTCGCAGCTTGGCAGTCCATCAACACTGTTCAATGCTTCTGGTGCTACCAATTTTACATACAAGGTAATGGGACATCAGCTTACCGAAGATGAAATAAAAACCTTTGATGAATTCAAAAAATTTAAGGACAAGTTTGATTATCTTTCTTCCCTGGGAACGGATATTGAATTTATTGAAACCGACAACAAAACTCTTGACTTTAACTTTAAAATGGTTATGACTGAAATGCCAAAAGTGTTTGCCGAAATGGTTAAGCTTTACTATCAAGGAAAAGCGAATACCATTGCGGAACTTACCGATATGGTTGCTGACAGCGGTATTATTTCCACTATCGACAATAAGGTTTTCCTTCGTCATAAGTCAAAAGAACTTCTTACGAATATTGCCCTCGGAATGGTACCGAATACAATGTGGACAGGTGATTATGAGGCTACGGGCGGATACATTATTGTCAAAGATGACGGTGATGTGGTATGCTATCACATTTACAATCACAACGCTTTCAAGAATTATATGTATGCCAATACACGCTTTGATACTCCAAGCAAGACGAAGCACGGCTTTGGCAGAATTTATGAAGAAAATAGTCAG
The DNA here is from genome assembly GCA_021199335.1 of Oscillospiraceae bacterium. GTDB lineage: Bacteria > Bacillota > Clostridia > Oscillospirales > Ruminococcaceae > UMGS363. The sequence goes on along the minus strand of JAJQIG010000043.1, from coordinate 16,154 downwards.
CAGTATTTGAAGCTTAATGTGCAGATTAGATTTGTGAAGTGAGGTGTAAACAATGCTGAAGTCAAAGGGGATTATAAAAAACAGAAACGGAAAAGCATACAGATATTTTACAGATTATATTACGAATGACTTTACAACTATGGCTAATCTAAGTTCTTCAGAGTATGTCAAAGCGTGTTGGAATAGGTATCAGCAAAACTGCCCACAAAAAACAAATGCAGTAAATGGAACTATATTTGAATACATAATAGAAACAGCTTTATACAATAGAGGCATCTTACCGATGTTCACACAAGCCTCTGTAGCATTTGTTCCTAACGCTAATTTTGATATTTTGCTTTATACAGATATGAATTTTCCGATAGGGTTAAGTTTGAAAACAAGCCTTAGGGAAAGATACAAACAAGCTGATTTGGAAGCTATTGCATTAAAATATGTTCATCGCAGAGCTTTAAATTACCTCATAACTTTATCTGGAGATGAAGCTGATAACGTAAAAGAAAAAATATCAAACGGAACATTACTGGGTATAAATAAAGTCATTACCGCAGATACCGTTGAATTTGATGATTTGTGCGATGAACTTTCAAGCTATTCTTTTGTAGAGCCGGGTAAAATAGATATAATTGAGTCGGGTTTTGTTATTAAAAGTGATGAGGAGAACTTATGATTTTTATTAGTGGTGTTCACGGAGTCGGTAAATCTTATTTTTGTGATATTGTAAAAGAAAGTCTGGGAATCAACACCTACACAGCCAGTTCGCTTATTGCTGATGAAAAGAAGCAGTATTTTTCATCAGATAAATTGAGTGTAGATATAGAAGATAATCAATATCATCTTTTAAATGCTGTTAAAAGATTAGAGTCTGCCGGTAATAAGTATATTTTAGATGGACATTTTTGCTTATTAAACAGTAAGAAAGAAATCGTAAGAATAGGCATAGATACTTTTCTTAATTTACAACTACAAGCAATAGTATTACTAACAGAAAAACCGGAGATTATTGCTGAACGCCGAAAAATAAGAGATGGTGTTATTTGTGCCCTTGGAGAGATTGCAAGTTTTCAAAACGAAGAAGAAATTTATGCAAAAGAAGTATCAGAAACTTTATCGGCAAAACTTATGATAACACACGGAAAAGACGATTTGAACTCTGCGATTAATTTTATAAAAAGCATATGACGAGGAGGATATTATGGCAGGTAAATTTGAACTGAGAACATTTTCTGAAATAGACCTCAACGATAAATTCTTTGATGAGTTGAAGAATGATTACCCGGGAACAGCAGAAAGCACCGGCTTTGTTGAATGGTTTAATAAAAAGTCTGCTGATGGGAAAACAGCCTTAGTTTTTAACGATGATGAAGGTTTAGGTGCTTTTGTTTGCATAAAAACAGAGAATGAAATTATAAAACTAAAAGATAAAGAACTGCCATCTATACCGAGAATAAAAATCAGTACACTTCGTATTGCAGAACGCTATCGTGGGCAAAGATTGGGTGAAGGTTCAATCGGATTAGTGTTATGGAAATGGCAAAAATCCATGTGCGAAGAAATTTATGTTACAGTATTTGAAAAGCATACTGATTTAATAACTCAACTTGATAAATTCGGATTTGTTCCTGTCGGAAAGAATAACAATAATGAATGTGTATATATGAGAAGCAGAAGCAATATTGATTACAGCAATCCTTATAAAGCCTTTCCATTTATAAATCCGAATTTTGAAAAATCCGGTTACCTGATTATTGATGACAATTTTCACGACATCCTATTTCCGTATTCAGAGTTAAAATACAGCAATAGCATTAAAAGTGTCTTGGATGTATCAAACGGAATTTCTAAAATCTACCTCGGCTCACCATCTTCAACATATCATTACAATCAAGGTGAACCAATATTTATATATCGCAAATTCACTGGAGAAATAGGCAAGCGATATAAGTCGTGTTTAACTACATACTGCGTTGTTAAGAAAATAACTTATATTAATAAGTATGGCAAGCATTTGTTGTCTTATAATGATTACCTGAAACTTGTAGGAAATAAATCTGTTTATACAACTACTCAACTAGAAGATTTATATAAAAGAAATGTACTTGTTGCGGTAGAACTGGTTTATTATGGATACTTTGGTCAAGGGAATAATGTCAATATGGACTGGCTTAGCAATAATGGATGTTGGGGGTCCGGTTATCCTACTGAAACACGATTGTCTACAGAGCAATTTAAACTTATTTTAAGGAAGGGTAATATCGATGTCCACAGTGTTATTGTCGATTAAACCTCAATATGCTAAGGTAATCCTTGAGGGTAAAAAAAAGTATGAATTCAGAAAAAGCAAGCCAAAGAAAGAAGTAAAGCGTATTATTTTTTATGCTTCTTCTCCACAAAAAGAAGTGGTCGGAGAGGCAGAGATAGAAGAGATATTAGAAGGCTCTCCCAAAGAAATTTGGCAGATAGCCAAAACAGCCGCAGGAATAACAAAAAAGTTTTTCTTTACTTATTACCGCGGAAAGGATACAGCTTTTGCGTACAAATTAAAAAATATAAAAGTATACGATACACCAAAACAATTATCGGATTACGGAATAAAACAAGCTCCGCAATCTTATGTGTATATTGATTGATTTTTCTGTAGTGTAACCTCGCTCAGTTTAAATCTGAGCGAGGTTTTGCATTTCTGCTCGGCAACATTGCCGAGCTTTTTTCAAAGGGGTTTGGGTTTTCCCAACAAGCGAAATTTTGCGAATGGCAGACTGAGATTTTTTCAAAAAATCGAAAGTGTAGCTACATTCGCTATGCTTGCTCTTGAAGTTCACGAGAAGAGTAAGCATAAAATTTTCTGACTTGTCGGCTTTGTATTTTCTCTGAAAATTCAAAAATGTCCGTACAAGTCATATGCTTGCTCTTTTTGTTCACGATAAAGAGCAAGCATAAATTTTTCTGATTTCGGGTACCCGAATCATATGCTTGCTGTGAATGTTCAGCATATTTTCAAAATTTCTGTGATGAGATTTTCTCTTGGACAATCTGACAAACATGACAATCAAACTGTCCCAAAAATTCAGATTATCCATTACTTTTTCAGAAAATTTTATAAGCAGCGATTTCAGATTTGCCGTGTAGGATGTGTAAACCGAAGCTGAAAAAGCAAAGCTACGTAAATATGCAATCGCACTTTACACAGCTTACACATTGATTTTCAATTTTGCTTTTTATTTTTTCTGAGGCAGTATTGCCGAATGGGGAGTTCAGAGGGAACGTCTGACGCAATGATACTTTTGATAGGAGTGCAAGCGAATGTCAAAAGTATCATTGCATTACATACGCCACAAGTAACAAAGGCGAGTTTAGTTTTTGCGATAAATTAGAATTTGCCGCATACTAAAATTCTTCTTGAATATTAGGAAAGGCATTAAACCATGCTCGTTCCTCAAAAGTTCGCTTCTTAGGTAAAGTCGGTTCTGTTTCGGCAATACCAACAGGCAAAAAACACACTAACTCAAAGTTGTCAGGTACATTTAAGATTTGAGCCATTTGATAACCAATTTTATCTTCATCGGTGATGTGTCCTTCATACCAACAGCTCTGATATCCAAGTTCAACTATAGCTAACAACATATTTTCAATTGCAGCGGAATAATCTTGAACTGCAAAGCACTTTTCCCTGTATGCAGGTATTCTTTGTGTTAAAACGCATATCATAGCGGGAGCCGTTTCTCCAACCGGTGGATTTATAACTCCATGTAGTTTTTTCAATACATCTTTATCATCAACTGCTATTAGACTTGTTGTTTACTTATTACAACCTGACGGAGCGTTCAGCCCCGCTTTCATTATTGTTATTAAATCTTCTCTGGGAACAGTATCAGCTTTATACTTACCTCTGTAACTATGCCTTTTGTTAATTATTTCTATGACATTCAATTATATCACCTCCGTAAATTTCGATTTGCCAACCTCATTATATCACATCTTCCTTTCAAAATCAACGACATATTCCCATAAAAACAACCCCGAAAACTAACAGAAAAATCCGTCATACCCTGCTGACCTCTTGACAAACCTTTGCGCTTACGATATTATACTTTAATGTGTAAAAGCGATATGAAAATAACATCACAGGAGGTATGCATTATGACCGAGATTTAGACCGCAATCGTCACCGAACAGTAGTGTTCTATGGCAGAGTTTCTACCGAACACGAGGCTCAATTATCAGCATTGGAAAATCAAATGCAGTGGTACGAGGACATAGCCAAGCGTTTTCCGAACTGGAATGTAGTTGACCGCTACATTGACGAGGGTATCACAGGCACACAGACAAAGAAAAGACCTGCGTTTATGAAAATGATTGAGGACTCCAAAACAGGTAAATTTGACCTTATCGTTACTCGTGAGGTTTGTCGTTTCGCAAGAAACACCGTTGATACGCTCACTCATACCCGTGAACTCCGTAACAAGAACATTGAAGTCTACTTCGTTGACGATAATATCTGGACTATGAACGGAGATGGAGAACTCAGACTTACGATTATGGCTACGCTTGCACAGGAAGAAAGCCGCAAGGTTTCCGAACGTGTCAAGGCAGGTCAGCACATCAGCCGTGAAAAGAATGTTATCTACGGCAACGGCAATATCTTAGGCTATGAGTTGAAACGCAACATTGACGAAAGCGGCAAATGGAACCCCGAAGAAAACACTTACATCATAATTCCCGGAGATGCCGAAACTGTCAGAATGATTTACGATATGTATGAGCAAGGAAATGGCTGCTTGAAAATCTCAAAAGCGTTGCTCTCGGCTCACAGGAAAAACGCTTCGGGATTGGTCAAGTGGACGGCAGGTGCTGTATCTGCGATACTCAAAAACGCAACCTACAAAGGTTATCACGCATACTATCAGTCCCACAGTAACAACTATCTTGAACAGAAGCGGATTAAAAATAATGACACCGCTTCTTATGAATACAAGAAAGGTAATTGGCAACCGATTATATCCGAAGAACAATGGGACAGGGTTCAAGAAATTCGTAAATCCAAGTATATCCCGACCCTTGTTCAGGACGGAGAAGCGAAAACTCACAGCAGAAAAATATCCTCTGATGTGTGGGTAAGAAAACTTCGCTGTTCCTGTGGCTCGAAATTCAGAAAAAACCGTTATCACAAGGATAATGAGGGCAATGTTACTTACAATTATGTCTGCTACAACCAAGTGAACAACGGCAAGGCTGCACCGAGAGTGAAGCTGGGCTTGGACACCGACGGGTACTGCGGTGAAGCGCCGATTACCGAGTGGAAAATGAATATGATGAGAGAAATTCTCTGCACGACTGCTGTCAAGGATTTCAGAAAGGATGTCCTTGCTACGCTTGACGGCATTAAAAAGTATTATAAAAATAACGTTGTGGTTGACAGCGTTAAGGACAGCGAAAAACAGATTGAGAAACTGCAAAGCAAAATCAGAAATCTGCTTGATATGCTTGCTGACGGCAGTATCAGCAAGGCTGAATATTCCGAAATGCGTAGCCTTTACGCGGGTCAGATTGATGAACTTCAAACCAAAGATAAGCAGAGTTCCGACAGTGATTTTGAAAAGCTGCTATCAGATATTTCTGCTGCTGAGAGATTTCTTGCCGATGATAATTTCATACTCTCCTATGATTTTGTTGATAGAGCTGTTTCAAGAATTGTTCCCAACGGCAACCGCTATCAATGGCACTTCAGCCTTAATCGTGATTACAGTATCGGCGGTGCAGAGCTATGCGAGGGCGACAGAGAAAGATTATCCCTAATGATACCGCTGCACAGGCTGCAATCAAGGACAAGAAGTAATTCGGGAATTGATTTGGTGTGGAATTTCATCATCCCGTTTGAAACTGTGGAAAAGTGGAGAAAGGCTCACGGAGCGTATCTCCGAGAAAGCCGATGGCAAGATTTAAACGTTAAGGCTTGTCTTGACATAGGCTGATAAAACAAATAAGTCCCCGTACTGACGATTCTTCGGAATCAATCAGTACGGGGATTATTATATTTATTCGCCTAAAAACATAACGGTGCAAAGTCCCTTTGTCTGTTCGGTGGTAGGTAATTCCGACACACCCATATCAAGCAACACCCTCATTATCAGCTTCAAAAATAATGCTCCACCACTTGCTTTTGCTGTCACATAGAATAAGGCTGCATTTTATAGCCTTCTTCTGCCTTGATAAGATAGCCTTTTTCAAGCAGACGGTGCATAGCTTTCAACAGTAGATATGCCTTCGGGGAGCTGACCATTCAGCCAAAAATACCATCTTGTCGTAATCACTGTTCAGATTATCTCTCCAACAACCCCTTCCGGCTGTACGGTGGCAGTCGAACTGATAGCTTCTCCACCATATATTCAAGCGCAGCTTTAACAAGCTGCGCTTGAACAATGTCGCCGATGTCCTCCGCCTGAGAAACGGAAGGCATCGGCAAAAGCGGACACGGCTTTTTTATTTCTGCCCCAATAATTCACTGTATTCCCCCCAAAATCAAACCGCCCGAAATTTAATCATCTTCATCGGTTCTTACTATGTAAGACCCCCAATGTATAACTCATTCGGTTGTTTGATTATCATTGCTTCTGTCTGACGGCAGCATGGCGGCCCTTTTGAACAATATGATACCCAACGCAAACATTACAGCAATTACTCCCACGCCCTTGTTGATATCCCCTGTTAGTTGGGAAATCACACCGACAACAGCTGTTCCCATAAACGCCGCACCCTTTCCGCAAATATCCATAAGTCCAAAATATTCCCCCGACTGATTTGACGGTATAATCTTTGTGAAATATGAGCGGGATAATGCTTGTATACCGCCCTGAAACATTCCCACAAGGATAGCCAAAATCCAAAATTGTGTCTGAGATGTAAGGAACATTGCAAAAACAGCAATTCCGAAATAAGCTACAATACATACTGTAATCAGATTTTCCGCTTTGTACTTCTGCGCCATTCTTCCAAATAGTATTGCAAAAGGAAATGCTACAATTTGAGTTACCAAAAGCGCCAACAAAAGCCCCGTACTGTCAAATCCAAGAGCGGATCCGTATGCGGTTGCCATATCAATAATGGTATAGACGCCATCGATATAGAAAAAGAACGCCAACAGAAACATAAACGCCTTTTTCTCTCTGCGCACATTTTTAAGGGTTGTCCCCAATCTTGCAAAGCTCTCCCTTATAGCATGGGGTTTCCTTTCAACATAATATTTTTGCTTATAGCTTTTAAGCAAAGGCAATGTCATCGCAAACCACCACACAGCCGTAATTCCAAAAGCAATTGCCATCGCCGTTTCTGTTGATATTCCGATAACGTCCGAGCCTAACACAACCGCAAGAGAAATAATAAATGGGATGCAGCTTCCGATATAACCCCATGCATATCCCTGTGATGATACATGATCCATCCTCTCATTTGCGGTCACATCGGGGAGCATGGAGTCATAAAAAATCAAGCTTCCCGAATAACCGACCTTTGCAATAATATAAATAATAAGGAACAGAAGCCAGTTCTTCGCAAAGCCAAGACTGATACAGCCTATTGCGCCAATAACGAGCGATATAATAAAAATCGGTTTTTTGTAACCCTTTGTGTCAGCCAGAGTGCCGCATATAGGTCCCATTAGGGCGACAATTAGGGTAGCGACGGATGCGGCATATCCCCAATATGCCAGATAGTCCACATCGGACAGCCCCGCATCCTCAGCAAGCCGATTAAAATAAATCGGCATAATTGTTGATACCAAAAGCGTAAAAGCGGAATTTCCGACATCGTATAATATCCAGCTTTTTTCTTCCTTCGTTAATTTAGACTGCATCTTCAAGCTCCTCTTCCGCAACCGGTTTAGTACCAAACGAATAATTGTAAATCGAGTTTAATTTCTCCCTGCCATCAAGATAATCCCGATATTCATGGATCAACAAGACCGAAAGCTCCCTTGCTTTTTGATATAAAGTCCATAGCTTCGCCGTGCTGTCATCGCAGCGGGGATTTTTTTCAAAATTAACCATCAATCCGTGCATTTCCTTATAATTGCCCGTCAAAGTCAAAAGCGTATTTATAAAAAGTCTTTTACCTTTGGAGGGCGCAATGAGCAGATTGTTGTTGAAAATCATTCCCTCCAACGCTTTGCAAGCTTGGCTCCTGCTTACTCCCTCAAAAAAGGCATGGATTACCTCTGCGTTCTCTACGGAGGGTACTATATGATCTGTAGTTCTGTGTATAATGGGGTCGTAACCATCCTTAACCATAAGCATTCTGTCAAACTCCACCTCTATCTCCGCATGGCTGACACCGCTTGCGGCGATTTTTTCATCCACATATCCGTGACAGGTGACGTCTAACGCAAAATGGCAGATAAAGCCATATACATACGACAAATATGCATCATTCCCCGAATGACGCTTCACAATTATCGCCGCCCTTTTAAAAAATTCCTTACCCGCTCTCTTGTGCATATCATACCCCTCTTGATTGATTCTGTTTTTGAAAAGCGGCTTATAGTAAAATAAAATATCGGGTCCATGCAAGCCGATAAGGAACAGCTGCGGGTAGCTTTCCACTATATTTTTTTCTTTATCATCAAGAAGCCTTCTTACTTCCTGCCCCATTCGATAATGTGCGTAGGTTGATGGCATATAAACTCTCATCTCCTCTTACTCTTCGCTTTTATTATAATCCTTTTTTCAAAAAGAAACCACCGCAGCGGAGTAAAAGTCGTGTAAATATTAGGTAAACCATGCAGCCGTATACGTATATGTTGCTTTTCTACGGAAAAATAATGGATTAATAATCCACTTCTGTGATAAAACCCTCTTATCGGCTAAGTAATCCTTTCGAAAGCAGACAAAATTCAACCGTTCACCGCCCAAAAGCTACCGTTTAACCAAAAACTATTGCATTTTTGCTTTAATTATAGTAAAATAAAGCCGGGAATTTTTTGTGACACAAAACAGTTGCTCTTGAACAGAAGCATAAACAATCTATTTTCCCCAAAAACTATGCCCCCCTTATCGGGCATACGATAAGGGAGGCAATTCTATTCCAATGGATAATAATATACACCTTATTTGCCAACGCCGACTATATGTCTAGGCATGACAAAATTAATACACTTTGAACAATTACATAATAACACAGGTTACCACATATGTCAATATTTTAGGGCGAAAAGATTGAATAAAAAGGTGTAGCATTATCGGCATTTATCGGGGGATTATGTTTTCCGCCGAATGCGATAAAACCAAAAGCGCCGCATAATATCGGCGTTGAGGATAAATATTTTATTAAGAGAGAGGTTTTATTATGGACGAATTTAATACCATGGAAACGGAAACCAACGAAAAGAAAATCCATGTGCCAAGCCTTGTGCTTATGGTAATCGGAGTGGTGTTTGCTCTAATTCTGCCTATCGTTACATACGTATGCAGCATTATCAGCCTTGTTATGAGCGTCAAAAAAAGAAACACGCACATAACAAAATACGCAATTGTTATCAATATTATTGCGCTTGTTGCCGCTCTCATTAACTCAACCCTCGGCGTATTAATAAGCCTCGGCATTATCGGTTCATAAAAAAGCTAGGCGGAGAATATATGGTTCTCCGCCGAATTTTTTAGTCGCAGTCCTAACAAGCCGCCAACGCACGAAGCTGCCCCACATAAAAATAGGAAAAGGGGCAGCAATTCAAGCGCAGCTTTAACAAGCTGCCAAAATTGCGAAGCAATTTTGCAAGCCATCAGTGGAGGATTGCATCCACCCACTGAAAGACCGTATGCTCCCTCGCCTGGAGAGGGTGCGGGCGTCCGGCGGACACCTCTGCTGAGCAGAAGCGCCGACCGAGCCAACAAGCGAGAAGGGGGCATCAGTCGTGAGTTATATTTCTGTTTGGGCACTTAACGATAATTCCCGAAACCTCGTGCCCAAGATGGCAGGCAATCGTTGCACCCACCTCGTGAATCTCGGCGGGACCATACCCAACCCTTTTTTTCATCATCCTTATTACCTCATCGGTAAGCTCGGGGCGGCTTCCGTCAAGGACGGAATAAACCGTTCCGGGGACCATATGCTCAACGGCATAATCCACCATTTGCGGAATAACCGCCTTTTCCCCTCTCACCTTTGCAACGGTTTCGGAAACCGCATCGGTAAAGGTAATTATCGGTTTAAGCCCAAGCATCTCGCCCACAAATGCGGAAACGCATCCGACACGTCCCGATTTTCTTGCGTATTTAAGCGTAAATGCGGTGCAAATAATAATTCCGCTGTCAAACCAATCGGTGAGGAAGGCGATAACCTCATCCGCCTGCGCGCCCTTTTGCACCTTTTTTGCCGCTTCAATTACGGGAAGTCCATAAACTCCCGTATATCCCTTGCTGTCCATAACTGTAATTTTCATTTCGGCACCGGGGTGCTTTTTATAAAACTCATCCCTTGCCTTGTTTGCATTATTAAAGGAGTTTGAGCCGATTGAAGCAATTACAACGTTTATGAGGTCGGTAACGCCGTCATCAAGCTGCTTTTCATATTCCTCAACGTAATCCTCCACTCTTATTTGGGAGGTGTGGGGCATATCCTCCGATTCGTCCATAAGCTTATAGAATTCCTTGGTTGAATATTCAACGTGTTCCCTAAGACTTCTTTCACCGACGATTATCCAGAAGTTAACAAGGGCAATATCATATTTTTCCGCCTGCTCGGGGGAAACGTCACTTGCGGAATCGGTCATAATTCTTACCTTACTCATAATTGCATCTCCTTTTTTAATGTAAATCTTTTTCATTTGGACAAGGGCGCATCAAAGACCCTTGCAGGTTTTTGAATAAACAATAAATGATATTATTATGCATATAATCTGCGCCGCATTTACCGAAAGTGTAAAGCCGAACGCCAGCTTAAATACTATGAGGTCAAGCACCATGGGATTTCCCGTATCAAGCCCCACCGATAATGTATATGCAAGCCATGACAGCATGGGAACCCCCTCGCAGACTCTACCTATAATCGTTCCCAAAAGTATTCCCGCAAGCAGGAAAACCAGAAACGCTATTGTCCTTTTTATACCGCTGCTCATATTTTTAAATTACTCCTCTGTAATAAAGTCCTCTTGTTATATTTGGAATGTCGATTTTTCTTTCGTTAAAGTAGCAGTCTGTTATTTCTCTGACGTCATCTGCGGTTTCATCGGTAAAAACAAGCCGAATAAAGTCACAATTTACCTCGCCGAGCCTGTCGGACATTACAAGAACATCACTGTTAAGCACCTCGGAGGATACTCCGTCACATTTTATCGGGAAAAATCTGCCTGTTCTGTCCGTAAGACCTCCCGTACAGCTTTTGCATCCGCCGACAGCGGATTTTATCGGGCAATTCCTTGTGAGCATAAGCGGCAGACGTCCATATGCGATTATTCCGTAAGGAATATAATCCCCAAGTGCGGAAATTTGCGGCAGTTTCATTTCAAACGAAACAGTAAGATCCGTAATTCCCATTTCTCCGTAAGCCTTGACGGACATTGAATTTGCCGCATTGAGTCCGAAATCGCCATGCATTTCAAATCCAAGCTCCCTGCCGATTTTTATATGCGCAATATTTGTACAAAGCATTCTGCCGCAGCCTTGATTTTTGATCTTTGAAAGCTTTTCCCTGAGTAAATTCTCATTGACTGTGAACCTTGGGACGGCGGCTGCGATTTTATCCTTGAAAGCCGAGCATTTCTCCCAATTTCCGATTATTTCATCAAGGGGAAGATATATTATTTCCGCATATTCGGGAACGCCCCCGAGCTGCTCTGCGGAATAAAGCCGCAGATGTATGGATTTCGGCTTTGTATTACGCATTTTAGGGAAATCAAGCCGAATATCGTTTGATTCGGTATGGCGCTTTTTTGCCGCAAGCCTTGCTCTGTTCATTTCCGCAACAGCTTCTCTGCGCAAAGCGTTAAGCCCCGATGCGGGAATGACAATTCCGCCGTCTATTTCGGCTGAAACATTATTAAGCTCATATGGGGTATCTCCGAGCTTTGACAGCTGCTTTTCAATGTCGGAAATATCTGTGGGTCTGTTTGCGGCAGGCTGGGGAATATCTCCAAAAGCGGTTATTTCCGCTCCATCGGAACGCATCCCAAGCCTTGACGGCTCATTTTTCTTTATAACAGCGTGAAAATCCGCTTCAACCGCCTTTGTTTCCTTTCGAAAAAGCTCCTTAAGCTGAGGGAGAACCGTTTTCGCCGAAACAACGTCATCTTTGCATCGTATTCCGAACATTTCGCTTCCGAGCTTTCCAGTAAGGTAGCCGTCGGTAAACCCGCTCCTGGAGAATACGGCGCAGAGCGTATCCATATCGGGCTTTTCCCCGTCCACAGCCGCACGGCAGGCAGTAACCGCAGCGGCGACATATTCCGCACGCTTCATTCTGCCCTCAATTTTAAGAGAAGAAACGCCCGCCCTTTTCAGCTCGCCGATATGCTCTATATTGGACAAATCCTTAAGCGAAAGATCATTCCTTCTCTCACCCTTTATTGCTGAGAAGGGCAAACGACACGCTTGAGCGCACAGCCCTCTGTCAGCGCTTCTTGAACCAATCAATGCGCTCATATAACACTGCCCCGAAACGGACATACAAAGCGCGCCGTGAACAAAAACCTCAACCTCAATTCCCGCCGTGCATATTTCCCTTATCGCATCAAGAGATAGCTCCCTTGAAACAACAACTCTCGAATAGCCAAGCTCCTTTGCAAGCAGTGCGCCCTCTTTTGTGTGAATGGACATCTGTGTCGAAGCGTTTAGCCTTATGTCGGGGAGGGCTTGCTTGAGCATCGCCGCAGCGCCTATATCCTGAACAATGAATGCGTCAACTCCCATTTCGGCGGAAAGCCTTGCCGAAGCAAGAAAATCCTCAAGCTCGCTGTCGAAAACAAGGGTATTCATCGCCTGATAAATGCGTACATTATGGAGATGGCAGTAATCGACCGCTTCCGAAAGCTCCTCCGATGTGAAGTTAACAGCATTCGCCCTTGCGGAGTAGCGGCTTCCGCCAACATAGACGGCATCCGCACCGCACCGCACAGCGGCGTAAACGCTCTCCATACTTCCCGCAGGTGCAAGAATTTCAATATCACCCTTCATAAAACCCACACTCACTTTTTACGAGGGCTTTCTTTCACATTCACATTATCGGTGGGTTCAAGCTGGGAGTCGATGGTTTTCTTCATTTTCTCAATATTAAGTTCATTTTCAAGCTCTGTAATTCTTGCTTTAAGGGCTTCCGTTTCTTTGACAGCCTCATCCCGCTCGGCTCTTGCGGCGCAGGCTTCATCGACATACTCCTTGATTTGCGTTCGTATATTGTCAATGCTCTCGTTTGCTTTTTGGGCATCATCAAATGCCGAGAGCGCAGTAAGGACTGCGGCGGACTGGATTGTAATACTGTCCGACTGGGCAGCCATACTGTCAATGGTTCTTTCAACCTTTTGAGCAAGGGCAATGAAATAGCTTGCGGTTTCCTCCGTTTTGAGGGCATACTCCTTGCCGCAGATTGTAACTCTAACTTTATTCATTTAATACATCCTTTCAAAGGGATTTCAGCTTAGCTTATTATACTATATTTTCAGCCGCATTTCAATAGCAATAAAAAAATAAGTTGCATTCGGGCGATTATTATTATATAATTATTGTAACCGTAAAATGCTATGAAAGAGATGATACAAATGAACAACACGCAAAAAATCGAACAGGGCAAAACCTATCTCGGAATTGAGCTTGGGTCAACAAGAATAAAGGCTGTTCTTATCGATGAATGCTTTTCTCCTATTGCATCGGGAAGCTCGGAGTGGGAAAATCGGCTTTGTGACGGGATATGGACATACTCGCTTGACGACATTTGCAGCGGACTGCAAAGCTGCTATGCGAACCTTGCCGCCAACGTTAAGGAAAACTACGGCGCAACGCTGAAAAAGGTCGGCGCAATGGGGATTTCGGCAATGATGCATGGCTATATGGCGTTCGACAAAAACGGAAATCTTCTTGTTCCCTTCAGGACTTGGAGAAACACCATTACCGAACAGGCCGCATCGGAGCTTACATCAAGGCTCGGCTTCAACATTCCTCAGCGCTGGACAGCTGCGCATCTTTATCAAGCCGTTCTAAACGGCGAGGAACACGTTCCGCAGATTGAATATGTTACAACTCTTGCGGGATATATCCATTTTATGCTGACGGGAAAGCGTGTTGTCGGGATAGGCGAGGCTTCGGGAATTTTCCCTGTGGAAAACGGTTCATACAACAGAGGCTATGCCGATATTTTTAATTCAATGCTCGCCGAAAAGGGCTTTTGCAAAGAAGTTGACAAAATTTTTCCCTCAATTCTCTTTGCAGGGGAAAATGCGGGATTTCTTACCGAGGAGGGGGCAAAATTCATCGACCCCACAGGCGCTCTCGAAGCGGGAATACCCTTCTGTCCGCCCGAGGGGGATGCGGGAACGGGGATGACAGCCGCAAATGCGATTCTTCCCAAAACGGGAAATGTTTCCGCAGGAACATCGATTTTCTCTATGCTGGTTCTCGAAAAGCCTTTGAAGGGAGTTTACCCCAAAATCGACATTGTAACAACGCCCGACGGCTTCCCGACCGCAATGGTTCACTGCAACAATTGCTGCTCCGAGCTTGATGTATGGGTTAAAATGTTCGGCGAGTTTGCGGAGTTATGCGGAAATGGCATTGGTAAATCCGAGCTTTATGAACTGCTGTACAAAAACGCCCTTGAAAACGGCAATCCGAGCTGCAGCGGAGTTACTGCATACAACTTCCTTTCGGGTGAGCCTGTTGCGGACACGGAAAACGGCAGACCGATGTATTTCCGAACTCCCAACAGCAAAATGAACCTTGCGAATTTCTTACGCGCGCAGCTTTACTCCTCAATGGCGGCGCTCAAAATCGGTATGGATATTCTTTTTGAAGAGGAACGGGTTTCAGCTGAACAGTTCACCGCCCACGGCGGACTTTTTAAGACTCGGGGAGTTGCCCAACAGTTCCTTGCGGACGCTTTAAACACTCCCATCTCCGTTATGAAAACCGCAGGAGAGGGCGGAGCATGGGGAATGGCACTTCTTGCCGCTTTTATGGACTGCGGCGGAGAAAAATCACTCCCCGACTGGCTCAATGAGGAGGTTTTTTCAGGCATGGAGGAAAGCTCCGTTTCTCCTGCGCCCGCAGGAGTATGCGGTTTTGAAGAATTTATGAAACGTTATAAAAATGGACTCAGGGCGGAACGCTGCCTTGCAGAATAATCGATAATCGGGAGGAAAAATTTATGCTTGAAAAGTTAAAGCAGGAGGTTCTTGAAGCAAATCTTATGCTGCCGAAATACGGACTTGTGACATTCACATGGGGAAACGTTTCCGCAATCGACAGGGAGAGCGGAATGATTGTTATAAAGCCGTCCGGGGTTTCATATGAAAAAATGACCGCCGAGGACATGGTTGTTGTTGAGCTTTCCACAGGGAAGAAAGCCGAGGGAAAATGCAAGCCCTCCAGCGATACCCCGACCCATCTTGAGCTTTACCGTTCATTCAAAGACCTTGGCGGAATCGTTCACACCCACAGCCGCTGGGCGACGTCCTTTGCGCAGGCGGGAATGGGCATAATTCCTATGGGAACTACGCACGCCGACTATTTTTACGGCGAAATCCCCTGCACAAGGGCAATGACGCCCGATGAAATCGGCGGGGAATACGAAAAGGAAACCGGCACGGTAATAATCGAGGCGTTTAAAGGCATTGACCCGATGACAATTCCTGCGGTTCTTGTAAAGAGCCACGGCCCGTTCACATGGGGGAAAAACGCTGCGGAGGCTGTTCATAATGCAGCGGTTCTCGAGGAAACCGCATTCATGAATTACCATGCCATGAGTATAAATCCGAACGCAGGGTTTATGCAGCAGGAGCTTCTCAATAAGCATTATCTTAGAAAGCACGGCGCAAACGCTTATTACGGACAATAAGCCGCAAGCAACCATTTTCACCCGCCTCCTGACCTGGGGTGGGTGATTTTTTGCATATCATTTCCGTGCATATGTCAAATCCCCCTATCAAATACCGAAACCGCAATAAAAAAGCCCCACAGGCA
>JAJQIG010000024.1 GCA_021199335.1 Oscillospiraceae bacterium | reverse complement strand
CGGAAACTGAAACGGAAACAGAAACGGAAACTGAAACGGAAACAGAAACGGAAACAGAAACGGAAACAAAAACCGAAACCGAAACCGATACCGAAACCGCAGGAGATGGAACCGAATGAAGAACGTCAAACATCTTAATTTTAATGACGGCGTTATAAGCATTTACGCTGTCAAGAATACCGCCGAGGACGGGGAAAGACCGAACGAGGTATTATCGCTCAAGAGAAAAGCGAGGTACGAAAACAGGTCGGTCGGGATTAATCGCTATTACGAGGCAATGCAAAATAACATCAAAATTGCCAAGGTGGTTGTTATACCGTTTTACGGTGGTGTTGACCCGCTTGACGTTGTTATATTCTGCGGTGACGAGGGGCGGCAATACAGGATTGAGCAGGTACAGCAGCACACGGACACTAAGCCGTACACGGTGAGGTTATCGCTGTCGCTGTTAGAGCAAGGGTATGATATGGAGGATACGAGCAATGACGCTGAGTGATTTTAAAAATCTGCTTTTGCAGCTGTCGGGCGGTGTTAAGGTATATCACAACTTAGCCACTAAGATTGCCGATAATTACGTTGTATGGTATGAGGTAGGCAGGGACACGCTTAGGGCTGACAACGGCGCGGCGGAATATGCTTACATTGTAGGCGTTGACTATTACACCAAGTCGGAGTACAGCACGACGCCCGATGAGATTGAGGAGCTTTTTGCGGCGGGCGAGGTTGCTTACAGCGATGTTACCATTATTTTCGAGGAGGACACGGGTTTTACTCATTTTGCTTGGACTTGCTACGTTTAAGGGGCTAATCGCTACGTTTTGGGGCTAATCGCTGCGGTTTTTGAGGGGGTGTGTGAAATTGGGAAAATATGAATTTCGAGGGGTGGAAGCCATTGCCACATACCTCAAAGAAACGGGTGACATTGTTAACTCGGAGCTTGCGGAGGCTATACTTATGGCACAGGGGGAAATCTACGCCGAGGAGTGGAAAAAGGCAATTGACAAAAATATCCGCACCAACAGGTCAACGGGGGCAATGAAAAATTCCGTGAAAGCAAAGCTCAAAAGGGGCGAAACGCTGTCCGTTGAGATTGCCCCGACGGGCAAGGACAAAAAGGGAGTTAGAAACGCTGAAAAGGCTTTTATCCACAACTATGGCAAAAAGGGGCAAAAAGGTTCGAGGTTTGTGACCCTTGCGGAAAATAATGCCAAAGAAGCCGCTTTAGAGGCGGCGCAGAAAATCATGAACGAATACATAAGCGGAAAATAAAGGAGGGCTATAAAATGGCACTTATCGGACTTAAATATCTGGCGGCGGCAGAAACCACATACACGGACGATGGAGCATTGCCGACATTTTCGGGCGGTATGCTCCTTGGAAAGGGCATACAGGCAGACAAGGAGGCAGAGTTTTCCATAACTGAGCTATATGCGGATAATGAGCTTGCGGAAAGCAGCAAGGATTTTGAGGGCGGTACTCTTACGCTTAATACGGCGGATTTTGGCTACACTTCGGAGAGTATTTTCCCCGTGCAGGCTATGCTTTTTGGGCATAAGTACATTGCCGCCACGGACGACGCGCCCGCAACCTTACGCAAGAGCGCAGACGATGTACCGCCATATTTGGGCATTGCTTACATCAAGACAAGGCAATTTAACAATGACATTTCCTACGAGGTGACGATGCTGTACAAGGTACAGTTTGCGCCGCCATCGGAAACGGGAAAAACAAAAGGGAAAAATGTGGAATTTAGCACCCCTAGCTTTGAGGGGACGTTTTATTCCGTTAACTGCACCGACAGCGAGGGCAATACAAGGGCGGTGTATGAGGATACCTATCGTTTTGACTCTTGCGCTGATGCGGTGGACTACATTAAGACGGTGTTTGGTATAACTTGATATTATTAAGTTATATTAGCTGATATTAAGTTATATTAACTGCTATTAACTGATATTTTGAGGGGGCGAGTTTGCCCCCTTGTTTTGTATATGGAGGCTACATATGAGCAGGTACAGGGAAATTAAAATTGGCGGAAAAGTCTTTGAGGGGCTTTTTACGACCCGCGCGATGATTAACATTGCGGAGCTTGTGGGCGGTGATATTTCCAAAATTGGGGATTGGCTTAACGCTGACACAACCGACACGGCAAAAACGCTTAAAAAGACCGCACAGCTCGCCGCTGAGATTATCAACGGAGCGACCGCCGCACGGAATGCTGACATTGGGTTAGGGCTTGCGACAGGAGAAAAAAAGCCGCTTATAAACGCGGATTATCTGATAGACATTTTTGAGCCGGGCGAGCTTACAACGATTACCTATGACGTTATGGCGTGCATGAGGGCGGGAAACGAATATGAGATACCCGAGGGGATAACCCTTGAAGAAAAAGACCGCGACCTTGAGGAAATCAGAAAAAACGTGAAAGCCGCAGCGGATTAATCAGCGTTAATCTTATGCGGCTTATTGCAAGGGGTCTTGTTATAGGGTTGGGGCTTAAGGAGATATATATCAGCTGCCCCGGGGACGTAATGGAGCTATATATGTTATATTGCTTGGAAAAGCCGAGGTGAGAAAAGGAAATGGCTGACAATGAAATAAAAACGAAAATTGTACTTGACGGCGAGGCGGAATACAAGAGCGGACTTAACAGCATTAATCAGCAGTTAAGGGTTGCGGGGTCGGAGCTTAAGGCGGTTACATCTGCGTATGACCAAAATAATGCCTCGCTTAGCGACCTTACGGAAAAGGGCAATGTGCTTGCAAAGGAAATCGAGCTGCAGACGCAGAAGCAGGAGCTGTTAAACAAGGCGGTTGCGGAAGCTAAGGCGGCATTGGCGGCGGCAACGGAAAAAGCCGCTGAAATGGCTGAGAAATACGGCGAAAACAGCGACCAGGCGCAGAAGGCGGCGAAAGCGGTTGAAAGCGCGGAAAGCGTGCTGGCAGGATATGAAATTAAGGCTAACAACACCACAACGGCGTTAAACAAGCTCAATCAGCAGCAAGAGGAAAACGACAAGGCTATTGTTAACTTAGGCAATGACACGCAGGAAGCGGGAGAAGAAGCTGAGGATTCCGTTTCAAAATGGAATAAATTGGGGAGCGGAATTGCAACAGGTCTTAAAGCGGCTACTGCGGCGGTTGCGGCATTATCGGCGGCGGCGGTTGCGGCAGGCAAAGCCGTGTGGGATATGGCTAATGATGTAGCTTCTTCGGGAGATGAAATTGACAAAACCTCTCAAAAAATCGGCATAAGCACAACGGCATATCAAGAGTGGGCATATGTATTTGAAAGATGTGGAACTGATGTTGACAATCTGCAAACGGGAATGAAAACCCTTTCGGGGGTTATTGTTGATGCGGCTAACGGGTCGGACACGGCGGCGGAAAAGCTGACGGCGGTCGGGTTATCGGTTGAGGAGCTTAACGGACTTACGCAGGAACAGCAATTACAGGCGGTTATAACCGCATTGCAGGGAATGGAGTCGGGCGCGGAACGCACAACGGCGGCAACTGACCTGTTGGGGAAATCGGCTACAGACATGGCGGCGGTGCTTAACACATCAGCGGAGGCTACTCAAGCACTTAAGGACGAGGCTAACGAGTACGGCATGATTATGAGCGAGGAGGCTGTTGCGGCGAGCGCGACATTTGAGGATAGCCTTACCAAGCTCAATGGGACGGTTTCGGGCGTTAAAAACAATTTGATTGGAGGGCTTCTCCCTGCCCTTACGGGCATTACGGACAGTATATCCGATTTGGTCGCAGGCAATGAGGGGGCGGCGGAAGAACTGCAATCAAGCGCGGAGGAGCTTATAACGGGCATTGGCTCGCTTATTCCGCAGGCGGTTACAATGGTATCATCAATCGCCGCCGCTGTATTTGCAAGCGCCCCCGAAATAATATCGGCGTTGGTTGAGGGTATACTGGGCGCATTGCCTATGCTTGTACCCGTGGCACTTGATGTTATTACGGGGCTTATAACCGCTATAGTTAACCTATTTCCACAGGTTGTTGACATGGGCTTGCAGATAGTCGGGCAGATTATACAGGGGATAATATCCGCATTGCCCGACATTGTTAATGCGGGGGTCACTCTGCTATGCGGGATATGTGATGCGATTCCCACGGCGGTGGCGCTTATCACTGAGGTGCTGC
This sequence comes from Oscillospiraceae bacterium, assembly GCA_021199335.1. Classification (GTDB taxonomy): domain Bacteria; phylum Bacillota; class Clostridia; order Oscillospirales; family Ruminococcaceae; genus UMGS363. Next base: position 29,714 of record JAJQIG010000024.1, on the reverse strand, counting down.
CGCAGATTATAACAAGTATTATTGACACCTTATTTGCGGCACTGCCTGATATTATACAGGCAGGGGTTGAATTGTTTGTGGGGCTTATCGGGGCATTGCCTGAGATTATTGAGGCTATTACGGGGGCTATACCGCAGATTATCGATTCCGTGGTTGGAGGATTTTTATCGGCTATGCCACAGATTATTGACGCAGGGGTGCAGTTATTTACCGCGCTTGTTGGGGCAACGCCGCAGATTATTGTGGCGATTGTTGGGGCTATACCCGACATTATAGCCTCCATTGTTAAGGCGATTATCGGCAACGCGCCGCAGATAACGTCAACGGGCATTGAGCTTTTTACGTCCTTGATAAGCGACATACCGTCAATACTTGCAGGGATATGCGCACACATTCAAGAGGTTATTGACGGCATTATTGACAAGTTTTTCAAATTTAAGGACAAATTTAAGGATGTTGGCGTTAATCTGATTAAGGGCATTGGGGACGGACTTGTGAGCGGCGTATCGGCGATTGGGGACACGATTTCCAATGTTGCGAGCGGGCTTGTAGGCGGCTTCAAGGACTTTTTTGGCATACACTCCCCGTCCACGCTTTTCCGTGACCAGATAGGCACGTATCTTGCGCAGGGTATCGGCGTGGGATTTGAGGACGAGATGGACAGCGTTGCGGACGATATGGCGGCGGCTATCCCGACAGAATTTACCAGTGACACCAAGGTTAATTATTCGGGCGGTTCGGGGGGTTCCGCCGCCGCCGCTTCGGGGGGTATTACATTTACGCAGTACAACAACAGCCCTAAGGCTCTGACGCGGGCGGAGATATACAAGGACACTAAGGCGGGCTTACAGCTTGCCAAGGCAATGAGGTGATGTGATTGAGCTACAGGCTTATATTATCGAGCGAGGGCGGCGGCGAGGTTGACCTATACAATGACAGCGACATAAGGCTTGTATCTATTGACGGGGTAAGCCCTGAGGCGGTTGTTAACACGGTATCACGGTACGGGGCGGACGGGGCTACCTACATAAGCTCCAAGGTTGACAAGCGCGACATTGCGATAACGTGCAGATACCGCAGTGCCGCCGCTGAGCTTGCCAAGCTGAGGTTATACGAGGTATGCCGCCCGAAACGGGTTGTTACACTGAGGTACATAACCAACAATCTGGACAGGTACATTGAGGGGTATATCTCCTCGTGTTCCACTCCCCCGAATGTACACCCGATGTTAACACAGATACAGCTGGAGTGCCCTGAGCCTTATTGGAGGGATTACACAAGCAGCAGTATGCTGTTATACGGTGACAGCGCATTATTTGAGTTTCCCGACACGGGCAAGGAATTTATTGACAATGAGGTGGAATTTGGAAACTTGAAAACCTCAAGAATAACAACGATTACATACGAGGGCGACACTGATGTAGGGATTACGCTTTCCGTAGGCTTTAACGCCGCTTGTGGCGGATTCACATTGGTAAATCTTGACACGGGGGAATATCTCACGGTCACGGCGGAATTTTTGAGCGGCGACAAGCTGACGTTATGCACTGTTAACGGCGGCAAGTATGCAACGCTGCGCCGCAACGGCGTTGACTATGATTACCTTGCTAAGATAAGCATAGACAGCACATTTTTGCAGTTAAGCCCCGGAGAAAATCGGCTTAAAATTATTGCCGATGATATAACGGCAACGGGCATTAACGTATTGTGTTATTATAATCTGCTGTACGGGGGTGTGTAAATTGGACTTGTATATCTACAACGCCAGCGGTGAGCGGGTCGGGATCTGCGACAGCTTTATTTCCCTCATGTGGATTAGGCGATACAGCTCCGCAGGGGCTTTTGAACTGTACACGGTTGCAAGCGATGATTATGCCGCCTTGCTTATGCCGCAGAGGTACATATACCGACCCGATGTGGGCGAGAGTATGTACATAAGCGGAGTACAGGAGGAGATTGACGGAGATGTTAAAAAGCTCATTGTATCGGGCTACAGTCTGGACGGGCTTTTCCGAAAACGGTGTATGAAAAGCTACACCAAAAAAAGCCTTATATCAACATTGACGGCGGTCACGTCATTTGGGCTTGACATGGAAATAAGTACCGACAACGATGTTAAGCTGATAAGCGTTGACAAAAACAGCGATGTTGAGAGCAATATGCGCGACACGCTGACGGCTAACGAGTACGGTTTCCGTTTGGAACTTGACCCTGCTAACAGCAAGCTGGTCGGGGGGATTGTTGTTGGGGAGGATTTATCGGACACGGTAATATTTTCCGCTTATTATGACAACTTGTATGCCTCGGCGTATGCTTACGATGAGGAGGGCGGCTGTAACAGGATATACGGCAGGACTAACGCGCCGACAGACAGCTCCGTTGACACCTCGGAGGGGTTACCGACGTATGAGTACGGCGATACGGCGGAGGGGCTTGACTGCATGGAGGGGCTTGTGTATGTTGACCCCGTGCTGGGGCAAAAATATGTATCTGACGGCGAGGGCAATGTTACGCTTGTAACGTATGTAATGTACGACAACACGCTTGAGGACTTGATAGACGCTTGCATGGCGGCATACTCTGAGCCGCCCGAAAATATATCGGGCGATGTTGCGATGGACAAGTACCGCAAGGCATTTGACGTTGGCGACATTGTTGCTGTAGCTGATAAGGCTAGAGGGCTGACGTTAACTAAGCGTATCACCGAGGTGCAGGAGACATACGACAGCACGGGGGTATCTATAACGCCCACATTTGGCGAGCCTATCAAGACAATTTACGACTTAATTAAGTAAGGAGGGCAAAAATGGAATCGAGTTTTTTCCCGAGCAGGAGCCACGACAGGTTATATTCCGCCGCCGATTTTGCGGGTTATTTTTCCAATTTTATTGGAAACGGCGTGTATGCTAACCCTGCTAAGGGTATGCAGGCAGTGGCTAACGGCGATATGGACGTAATAATCACGGCGGGGAAATGTTATATCAACGGCTACACGGGCACAACGGACGGGTCGGAGGTATTGACGTTATCAACGGGCGGTGAGTACGGGAGATATGACCTTATTGTTGCAAGGCTTGACCTTACAAGCACGGCGAGGGATATACACCTTGAGGTTATCGAGGGCGAGGAGCTGGAGACGCCCGTATACCCGTCATATGTGCGGGATGATGAGCAATACGACCTTGTATTAGCCGCCGTAATGGTGGCGGCTAACGCTTCGGAGGTGAGCGATGCGGATATAACAGACTTACGTCCGTACAGCGATTACTGCGGTTGGGTTAGCCACGTAATAGGCAGTGTGGACACAACGGACTTATTTAGGCAATATCAAGCGGCATGGGACAGCTTAATTTTACAGCTTGGAGAGAGCGACAACATAACGATTAACACGTCTGACGGCACGGCGAGGGCGTTAATTTTTAATCGCACGCTCGCGGGGGCTTACGGCAATAATTACAATCTTGTATAGTGGAGGGATTATATTATGCAATATTTGGAAATGATAACAGCGAGCAAAACATGGGAATGCCCGAAAACGGGGGTATACAAGATAACCTGCGTTGGAGGCGGAGCCAGTGGGGGTTATACCGCAAGCGCAACGGAAATATACGCGCCCGTGAGCGGAGGGATAACGAGCTTTGGGGATTTGGTTACGGCTGCGGGAGGAGGGTATGATGAGGGCTGCCTAAATATGGGATCTAATATAGACGTTGATTATGGCGGCATGGGCGGTTACACACCGTATAGCTTCGGCGGCACAGGAGCATTATATAACACGCTAGGCAGCACGGGCAACGGCGGTCTTACCGGATTCCCCGGCACAGGTTATGGAGCAAGCGGAAGCGGATATCTCTTTTCCATCAACGAAGTCAAGATGCCGCTTCCCTCCCCCACCGAGATGATACAAGGCATTTTTACACTCGTGGCTGGCGACAGCTACGAGGTTACCATTGGCGAGGGGGGAGATATATTGACCCCTGCGGCTGATCTCACGCTTACAGACACGGCGGGGGCTGCGGTTACATCGAGCTATGCAAGCAATATCGCAAAATATTGCACCAACGGCAGGTCGGGCGTTTGCGTGGTGCAATATTTAGGACAGGATTATTAAGGAGGGGTTATTATGTACGCATATATCAGCGGCAACATGGTGCAATATATATTGACAGAGGAGAAATACAGCTCTTACAGCGAGGATTTCAAAAACAGGTGCGTTGACATCGGGGACAACTCAGACGGCGTTAGGGTTGGCATGACATACAGCAACGGGGCATTCTCCCCTCTTGCGGTCACCCCTGCGACTGCGGAGGACGCGGCGGCGGAAAAAATTGCCGAGCTTTCCGAAAAGTGCGAGGAAACAATTATTGCGGGGGTTGACGTTGGCGACCTGCATTACAGCTTAACGCTTGCAGACCAGCTTAACCTTGAGAGCCTTAAGACCACTATTATGGGCGGCGCGACCGCTGTACCGTATCACGCGGACGGGGAGCTATGCGCAATGTACTCTGCGGAGGATTTTTTGACGGTGTACAACGCCTGCGCACTGCACAAGATTGGGCAGACTACCTATTTTAACCAGCTTCGGGCGTATGTTAACTCACTCACGGAGATTGAGGAGATTACGGCGGTCACCTACGGGCAGGAGCTGACGGGCGATTATCTTGAGGCATACAACACGATTATGGAGGCTATGCAGGGTGCGTAAGTATTACACGCTTGCTATAATAGGCGGCGTTATATATGGGGCTATGGAGCTGGCTTGCAGGGGTTACACGCACTGGACTATGGTTATATTAGGCGGCATATGCTTTTTGGCGGTGGGGGCTATAAATGAGGTTATACCGTGGGGTATGCCGCTTATATTGCAGATGATTATCGGCGGCGGAATTATAACGGCGTTAGAGCTTGCAACGGGGCTGATTGTTAACATTGGGCTAGGCTGGGGCGTGTGGGATTACTCCAATGAGTGGGGCAATTTTCTGGGACAGATATGCCCTAAGTATGCCCTTATATGGGTAGGCATATCCCTTATCGCTATATTGCTTGACGATTGGCTGAGGTGGGAGCTTTTTGGCGAGGAGAAGCCGCATTATGTAATTTTTGGGAGGATAATAACATGGAAAGAAAAGTAATTGACGTATCAAAGCACAACGGCGTTATTGACTGGGCTAAGGTTGCCGCTGACGGTGTTGACGGCGCAATAATCCGCGCGGGCTACGGGAAGGTTGCTTCCCAAAAAGACCCTTGCTTCGAGGATAACTACAGCGGAGCAAAGGCGGCTGGGCTTAATGTGGGCGCATATTGGTACAGCTATGCCACGACCGTGGACGATGCTAAGACGGAGGCGGCGGTTTTTATCGACTGCATTAAGGGCAAGCAATTTGGGCTGCCCGTCTATCTCGATATTGAGGATAAGACACAGGTTGCGCTCGGAAAGAGCTTATGCACGGGGATTGCTGTTGCATTTATGACGGCTTTGGAAAATGCAGGATATTTTGCGGGGGTCTACTCGTATGACAGCTTTTTTGCCACAAATCTGGAAGAAACTCTGCGGAAGCGTTATGCGGTCTGGGTTGCGAGGGTTGAGAATGTAACGCCTACATACGCAACCGAGTGGGGTATGCACCAATACAGCTGGAAGGGTACAATTGACGGCATAAGCGGAGATGTTGACCTTAACAGGTGCATTAAGGATTACCCGACAATCATAAAAAATGCAGGGCTTAACGGTTATTCTGCGGCGAGTTCCGCAGGCTATTCCGTGACCGCGAAAATAAGCGACTGCGCCGAGGCTCAAGCAAGCACGATTGCGGCGGCTTGCTCGCAAATGGGCATGACGGCGGTTGTTAGCGAGGGGGGTTAATGCAATGAGTGACTTAATTAAGGGCTTGTTAGCGGCTATCTGCACGGCGTGCAGTTTTTGCTTTGGCGACCGTGACGGGCTTATGATTGCGCTTGTGGCTCTTATTGTGCTTGATTACATATCGGGCGTAATTGCGGCGGCGGCTGAAAAAAAGCTATCCTCCGAGGTAGGAGCTAAGGGCATAGCGAAAAAGGTTATTATGCTGCTGATTGTTGTTGTGGGCAATATTGTTGATGTTAACGTTATCGGCGAGGGGCATATGCTCAAGACGGTGGTGGTAGCATTTTACATTGCTAACGAGTGCATATCTCTTGTGGAAAATGCCGGGCGGTTGGGAGTGCCCGTGCCTAAAAAACTGCTTGATGTATTGGAGCAGCTGAGGGATAAAAACAACAGCGGGGATAGCGAATAAGGATTACGGCGGCGGGGCTTCGGTTCTGCCGCTGTTTTTTTTGTGCATATCCCCTATTTCGATTATGATTATTTGTGCAAGTATACAAAAGTAAAAATAAATTGCAAAAAGCTATTGACTTTATATAAACTATGTGCTATAATATAATCAAGATAAGGGAAAGGAAAATCCCAAACACCGGAAAGGATAAATGTTATGAGAACTGTATATGTTATGGAAAGCGAAAACAAGGAACTTACAAAAATGCTGAGAAACAGCGAATTAACCGAAATCACTGTTGACGGCGAAACAATGACGGGCTACGTTTTTGGCAACGACGAAATGTTTGACGGCGATGAATTTTATCAGTATTTTTACTGCAACGGAAAATTATATCAGGCTTATTACAGCTGCGAGGATTGCTTAGAGGATTTAGGCGCAGTTGATTATGAGCACCCTTACAAGGTTGTTGAGGTTGACGAGGATTGCTTGACAGTTACTGAGGATTAAGATTATAACGCTGTGCTATCGGCGGAACGGGCGGAAAGGTAAATACATGGTAAAATACTATAACAATAAGATGTACGACACTGACAAGGCAATTAAGCTCTGTCAGCGTTCGGGCGGCAGTGGCTCTGCCGAGTTTGCGGAAGAGCTATACCGCAAACGGACAGGCGAATTTTTCCTGCACGGGTCGGGCGGTGCGTTAAGTAATTACGCACAGCGTAACACGGACGGAACGCTTGTGCAGGGGGAACGGATTATCCCGATTAGCTATGCTCAAGCTCGTGAGTGGGTACGGGCTTATGCCACCGATAAATTTGACGACATTTTTGGGGTATCGGAGGACGACACAAAGATTAGGGTATCAATTATGTTGTCTATCCGTGCAATTGACTATGCAAAGCAAGAGGCGGCTCGGAGGAAACAAACAATATCATCATATTTGGAGGGCTTAATAATGGATAAGATGGGAGATATAACATACGGCATTGCAACGATGGCTAACCTTGACGGGAGTGAGGATATATTAAATGTGGTATATTTTTACAACTCGGACGAAGCGGCGGAATGGCTGAAAGCTCCCGAATCTACGCCAATGGAAAAAAGGGTTGTATCACGGGACGAGGCTATCAAGTGCGCCGGAGAAAATGCGGTTAACAATGCGGATAGCTACGGGGACTATGTTATAAATAACAGGCTGCTTTAAGGCACAAGGACGGCGGGACTTCGGTTCTGCCGTTCTTTTTTGTGCATATCCCCTATTTGAGTTGTGATTATTTGTGCAAGTATACAAAAGTAAAATAAATTACAAAAAGCTATTGACTTTATATAAACTATGTGCTATAATATAATCAAGATAAGGGAGAGGAAATCCCAAAGAAAGAGAAGGTAAATGTTATGAAATACACAGTTAGATGTTCTTGCGGTCACAATGATGTTGTTGAATTATTTGGAAAGGGCGCAGACAGGGAGCGCAAAATCGCATGGTACGAAACAAGCGGCGTATGCGTTGAATGCTACAAGGCAGCAAAAAGAGCGGAAGAAGCTGTAAAGCCTATCGTTGCAACTGTTAAGGTTAACGGCAATCTTGGCAAGGTTGTTATTGTACTTAGCGGCAATGTATACCCCAAAAAGGATGATTTTAAGGCAAGAGGTTATTTTTGGAGCGCAGACACCGACGACATGAGCGATGAGCTTAGCGGCAAGGTTGTTAAGGCATGGCGCAAAACTTTTGGAGTTGACGAAAAAGGACAGGAAAACCTTGAAAAAGAGATTGAAACATTAAAGGCGCAGGGCGTTGAAGTAAAAGAAATGATTAACCCCGTTGACGCAAAGCTCGCACAGGACAAAAACGCAGAGGAATCCGCAGAAGCAGAGGAAATCAGCAAAATAGAAAAGCCCGCAGAACCCGAGATGGTCGCAGGCAAGCGTTGGAACGGTAACATATACGGCTCGGAAAAATACGGCTACAGGGTATATCTTGACAACAAGGAAATCAAGATAACCGAGGAGCAAAAGGAAATGCTTGAGGGTTACATTAGTGCTAAGAGTGCTTATAACAAGAGGGTTGCGGAGGTTAGGAATAGGGGGTAATGTTGTTGTTGATAGGGTCTTGGGGCGGGTGAACTAGCACACTTGGAGATGATCTCCGCAATTATTTATCAGCTTACAAGAAATCTGTCGCTTGAAGAGATACAAAAAAGCGGCTTTGACAAATATTTTGTTGATCATACAACTGGGGTTTACCCCATCGCAGCATCGGGGACGCCGTACTCGGCGACGCTTTTCCAGTCCACGGGTGATGTAATCACCGATCTCACTGAGGATCTCGCTGCTGAACAGAAAGCAAGAACAACCTATGATAACCTGCTGAGGTTCATAGATGATCCCGATGTAAAAGACCCGATAAAATTCCTGCGACAGCGTGAACTTGTTCACTTCCAGCGTTTCGGCGAGGGTTTAAGAATAACGCAGGATAACCTTAATTCCAAGAACTTCTATGCTTTCAATCCTGCATTCGATAAAAAGCCGAGAAGAAGAAAATAAACTGCGAAAACACTCTGCCGAAAGGCAAATATATACACGGCTGCAACCCCATTTCGGGGGTTACAGCCGTTTTTTTACGCTGACTTAATCCAAGAAAAAAATATTGACAATGGCGATTATGCTATGGTACAATATGTCTGTATTCACGATAAGCAGACAGCTCTTATACGTGAAAATGACAAATAAATAGGATTCGAGGTAATATCAATATGAAAAAAATCAAGATGTCAATCAATGCCCTTGACAAAAAATCTCACATAAATCCCGAAATTTACGGTCATTTCTCCGAGCACCTCGGCAGATGCATTTATAACGGAATTTATGTTGGCAAGGATTCCTCCATCCCCAATACCAACGGTATACGCAACGATGTTATTGAGGCTTTCAAGGAAATAAAGATGCCTGTTCTTCGCTGGCCGGGCGGCTGCTTCGCTGATGAGTACCACTGGAAAGACGGAATCGGTGAGAATGAAACACGCAAAAAAATGGTTAACACAAACTGGGGCGGCGTTACCGAGGATAACTCATTCGGCACACATGAATTCATGCAGCTTTGCGAGCTTGTCGGCTGTGAACCTTATATAGCGGGAAACCTTGGCAGCGGCTCTATTCAGGAGCTTGCCGAATGGGTTGAATACATGACGCTTGACGGCGGAACCCCGATGTCTGAGCTTAGGAAAAAGAACGGCAGAGAAAAGCCATGGAAATTAAAGTATCTTGGAATCGGCAATGAAAGCTGGGGCTGCGGCGGAACCATGCGACCCGAATACTATGTTGACGAATACCGCCGTTATCAGTCCTTCTGCAAGAATTTTTCGGGAAACACACTTTTTAAGGTAGCCTGCGGTCCAAGTGCTGATGATTACAGCTGGACAGAGTGCCTAATGAAAAATCTCAACAAATTTACGGCGAATGCTATTGCACTGCATTATTACACCCTTCCGACAGGCAGCTGGGATAAAAAAGGAAGCGCTACCGATTTCAGCAATGAAGAGTACTACGATACCGTTTCAAGGACACTCTTTATGGACGAGCTTATTACACGTCATGTTGAAATTATGAACAGATACAACCCCGAAAAGGACATTGGACTTATTGTGGACGAATGGGGTTGCTGGTATGACGTTGAGCCCGGAACAAATCCCGGATTTCTTTATCAGCAGAATACAATGCGTGACGCAATCATTGCTGCTCTTAACCTTAATATTTTCAACAATCATTCCGACCGTGTAGTAATGGCAAATATCGCTCAGGCAGTAAATGTGCTTCAATCCGTAATCCTTACCGATGGAGAAAAGCTGCTCAAAACTCCTACCTTCCATGTGTTCGACCTGTACAAAACACACCAAGGCGGAGAGCTTGTTTACAGTTGGAACGAGAATGAGAAAAACAGCAACGGTACTCCCGCAATTTCACAGAGTGTTTCCGTTAAGGACGGCAAAATGACTGTAACTATCGCAAATACTTCCCTTGAGAGTGATTATGAAATCGAATGTGATTTGTATGGATTTGATGCGAAATCGGTTTCCGCAAGAATACTTACATCCGAAGTACACTCATACAATGACTTTGACAATATTGATAATGTTTCCGTAAAGCCTTATAACGCAGAGCTTTTGGGCGGAAAGCTTATTGTTAAGCTGCCCGAATGCTCCGTTTTAAGCGTGGTAATTGAATGAAAATTCCCTGTAAAAAATGTTTGCTTGCCGATATGGGAATGAGCGCAGAGTATAATGATGTGCAAACCTTTATTTCTGTGCTTTCGGACGAGCAAAAGGTTTCAAACGAGGTTTATACGGCGCGTCTTGAAGTATGCAGACACTGCAGCAGTCTTGAAGAAGGCACCTGCATGAAATGTGGCTGTTATGTAGAGATGCGTGCGATAAAAAAGAGATTATCCTGCCCTGATGAAGATGATAAATGGAAAAGCATCTCATTCGGTGCGAACATAAGCCGTGGTTGATTTTGAGTTTTGGAAGCGAGCGTCACAAATAAATGTGGCGCTCATTTGTAGGAAGGCATTAAAGTGAAGATTTTTATTTGTTTAATTATTTTGCTGATCTGCATTTGATCGAGTTATATGGACCACATCAAAGAAGGATGTTCTCCGACGAGTATGAAATGGTGGAAGTAGAAGTATGAATATGATGCAGAACGGTGGAAATAAGATATATACAATCTTAGAATCCGAATCATGTCTCGGCTTCAAATAAATTCGCTGAAAATAAGTCGCCCCCACAGAGCATTTTTGAAAGACAACATATTCGCTCTGTGGGGGTGCATTAGTTCATATTAAGTTTTTCGGGACTTTTATTCACTGATTTTTTCGATTGAAGCCAAAACGTTTTGCAGACATTCTCTTTCCTTATCACCGCAATTGGGATTGTTAATCGTCCTTTCGGCAAGGTCAAGCGCCTTTGCCTTTATCGGCTGTGGTTTCGGCTTAAGGTCATCATACATTTTTTCATAAAGCTTAAGAATCTGTTGGTTAGTAGTTTCTCTGCTTTTTACAATATCCGCAATGGCATTCACCTTTGAAATACAGCCATCCGAATCATCAGTCATTCGGCTAAGCTCCGAAGCAGCATCCTTGATAAGACTCGTTTGAGAAGAAATCTGTTCAATTTGCGCAAGAATATACGAAATTGTGTACTCAGGCTCTGTTTTATTTTCTGCGGATCTGTTAATATTATCAGACATTTTCTTATCCTCCAAATCATCATTTGTCGGACGCACAAGACAAATTGTTTCTTTATCTATGAAGTACGCCCGCCCTCTTTTTACAAGACCCTTTGCCCTTTTGGGGTAGGTCGCTTCATAAGTATTATTCAATTCATCGGTTACAGCGATTTTTTTAACAATGGGAATCACCCCCGCAAATAAAATACCGTGAGCAGCTGTTTTTGATAATGGGTGCCACAAACATATTTCTATGTTTCCCCGACTCACGATTGTATTATAATCCATTTATGGATAAATGTCAACAGTAATTTTTTTAACCTTTGCCAAGAGGAAAGTAAAACAAAAAAATCCTTGACAAATCACCCTTTATGTGATATTATGTTCCTATATAGTGAACCGTTGGACGGGATTTATTGGCTTATGCCGAAAAATATCTGCCTAAGCGCGGTATGCATGATCTGTGGCTAAAAATCGGCTGCATTAAAAGTGCGGCTTGCTTGAATGTGTGCTGCGGCACACGTATGCCAATACATATGGAGGGTGTCTTACCTGCGGGGCGAATGCGGATAATGCCGATGAAGTCAGTCTTGTTCCATTTGTTATGGGATAAGGCTTTTTATTTTGTTTTTAAGCGGAAATTCCGCTTGAAATAATTTGTTATTTAAGGAGAGTTATACTATGAAAATGAAGAAAATTCTGGCTGCCGCTTTGACAGCCGCAATGGCACTTACGTGTGCAGGCTGTTCAAGCTCTGCCTCAGACAGCTCCGATGATGTCTCGGGCGATGCTGCCGAAAAGGATAGCTACACCATAGGCGTTATTCAGTACGGAAGTCACCCCTCACTCGACAACTGCTATGCGGGAATCGAACAGGGTCTTAACGCAAGCGAATTTGCGGATAAGATTACAATTGACCGTCAAGACGGCAACTTTGATTCCGCAACCTGCGATACTATTGCTAAAAACATGGCTTCAAAAAATTATGATCTTATCTTTGCAATCGCAACCCCCGCTGCTGTTTCCGCCTATGCGGCAACACAGAACTCACAAACTCCCGTAATCTTCTGCGCAGTTTCCGATCCCGTTGCCGCAGGTCTTGTTGAAAGCATGGACAAGGGCACAAAGAACTGCAACGGAACCTCTGACATTCTCGACCTTGATGCGCAGCTTGCGCTTATTCAGGCTATGCAGCCCGATGTTAAGACTATAGGTGTTCTTTACACAACCTCAGAAGCAAACTCCGTTTCCCAGCTTGCAACTCTTGAGGAACTCGCTGCCGCTGCGGGAATAACAATCGAATCACAGGGCGTTCAGGGCGCTGCTGACATTCCCCAGGCTGCAACTACGCTTGCATCTAAGGTTGACTGCATTAACAACTTTACCGATAACAACGTTGTAAGCAACCTTTCCGTTCTTCTCGAAAAAGCTAATGCCGCAGGCGTTCCTGTTTACGGCTCAGAGGTTGAACAGGTAAACAACGGCTGTATCGCATCAATAAGCATTGACTATGTCGTTCTTGGCGAAAAGACTGCTGAAATGGGCATTGCTGTTCTCAACGGTGCAGACCCGTCCGAAATGGCTGTAGGAACAATTTCCGAGGGTACGCCTGTTGTTAACACAGATGTTATGGCTCAGTTCGGTATAGAGCTTCCCGAGGGTTATGAAAACGCAGAAAAAGTAACAACTGCCACAACAGAGGAATCTGCCGAATAATTTCGCTTACGCTTGTAAATTCTCTGCGGATAATTTTTCGCAGAGAATTTGCAAAGTGCTTTGTAAATCAAACGCTGTATGGAACAGGATACAGCGCTTAATTTACAAAACAACAACGTTTTTTACGGTAAAATATTACGGAGGTTTTCTTATGAGTGTTCTGCTCAATGTTTGCATAGTTACCCTTGAGGAAGGGCTTATGTACGCAATTCTCGCCCTTGGACTTTACATTACCTACAGCATCCTTGATTTTCCGGACCTTTCGGTTGACGGAACGTTCCCTCTGGGTGCAATTTTAACCGGTATACTTATTATGAACGGAGTAAATCCGTGGCTCTGCCTAATATTAACCTTTGCCGCAGGAATGCTTGCCGGAACGGTAACGGGGTTGCTTCATGTTAAGCTGAAAATACGCCCGCTTCTTTGCGGAATACTTATTTACACCGCTTGCCTGTCGGTTAACCTTGTAATTCTATACAAAGGAACCGGCGGAAAGGCCATTGCGACATTCTTTAACAAGGGAACAATCTTCAACACAGCATTCAGCGCGCTTATTCCCGAAAACATCGGCGGATACTATTTAAGAACGACCATTGTTTCGCTTGTTCTTGTTATAATCTGCAAAATTCTTCTTGATCTTTACCTTAAAACAAAGTCGGGACTTCTTCTTAGGGCAACGGGAAACAATGAAAAATTCGTTACGATGCTCGGTCAGGATAACGGCTTATCTAAAATTCTCGGTCTTGCAATCGGAAACGGCTTTGCAGCTCTTTCAGGTTCGGTAATAGCGCAGTCAAAGGGCTCGGCCGACCAGCAGATGGGCGTAGGCATGGTTGTTCTCGGTCTTGCTTCGGTAATAATCGGTTTAAGCGTTTTCAAGAGAGTCAGATTTATGAAAGCCACAACAATGGTTATACTCGGCTCGATTGTTTATAAAGGCTGCCTTTCGGTTGCGCTTGCGCTCGGTCTGCCGACTGAGTATTTGAAGCTTCTTATGGCGGTAATCTTCACTCTTGCGCTTGTTTTCAGCAACAGCTTCGGAAAGGGAAAAAGGGAGGCAGGCAAATGCTAGAACTAAACAATATTGTTAAGACCTTTAACGCAGGAACAGTTGACGAAAACAAGCTTTTCAGCGACTTCACGTTTCATGTCAACAGTGACGACTTTATATCTGTTGTTGGTTCAAACGGAAGCGGGAAAACCACCATGCTGAACCTTGTTTGCGGAACAATGTCCCCTGATTTAGGCTCGGTTATATTTGACGGCAAGGACATCTCCGATATAAGCGAATACAAGCGCGCGAAATTTATCGGCAGAGTCCTTCAAGACCCGAAAATGGGAACCTGCGGGAACCTCACAATCCTTGAGAATATGGCCCTTTCCGATAACAAAAACAAGCCGTTCGGGCTCACTCCCATTATAAATAAAAAACGCATCGACCACTACAAGAGCTTACTTGAGCAATGCGGAATGGGACTCGAAAACAGAATGGGTGTAAAGGTCGGTTCTCTCAGCGGGGGTCAGCGTCAGGCGCTTGCGCTCATAATTGCAACGATGACTAACATAAGACTGCTTGTTCTTGATGAGCATACTGCCGCACTTGATCCAAAATCCTCTGAAACTCTTATGCAGATAACCGATAAAATCGTTAAGGAAAAGCACCTTACAACCCTTATGGTCACCCACAATCTGCGATTTGCCGTTGAATACGGAAACAGGCTTGTTATGATGCATTCGGGAAATGCAGTTATGGATATTTCGGGTGAAGAAAAAGCCAACACCCAAATTGATGATATTCTCGGGAAATTCAACGAAATCAGCATTGAAGTCGGAAATTAAAAATTGCCTTATGCGGGTCTACTCGCCGCATAAGGCTTTTTTATTTAGGATTGCATCCCAATCTGTAACGCTTTAAGATTATTGCCAAGAAGATGCGCCTTTCTCGGCGGAGTTATATGCTCAAGCGACTTCTTTACTGTCTTTTCATCCGCAAGGTGGGTTTCCGCAAGGAGCTTTCCCGCAAGAATTATATTTGCTCCGCCCTTTAAATCAGGGTCTTTTCCTGAAATTTCTGTTGCAGGAACATAGCAGACCTTAACATCACTGCGTTCAACCTTTTCATCAATCATTGAGCTGTCAACAATGACAAGTCCGCCCGGCTGAACCTTTCCTATGAATTTTTCAAGTGAGGGGGTGTTCATAACAATAAGCACGTTTGGATTAACAACAAGCGGCGAGCCTATAGGTTCATCGGAGATACAAACGGAGCAGTTGCAGGTGCCTCCTCGCATTTCAGGGCCGTAGGACGGCAGCCACGAAACCTCGCTTCCGTTATAAAGTCCGCAATAAACGAGGAATTTTCCCGCAAAAAGTATACCTTGTCCGCCGAAGCCTGCCATTAAAATATCATAGTTCATTACTTCTCCCCCTCTTCACGAATATCCTTATACGCTTTAAGGGGATAATATGGAATCATGTCCGTATCAATCCTGTGAAGCGCCTCCGCAGGGGAAACTCCCCAGTTGGTCGGGCAGGACGAAAGAACCTCGATTATTGAAAATCCGAGTTTATCCCTTTGGTTTTCAAATGCCTTACGTATCGCCTTTTTTGCCTCCTTTATATGCGGAACGGAATTAACCGCAACACGCTGTGAGAGGGCAACACCGTCAAGAGCGGCAAGCATTTCAACCATTCTTATCGGGAAGCCTGCTGTCTTAACATCTCTGCCATATGGGGTTGTTTGTGTAACCTGTCCCGGAAGAGATGTCGGCGCCATTTGACCGCCTGTCATTCCGTAGATTGCGTTATTCACAAACACAACGGTTATGTTCTCTCCCCTTGTTGCTGCGTGGACGGTTTCGGCTGTACCGATTGCTGCGCAGTCGCCGTCGCCCTGATAGGTGAAAACAAATTTATCGGGTAGCGCACGCTTTACTCCGGTTGCAGTTGCGGGAGCACGTCCGTGAGCAGCCTCAATCATATCGCAGTTAAAGTAATCATAAGCCATAACGGCGCAGCCTACGGGGGCGATTCCGATTGTATCGCCCTCTATTCCCATTTCGTCTATAACCTCGGCGATAATTCTATGGATAATTCCGTGGGTACAACCGGGGCAATAATGTGTCGGAATATCCGCCAAAGCCCTTGGTCTTTCAAAAACAACAGCCATTTCCGTAAATTTCCTTTCATTAAATTTCATTTATACTGATATACCCTGTTTCGGAGATAATTTTCTGCCCTTCATCGGACAATATCATCTCAATAATCAGAGGAATATTTTCATTTTCATTATCCGAACGATAAATTGCATAGAAATTATCCACTAACGGATAATCGCCCGAACGAATATTTTCCGCAGAGGGATAAGCCCCGTTCACCGAAAGCATTTTCACTCCGCCGTTTTGCACAACGCTTTCAACGTAATATCTGAAAGAATAACCTATGCTTCTCCCCGTAAAGGCGAGAATGTCACGCTTCATTTCGGTTTCTCCCATGAAACTTTGCATCATAGTCTGACTTCCGCTGCCCTCCGTGCGCTGAAGCGCCCCGATATGGGATTTTTCCCCGCCAACCTGATCCCAGCTTGTATATTCTCCCGAATAAATTCCCCGAAGCTGTTCCACAGTAAGGCTTTCTATCGGGTTATCCTTGTTTACAATAAAAACGAAGGCTTCATATCCAATCGGGACAAGAGTAAGCTCCGCTCCCTGTTCGGCAGCGTATTCAAGCTGCTTTTCCGACGGCTTTGCACAGAAAATAATATCCGCAGTCCCGTCAGCGACCGCCTTATACGCTCCGCCTGTTCCCCTTTTCTGCAAAAGGCTTTCATCGGCAAAGCTTTCTCCGTCAAAATCGCAGCTGTCATTCGGATACCAGCTGTTCATGAACGCAGAATAGATCGGATAAAGGGCGGTTGCGCCATCGAGGACGGGCAAATTTCCCGAAAGAGCCGCACCATTTGGCGAAATACCGCTTTCAAGCTTAACGATAAGCGAATCCTCCTCAAATGGAAGATAGCTTTCAAGCTCAATGGACTTCTCCTGCATAGCTTCGCTTTCAGAGCTTATACACCTGCTTGTGAAGAGGACATATATCGCCGCATCAAACAAGACAAACCCGGCGGCAAGGGCAACTGCGGCGCATATTTGCTTTACCCTCACACCGTCACCTCCCATTTGCGATAAAGGTTATGATGGAGCAGTCACGGTAAAGCAGGATAGTGTAGACCGCAAGAGCAATAACCGACATAATTCCGATAATCGAAATAACCATAACAGCCTTATTCTTCATTCTAAGCCTCACATATTAGCGATTCCTATTAAAATAACTGCAATAATAGCTGCTTCCGAAACGAACATTACGCCGAAAACAATTCCCGAAACAATCGCCATTCTCGTCTTTTGCCGCAAATTTTCACTGTCCTTGGCGCATTTAAGTCTTGAAACAAGGCATACTATGAACCAAACAAAAGCTGCCGCAGGTAATCCGAAGAACAACACAAGCCACATAATGTCACACCTACACGCTTAATCAGCCGTTAAGACGGCGTATATTTTCGAGGACCTCATCCGGTGTGGGTATAACTCCGCCTGTTCTTCCGAAAAATTCGACAGGCTTTGCGCAGTTTATTGCAAGCCTTACATCCTCAACCATTTGTCCCATTGACATTTCAACATCAAGCACAGCCTTTGCGGTTTTAACGGCTTCGTTTATCTCCTTAACCGGGAACGGCCAAAGCGTTATCGGGCGGAACAGACCTGCCTTTATACCCTCAGCACGGGCACGGTTAACGGCGGTTTTCGCAACTCTCGCAGCCGCACCGTAGGCGGTTACAACAACATCAGCATCCTCCGTCATATAAAGCTCAGCCTCCGTGTGGTTCGCCTTTATCGTTTCGTAGCGTTTATATCGCTCCTTAATTGAATTTTCAAGCTCCTCGGGGACGAGATAGAGCGAATTGGTGATGTTATGCTTTCTCTTCCCACCGTGACCGTTCGTAGCCCATGGCTTCGGTTCAAATACGGTTTTTCTTTCGGGGAATGTTACAGGCTCCATCATCTGACCTAACAGTCCATCCGCAAGAATCATTGCGGGCATACGATATTTATCCGCCATATCGAACGCAAGCGTCACCTTATCAACCATTTCCTGGACGGAGCATGGCGCATAGACAAGGAGCTGATAATCTCCGTGACCAAGCGCCTTTGTTGCCTGCCAATAGTCCGACTGCGCAGGCTGAATTCCGCCAAGTCCGGGGCCTCCTCTTTGTACGTTAACAATCACACACGGCAGGTCGGAGCCCGCTATGTATGAAACGCCCTCCGATTTAAGGGAAATTCCCGGCGATGATGAAGATGTCATTGCCCTCACTCCTGCCGAAGCAGCGCCGAGAACCATATTTATTGCGGCAATTTCCGATTCCGCCTGGAGAAAAACTCCGCCGTTCTTCGGCATATTTTTCGCAAGGTAGGCGGCAACCTCTGTCTGGGGGGTAATCGGATAACCGAAAAAGCACTTACAGCCTGCCCTTATTGCGGCTTCGGCAAGCGCCTCATTGCCCTTCATAAGATTTCTTTCCAAAATATTCACTCCTTTACCAAAGCGGTAATCATTTCTCCACAACAATTGCACAGTCGGGGCACATCGTTGCGCACATTGCGCAGCCTATACACTTTGTTTCATCAATGCAAAATGCGGTAAAGTACCCTTTCTTGTTGCGTTTTTCCTTTCCGAGCTCCACAATTTTTTTGGGGCAGACCGTTGTACACAATCCGCAGCCCTTGCAGCGTTCGGAGTTAACTGTAATCTTTGCCATTTTTCAATCTCCCTTTTATAAAAGCTTCTCTATATTAATATCTATAATCTTTATTAATCTTCCCACAGCTTTTTAACGTAAACCCTTGCCGAAAACGGATTCGGAACATTTGCCCTTACACCGTCCGTTACGACAGTAAAGAACAGGGGAATCCCCGTTAGCTCCGAGATTTTCTCAGCATAGGGAATACTTCTCTCCACTGTTTCCGCCACGGTTTCCTCGCCAAGGTTTGAATTGTTCACCAGGGCGGTGCATTTCATTTTTGATGCGCACTCTATCTCATTCATAAGCTCTGCGGCTTCTTCGGGGGAACCCGTGAGGCGGCGGTACATATTAACAACATAGAGCATTTCAATATCATCCTCATAGGCAGCGAGACCATCAGCATATCTTCCGAGAGCAGACGCACCCGCATCATCCCCGCCGACATCAACAATAATATATCCATCCGAACGGGCAATGAAATCAAGGTCAAACGAAAGGGCGGGAATATCGAGGTTTGTATTTGCATAAAGCGGAGCGGCAAGCCTTACTCCGCTGTTTTTAAAAAGATCATCGAAATCAGCTGAGCGGAAGTATGGATTTACTATATCAAGGTCAACAACGGTAACCCTCTCCCCTGCGTTCGATGCTTTGAGAGCAAGATTGGCGGTAAAATTGGTTTTGCCGCTGCCGTAATGACCTGTAACGATTGTAATTTTTTTCATTTTGTTCATAAGTATAATCCTCTTTACCGCAACACCTAGTTTCTAAAACTATTATATATCGTGTTTTATCCTTTGTCAAGGGGTTGCCAAAAATATTTTATTAAGTTTTTTGAATTTCTTCTTGTAATTTGAAAAATAATGTTGTATAATAGTCATAGATAAATTATGTGATTGGAGATGACAGATAATATGGAAAACATTAAAGATGTTTGCAGCCGCTTCTGGAACAAGCAGCAAAGGAACTGCCGCCTACCGAGGTGGGAGGAGCTTCCCGACATTGAGCTTTATATGGATCAGGTTATTACCCTTATGGGCAAATTCACGCCCGTATTCGCACATGATGGGGAAAATGTTCTTACCTCGTCAATGATAAACAACTATGTTAAGCTTAATATTATCCCCCCTCCCGTTAAGAAAAAATATTCAAAGGTGCATATTTCCCACCTTATAATAATTTGCGCCATGAAGCCCGTTCTTCCGATACAGCTTATAGGCGCGCTCATTGAGTATTTACTCAGAAG
The DNA here is from genome assembly GCA_021199335.1 of Oscillospiraceae bacterium. Lineage (GTDB taxonomy): Bacteria > Bacillota > Clostridia > Oscillospirales > Ruminococcaceae > UMGS363. Next base: position 9,472 of record JAJQIG010000024.1, on the reverse strand, counting down.
CAAGACCGAAGCGGAGCTGTTGGACTTTTTTGCCGAGCAATACGAGCATACATATATCAATATTTCCGATATACTCCGTGAATCGGTAGAGAGCGTTACGGAAAATGATACCAACATCAACCGTATTCTTGCACTGACGGTGATGCAAGCCGCCGCTGTTTCAAGCGGAAGTAAGATTCTTGCGGAAAATGCTCTTGCGGAAATGCAGCGTTTGGATGTTTTGAAGACGCCGTCCGGCAGTGATGACACTAAGGAAAAGCGTGAAAAAGAAGTCAAGAAAAAAGAAAAGGAGAAGGAAAAAGAGCTTTCCTCCGTAAAATAATGAGGTGATAGAATGCCGTTTTCAAGGGAATCATTAGACTTTCTGTTTGAAAACAAGCTTAACGACGACAAAAATTGGTACGAAGAACACAAGGACATTTACCGCAGATGCATTACCGTTCCGTTCAGCGAGCTTGCGATGGAGCTTGCGCCAATGTTCGATGGGATTGACAGTAAACTGGTCTGCACCCCAAGGCGAATAAGCAGGGTTCGCCGAGATACACGCTTTACAAAGGATAAGTCGCTTTTCCGTGATCATATTTGGATAAGCGTAAGCCGTCCAAAGGAACGCTTCGAGCAAATTCCCGAGTTCTATTTCTGCATAGAACAGGCGGGGTTTTCCCTTGGCTGCGGATATTATCAGGCGAGCGCAGGAAGCATGGATTCGATACGTGAGCTTATTTTAAGTGATGACAAATCCTTTAAAGCGGCAAAAAAGGCGCTTGAGATCGCCCCCGAATTTATCCTTGAGGGCGAAATGTACAAGCGGGATCACTTTCCCAACGAGAGCGAGGAAAACAAGAACTGGATTAACCGGAAGAGCATATGCATTAACTATTCAAGCAATGATTTTGATATGCTTTTCAGCGATGAGCTTGCAGTGATGCTCAAGGAAGAATTTATGAAAATTGCTCCGTTTTATCATTTTCTTGAAAAGGCTGAGGAAAATATTGTTAAGAAACGTGTTTATCATTATAGAGAAGATTTTTAACTTTTCTTGTCGATTTCTGCATAATTGCCGTTTTTAAGCCCGAAATGCCCCAAAAATTGTGTAAAACCACATATTTTTCCTTTACATCAAATTAATTTGAAAGATTGGTTGAAAAAATTAAATTATTATGGTATAATAAAATTTAATTACGGACCGGGCTGACGGTCAAATAGGAAAGGATGAAAAAGTTTGAAAGAACTTATTCTTGTAACATCTCCTCCCGCTTGCGGAAAAACTTTTATTTCAAAACAACTTGCTAAAAATCTTAAACACGTCGTATATCTCGATAAGGATACTCTTATCGTTCTCTCCAAGCAGATTTTTGTTGTTGCAAATCAGGAATATAACAGAAGTTCCGATTTCTTTGAAGAGAATATAAGGGATTACGAATATTATGCTGTTGTTGACCTTGCCCTTGAGGCGCTTGACTATGATGACATTGTTCTTATAAACGCCCCATTTACTCGTGAAATTCGTGACAGGGAATATATCCATCAGCTTAAAGCAAGGCTTGCCGAAAAAGGCGCTGTTCTTAAGGTTATTTGGGTTGAAACCGACCCAGAGGTTTGCCATCAGCGTATGATAAACCGTAACAGCGACCGCGACACATGGAAGCTTGAACACTGGGATGAGTACATTTCGGGAGTTAACTTTGAAATTCCCGAGGTTATTAATGAAGATAACGATGGCACCCTTATGATTTTCAAGAATTCTTCCGATGAGGAGTTTAACGAATCAATGGAAAGACTTACAAAAGAGCTTCTCGGCGAATAATTACAGCAAATTTATCCAAAACCACTGCGCTTCTTTCCTGTGCGGTGGTTTTTTGTTTTAAACTATTGAAAAATAATTCAAACTGTGATATAATAAAACGAATGACTACCTAAGGGAGTGAAACGGCATGATTACAATTGAAAATTATTTGGGTAAAATATCTATATCCGAGGATTATCTTGTTTCATTAATAAGCTATACTGCATCGGGATGCTTTGGCGTTGCCAACCTTAACCCTGCGGAGGGAAAAACCTTTTTCTCCGCCATTCTTAGGAAAACAGGCATAAAAGGCAGGCGGGGCGTGAAAATTTCCGTTACCGAGGATAACAAGCTCAATATAATTCTTCATATATCCGTTCTCTACGGAACCAATATTTCGGCGGTGACCGAAAGCCTTGCCCATAAAATCAGATACACCATTGAGGACAGGACGGGGCTTGCCGTTTCAAGGCTTTCCGTTTTTGTTGACGGAATGCTGGACTGATTACCAATTATATTTCAGTAAAGGGGTTCGATTTTAAAGTGATAAGCGGAAAAATGCTTAAAGACGCTTTTATGTCAGGTGCAGCTGCGATTTCAAACAGCAAACGCGCCGTTGATGAGCTTAACGTTTACCCTGTTCCCGATGGAGATACGGGTACAAATATGTCCATGACGATGAGCAATGCTCTGCGTGAACTTCAATTTATGGAGGATAGCTGCACGGCATCGCAGGTTGCAGACACTGCTGCCGCCGCCCTATTGAGGGGCGCAAGAGGAAATTCGGGCGTTATACTTTCTCTACTTTTCAGGGGCTTTTCAAAGGCTTTCAAAGGCAAAAGCGAAATCGGCTGTGAAGAGCTTGCAAACGCTTTGGAGCTTGGTGTAAAGGGCGCCTACAAAGCCGTTATGAACCCAACTGAGGGAACAATTCTCACAGTTGCAAGGCTTGCATCTGAAAAGGCTTCAAACATATATAAAACCGCCGAAAATGAATCCGCCCTTTGGAGCGAAATCTGTGATGAAGCGGACAAGACTCTTGAAAGGACTCCCGAGATGCTGCCTGTACTTAAAAAAGCGGGCGTAGTTGATGCGGGAGGAAAAGGGCTTATAGTTATATGGCGCGCCATGCTTGATGTTTTCCAAGGCGGAAATGCCGTTTCCGAAGATGCTCCAAAGAGCATACCATCCGCCAAGACCGCTGTCGGGGATTTTGATGAGGAAATAAACTTCACCTACTGCACGGAATTTATCGTCAACAAAAAAGCCGATTGTCCCGATGTTTCAAGGCTTAGAGCATTTCTCAAAACCATTGGCGACTGCGTTGTTGCCGTTGATGATGACGATATTATTAAGGTTCACGTTCACACCGATCATCCCGGAAAAGCAATTGAGGAGGGCATTCTCTTTGGCTCGCTGACAAACCTTAAAATTGACAATATGCGGCACCAGCATGAAAACAAAGCCAAGGAAGCTGCCATTATGAAGGAACGGGAATTCACTCCCGCCGCCCCTGAAAAGCCGTTTGGGTTCGTTGCGGTTGCTTCGGGAAACGGTATTGAGGAGCTTTTCCGCAACCTTGGCGCAGACTCCATTGTAACAGGCGGACAGACGATGAACCCGTCCACCGATGATATTCTTCAGGCAATTCTTGCAACCCCTGCGGAGACTGTTTTTGTTCTTCCCAATAATAAGAACATTATAATGGCCGCCGAGCAGGCTGTAAAGCTTGCAGACAGGCGTGTTTGCGTAATTCAGACGAAAACAATACCTCAGGGAATGACGGCGATGCTGAACTTTGACCCCGATGCCGACTTTGAAGCAAACAGATTTAATATGTCAAAAGCAATCGAGGGCGTTTCAACGGGGCTTGTAACCTTTGCCGCAAGGGACAGCGACTTTGACGGAAAGGACATTAAAAAGGGCGAAATCCTTGCGCTTGAAAACGGCAAGCTTGCTCTAACGGACAAGGATGTTACTAAAGCTGCATACAAGCTTATAAAGAAAATGGCAAACGGCGACACAGGATTTATTACCGTTATATACGGAGCAGATGTTTCCGACGACAATGCCGAGGCGCTTAATGACCTTATTAAAAATAAATTCGGCGATAAGGCTGAAATAATGATGATAAGCGGCGGACAGCCCGTATACTATTACATTATTTCCGTGGAATAAACCATCGGCAAGATATTAGGATACACAAACACCTCCCGATTTCAGGGGCTGAACCCTGAAAATCGGGAGGTGTTTTGATTCTATATGATGTAATTTCCGTTTAAATCGGAGTTAGAGGAATCAAACGGTACTTTCACTCGCAACAACCTTTTTGCCTGAAAGCACAGGAACATAGCTCGAACCTTCTATGCCGTTTTCACAGGTGAATGACGTTGTTACCTGCTTAATAAGGAGTGTATTTTTGGCAATTGTTCCGTCTGTGGGGTTAAGCTTATTGATGTTAAAGCTAATACCTGAGATTTTGGAAGCAATTTTCAAAGGATAGGTAAGCGTGCCGCAAGTAAGGTATGCGACATTCATTGAAGCTGCAGAGGTAAGAGTAATATCATCAGCCTTCAAGGTGCCCTTCGATGCTGAAACTGCGCCGCTGAATATAATGTCATTTTCACCAAAATCAGCAGTGTTTGCGACAGACATTGAGAGCTTTCCTACCTGGGACATTACCTCCTCATTTGGTGAAATCTTTCCTTTCACCGTAAGGCTGTACTTTCCGCAGGTTATATTTAGCGGAATAACAACGCTGTTTTTTACCTTATTGATTGTAACACTATCCGAAATAATTAACTCGCCTGTAAGCGTAAGGTCGGTAAGGACGGTAATTACAGCTTTATCGTCATTTGCGGCAAATGTTAGCGAGCTGTATTTATTTGCAGTGGGGAGCGTGAACTTTGAAATGGCTGTTTCATCGGCGAAATAAATGATGTATGCCTCGCCGCTTCCCGTTGATGAGATATCCTTTACAGCATCCTCGAAGCTCGCATAGTAGATATTTTTACTGTCCTTTGCAACCTTAAGCGCATCACTCTCACTAACGGTGATAAGATTTTGCGTGGATTTTACAACCTTTATCCCATCACCGACTGTGACCTGATCCTCATAAACGCCGGAGATTGTGGCAATTGTTTTTCCTGCGGAAATTTCCACCTCTTCGTCACTTTCGGATGTGTGGGTGACAACCTTTATCGTAAGAACACTGCTGTCCGTACTGAAGCCGTTTTTGCCAATAGCAATTTTCTGACCGTTGTTGACGGTAAGCACTGCATTCTCATCCGCAGAAATTCCTGTTACGGAAACGCTGCCATAAATTGCCGAGCTGCCTATAACATTGAGCTGCTTTGCGGTTAACTTGCCATAAACGGCGGTATCATTGAGGTTAAGCACTCCCGATGAGGTTACGTTCGTAAGAATTCCTTCGCTCGAAACATCTTCAAGGGTAAGCTCATAGCTTCCCGCTGTAATATTGAACGCATATGCCGCATACTCGGTTTTTACCTTTTTCAGACTTTCAAGCTTAATGTTCTTGAATGTGGTGTTTCCTGTGAGGGTGACATTTCCCAGGAATGAAAGAGTAGAGCTACTATCGCTTGTTATTGTAAGGCTATTGTAGGTCTTTGCCTTTGGCATTGTAAGCGCTGAAATAATTCCGCTTGCATTAATTACCTGAACATCGCCGGAAATTGCGATTGTATAATCCTTGGTTTTGTCATTTATTGCGCTTGTAACATCGCTCCAGAGGGCATATTTTTTCGTTGCGTCACTACCGTCTGAAAGGTAGAAGCCGACCTTTCTTACAACAAGGTAGCTGCCCGATTTTGATAGTGTATACTCGCTGTCATCGTTGGGAATTTTATCACCATCGAGAGTGAACATACCGACATCGACCGATGTTGCTTTAAATATTTTTTGCTCATTGGAGAAGCAATTTTCAGCGCTTACGGTAAACTCACCATTCGCAGATGTGGAAATTGTCATGGGAATAACAGCAGATGATGCATAATAAATTGTACCGCTGCCGTTAAGATTTTTCACGGTGACAGAGGCATTTCCGCTGCCTGTGTTCATATTCAGCGTTGTGCCGTCCATTGTAAGGGTGGTCACATTCACAATGTTTCCATTGATTACCACCGCATTGCTCGGGAGAACCATATTTCCAAAGCCCGAAATATCGCAGGGAATGTAAACGGTTGAATCATCCTCAGCAAGGAGCGTAATTTTTCCGTTTGCAGAGCCTTTTATTGTTATTGGAACACTGCTGTCAAATTCGGCGTTATCTACGGTAAGATTTTTCGTAACAGTTAAAGCAAGGCTCTTTGCGTTCGACGCTGCTATAGTAATGTCCGAAAGCTCGAGGTCAACCGCAGCTGAGAGTGCAGTTGTTTTATCAAATGTAAGAGTGTAGTTATCTCCGTCAGAGTTACCGCCGTCAATTATGAGTTTTGCAACCTTTGTTGGGAATGTAACCTTTGTGGTGGTGACATCATCCAAGAGGGTAATGGTAATGGTTTTTCCCACAAGAGATGTATCCTTATTGATTGCGGTAAACGCGTCCGAAAGGGTTATATATGAGCTATAGTCTATGCTTTCCCCCTCATTATCATAAGTTACCTTAATTATAGGCAAGGAAAGCTTTATCTCCGTTCCCGATTTATAGACGGTATAATCATAATCTGTTTCATCTATCGTATAGCTTGACTTGAAAGAATCCACCGATGCGGATTTTGCGGTAATATATGTTTTTCCGTTAGTTGCAGTAATTACATTTCCCGAATCATCAACCGGAATTATATTTATCTTCCCGCTACTTACCGTAACCTTTCCCGTTATGCTGACATTTGCGCTCTCGCCTATTCTAAGCTCGGCATTCTCGCCCGCCGTTAACGTTGTAACAGCAGCTGTACCGAGGAATGCAAGCGAGTCATTCGCATAGACTGTTGAAGCCTTGAATGTACCGCCAAATACTGCAGGAGCATCGAAAGTAACTGCACATGAGGAGCTAAAGCTGCCATTAAAGGTTATCTCGCTTTCGCTTTCAAATGTAACCGACTTTGCATAGGTAATTGCTATGTCGGCATCAACCGCATCATTTTCATCCTCGCCTACGTACTCAATAGTATAGGCAGTTCTTGAATTTCTGTTGCTATTAATAATGCTTACAGCCGCATTCAACGTTGAAACATATTTTGTTGTACTGCCGTCATAAAGTGTATACTTGGCGTTGCCCGCAGAGAAGTTTTGGTCATGATTAGCGTAGGAATACGTTGTCGATGTGCAGGTATTGGTGTCATACATCTGCTCGTAGTAATAAAATGCAAGATGGGATGTTGTGAAATCCTCGGTAGTATCCGTTATATTGAAATAGACATAGCTATAGGGAACATAGCCGTCATCATCTCTCTGGAGAAGCGCCTTTGTATCATCGCTCAGATAATTCCAATAGGTTTTGTAGTATGCGCTGCCCTCAGGGGTAAGGTCATTCCACGTTGCATCAAGGTTATACCATTCACCGTCAAAGGCAACCTGGTTCCATGCGTGTCCACCGTACCCACTGCTTGAACTTCCTGCCACTCCAACAACGTACAAAACGTCAATATCAAGCGCATTAAGAAGAAGCTGCATTGATTTTGCATATGCCTCACAAACGCATACTCCGTCAAGGAAAAGTCCCGTTACATCGTGATCTCTCGGATTTTCGCCCGATTCGTCAATATACGGATCGTAGATAGTATTCCGACAAATATAGTCATGGACATACCACATCTTGCTGTAATCATTGGCGAAAAGCTCGGCATCCGACAGGACATCCTCCACCACCGTGAAAAGCTTCTGTTTTGCGGCATAACGCCCTGAACCTGTTGCATAAGCCTGCACCTCGGTACCGAAGCGAACTTCGTAAATATAGCCGGTGCTTGCGCCATATGTATAGGATACACCATGGCCTAACCAGAACAGCTGCGGATTATCATACAAAATGGCGCAGTAAACCTTGAATATATCATCCGTTGTTGCAGAGCCTGTCGGAACCGTTACGGAATCGAAATACCAAATTGTTTCATCATAGTCATCATCCGAATAGCTATAGGAACCCGATGAAGAATAACTGACAGAACTGCTCTCGTCAATTTTTACCATAGCAGAATAAAGAGCATCATATGCCAATTTTTGATTTGTGGTAAGTCCTTCATATCCATCAGTTGAGGCATATTCGCTCTTATCGGTAGGATATGAATTTATCGGCATGATATACTGCACATTTTCCTCATCGACTGAAACACCGTTAAAATAAAACGGCTTAACGTCACCGCCAAAATCGCCGACAATTGTTTCTATTGTTCCGTCATCTTCCGATTCTTCATCCGTGTCGGTATCGTCCTCGGTTTCTTCGCTGTTTTCTTCCGAATCGCCGTCTTGGGTTTCATCATCGGTTGTTACATCGCTCTCCGCATCGGCTTCGGAAGTTGAATCCTCCTCCGATTCATTGCTGACCGCTGTATCCTCCTCGGATTCGGAGTTAATCGTTGTATCCTCATCGGATTCATTGCTTATCGTGGTATTTTCCTCGGACTGTACCTCGCTTGTTTCCTCATAGCCGCTCTCTGAGGCCAATGCTTCGCCCTCATCGGCAAAGGCAGGAACCGCGCCGACAGATGAAACTATCATACCGATGGCAAGTATTCCCGAAATAATCCTCTTTTTAGACAATTTACTCATATAATCCCTCCTATTCAAAGGATGTAAAAACGCACAAATTTGTTACTTTTATTGTACCACATCGAATTTTAAATGTCAATCGTCCTTTACTCACAAAATATTGTTTTTTGGAATAAATTCAGGCTTATCCAAACCATTATTTGAAAAATGCAAAATAATAAAAATTTTTTCATGAACATGAAAAAGACAATTGCAGCAGTAGCTGCAGGCGCAGTAGCCCTTTCTGCAATGGCTACAACAGTTTCCGCTGAGAGCGGTTCTCTTCACTACAACTTGGTTAATACCGAGTATTCGGCAACAGGTTCTGTAACCTATACTGCAACGTACAGCAACGCCATTACAGCAACAGACGGCTATCTAAATTTCTATTTGAATTTGCCTTCGGTTTGTGACGCTTCAACAGCTTGCTGGACAATTACAGGAACAATAACCGAAACAGATGATGGAGCTGTTCATAACATTAATTACGTTAACTACTACGCTTCAGACATTACTTGGAACGCAAACGCATCAAGCTATATTACACAGGACTGGGCTCAACAGAGCGTGTTTAGCATTCCTCTTACTGCTGCCGGAATTACTAATGACGGTAACGGTGCATACGCAGCTTTAACAATTCAGGTTGTTGTTCCTCATACTGACACAACTTGGGGCTACTCTGTTTTGAACACCGCAGAATTGACGGCATTTGAGAGTACCGGTGCCATTTATTATGGTTGGATGCAGACTGATGCCAGCTACAATGGCACAATGGGACTGTTCGTAGATGACGATGACACAACTGCTGGTGGATACGACTATGCTGATGGTGATAGTGATGGAACGTATAATAATACGGCGGGAACAGACGATATGGAAATCAGCGCATATCTCGCTGCATTAACTGCCGGAGATGATTATTACGTGCTTTCTGTAACAGGATCGAATTATGTTTATCCTTCAGAGGCAGTTTCTACCCAG
>JAJQIG010000061.1 GCA_021199335.1 Oscillospiraceae bacterium | reverse complement strand
GAAGTATTATACCACAAATCTATAGGATAGTGGGTGAGTTATTAGAGATTCCCATTATCTAATATTGTATCATTTAAGCAATGGATTGTCAATAGTTAATTATACTTAATTAGTGTATGTTTGGCAAATTACAGCTTTTCTACAGTGAGGATAATAGTATTATCCCCATTAAAACCAAAATAACCGCCGCAAATCGGCACAGAACGGAAAGCGCACTGCATCTTTTCGCTTTTCGGTAAAAAGGATTGTCATTTTTTATGCAGGCGGAGTCGCTTTTTTCACAATAGTAAACCTCAACCTTATCCCCACGGCTGTAGCGCCTGCCGCTGCTCCCCGTGTAACGGTGGACAATGGTTCGCCTGTTGGCATCATCACGAAATTGGAGTATAACCGCCCTGATTTCGTTCCCGTCACGGTCGATCGGAACGTCCTTAACATCAAGCACAATCCCCTCGAAACGGTTGCATTTGTCAACAAAGCTGTTTATTCCGCCGATATAATTATCCCTGCGTCTCAAAAGACGTTTGCTAAGGATGAGTAACGCCGTGACAGCAGCAATAAAGACTGCGATAATAATTATTTTTATCATAATTTTTTTTACACCGTAAGGTCAATAAACGTCGCTTCGGTATAAGCGCATAAATCATCGGGGGAAATGATAATTTGCCCTCCCCTTACGCCTGCGCTTACGGCAATTTCATCGAAAAGAATTGCTGTTTCATCAATAAAAGTGGGGAATTTCTTTTTCATCCCAACGGGGGAGCAGCCTCCCCTTATATATCCCGTAGTCGGGAGAAGCTCCTTCATGGGAATCATCTCAACCTTTTTATCTCCCGCCGCTTTTGCCGCTTTTTTGAGGTCCAGCTCCTCCGCAACGGGTATGCAGCACACAAGGAAGCCTGTTTTTTCGCCCCTGAGGACAAGGGTCTTAAAGACCTGCTCGGGCGGCTGCCCAAGCTGCTCTGCAACATGGATTCCCGAAAGGTCGTTTTCATCGACTGTATATTCTGCGGTGCGGAGCTTTATTCCCGCCGCTTCAAGAAGCCTTACGGCATTGGTTTTATTCATAAGCAAGAACCTTCTTTCCTATTTATTTTATCATAATGCCGAAAATATTTCAATAGCGGGAAAAAATCAGCACCGAAATTACATAAATATGTAACAAAATTCTGCATATTATGTGCTATCATAAAAAAGTGACTTTGCTGAATTTTTTGGGGGAGAGAAGTGATTGTAAATGGAAAAACATTATGAGCTTGATATGTGCAGCGGCTCAATTCTCAAGAAAATGCTTATTTTTACATTGCCGCTTATGCTTTCAAGCATTTTGCAGCTGCTTTTTAATGCGGCTGACATCGTTGTTGTGGGAAGATTTGCCGGGGATAATTCCCTTGCGGCTGTCGGCTCAAACAGTGCGCTTATAAATCTTTTAACCAACCTTTTTATAGGCCTTTCGATAGGCGCAAACGTCCTTGCGGCAAGGCATTACGGCGCAGGGGAGGTCAGGGAGCTTAGCAAAACCGTACATACGGCAATGCTTATAAGTGTTTTCAGCGGAATTTTGCTTACCGTTATAGGAATTGTTTTTGCAAGGCAGCTTCTTGTGCTTATGAAAACTCCGGACGAAGTGCTTGAGCCTGCGGTAGTGTATCTCCGAATTTATTTTGTCGGCATGACATCAATGATGATCTATAACTTCGGCAGCGCCCTGCTGAGAGCGGTCGGGGATACAAAACGTCCGCTTTTTTACCTTTTCTGTTCGGGAATAATTAATGTTATACTTAACCTTATATTTGTTATAGGCTTGAAGATGGACGTTGCGGGCGTTGCGCTTGCTACGGCAATATCGGAAACGGCTTCGGCTGTGCTTATTGTGCGCTGCCTACATCATGAAACGGGGGGGATTCAGCTTATATGGTCGGAGCTTAGAATTGATAAAAAGAAGCTCCTCGCCATAATAAGGGTCGGACTTCCTGCCGGCTTTCAAGGAGTGATTTTCTCCCTTTCAAACGTTGTAATACAGTCCTCCGTAAATCTTTTCGGAAACATTACCGTTGCGGGAAATTCAGCCGCACAGAATATCGAAGGCTTTATTTACGTTGCGATGAACTCATTTTATCAATCGACAATTTCCTTTACAAGCCAGAACTTCGGCGCAAAAAAATATGACCGCCTTACAAAAATTCTTGTAAGAGGTCTTGCCTGTGTAATTGTGACGGGAGCGGTGCTTGGGCAGCTCGGCTTGCTCTTCGGAAATCAGCTCTTGGGGATTTATTCAAAAAGTCCCGAGGTTATTGAGGCGGGACTCTATCGAATGAGGATTATCTTCAACATCTATTGGCTTTGCGGAATTATGGATGTTATGGTCGGTGCGCTGAGGGGGATAGGATATTCCATTATGCCAATGATAGTTTCGCTGCTTGGCGCCTGTGGATTAAGGCTCCTTTGGATAGCAACCGTCTTTAATGTTGAAAAGTATCACAACGTTACAACAATTTATCTCTCCTACCCCGTTTCGTGGATTATAACCGTTGCGGCGCATATTGTATGCTATATTATTGTGCGAAAAAAGCTTGCAAAGAAAATTGCGGCGGAGGGCTTAACCGAATAAAAAACAGGCTGAGGGTTTTTCAGTTTTCTATTGCTTTTTTTTACGAAATGGTATATAATTTATTTATATGGAATGTATGGAACCTTTCAGGGTAATAAAAAGGGGATTTGCAATGAAACTGACAAAAATTATCGGTGCGGCAATTTCAGCCGTGCTTGCTTTCGGAACGGTGAATGTCGTTCCCCTCAATGCTTCTGCGCTCAACGGCGCAAGCGTTGTTTCGGATTCGGAATACACTGTCAAGGGCGGATTCGTTATGGCAAAGGATAAGCAGGGCGACCTGTTTGTTTCCGACTATAAAGGAAGCGGCGGAGCAATTACTATCCCCTCCGATGCCGTTTATATTGCCGACGGCGCTTTTTCGGGAGATAAAAGCATTACAAGTGTTACAATTCCATCTACCTGTTGGGGAGGAATTGGAAGCAACGCCTTTGCCTGCTGCGTAAACCTTAGATCCGTTGACGTTAGGGGAGATATCGAATGTGTCGGAGAAAGAGCGTTCTTCGGCTGCGTTAACCTTAAAACCGTTGTTTTTAGGGGAGATGTCTGCGAGAGTGAAATATACGGCAGCTACTATGGCGGCGGAATTTTTGACTATGCGTTCTATTGCTGCTCCGCCCTTCAGTCCGTTACATTTACAAACTATTCTTCAACCCTGTCATGCATTGGAAGCGGCGCTTTTGCGAACTGCCTTTCCCTTTCGGAGGTTACTCTTCCGCATAAGGTTTCGACTATTTACGCCGCTTTCTATAACTGCCCGAAGCTGCTTGCAATATCCGTTCCGCAAAGATCAACCGTTGATAAATATGCGTTTGGCTATATGGTGAACTTTGCCTCGGACGAGCCGACTTATCTGCGTGTTACGGGCTCAAATTCGGCGTATGCGGCTTATTATACCTATGATTCCTCTTCAAACAGCCTTATTAAGCATTATAAAAAAATCACTCCGCAGAAGCTTACTATGGTTGTTGAGGAGGGTACGGATGCGGAACGCTATGCAAAGAAGAACAGCATTAATTACACATACCGCCTTTCCGCCCCGACAAGTGTTATTGCCTCAAGGGGAACGGATAAAATCGGTCTTGCGTGGAAACAGGTTGGCAGAGCCGACTACTATATAGTATATATGCAAAATTCCGATACGGGGGCATATGTCAAGTGCGGCAGCGTTACATCATGCGGCTGTACCGTTACGGGGCTTGAAACGAATACGACATACCGATTTAAGATTGCCGCCGTTGACACTATTAATGGTACGGATATTAAAGGCTTCATCTCCGATGCGTTTGAATTTAAAACGACTTAGTAAGAAGTCCCTCACTTCAAGCGATAGATAAGTGGTGGGATAAATCGCCAAGAGGAAGCTTTACGGTAACGGTGGGCGGAGAGAAATCGGCATCAATGCGTACCTATATCCGCATGACGTATGTCGTACTCCGTGAAATTGCCGAGCGTGGATTGAAACAAAACAAGATGATTTATACGATTTGTGCGTCCCCGCGCCCTTTGCGGGTAAGTCTTTTTTGTAAAAATGCTTGCATTTTAATGCATAATGCGGTATAATAATTATGTTAATTTATCAGGGGCGGCTGTCCCCAGTGAAAGGAATGTTATATATTATGTCAAGACTGGTTTCTGCAAAAGAAATGCTGAACAAGGCTCGTGAGGGCAAATATGCCGTAGGTCAGTTCAACATCAATAACCTTGAATGGACAAAATCTATTCTTCTTACCGCTCAGGAGCTTAAATCCCCCGTTATCCTCGGCGTTTCTGAGGGCGCAGGTAAGTATATGTGCGGCTATAAGACTGTTGTCGGTATGGTTGAGGGCATGATGGAGGAGCTTAATATCACAGTTCCCGTTGCGCTTCACCTCGACCACGGCTCTTTTGAAGGAGCTAAGGCTTGCATTAATGCAGGCTTCTCTTCAATTATGTTTGACGGTTCACATTATCCTATCGAGGAAAATATTGCAAAGACAACCGCTCTCGTTAACGCTTGCGACGTTCTTGGTATTTCTCTTGAGGCTGAGGTTGGTTCAATCGGCGGCGAAGAGGACGGCGTTGTTGGTATGGGAGAGTGCGCTGACCCCAATGAGTGCAAGCAGATTGCCGACCTCGGTGTAACGATGCTCGCAGCAGGTATCGGCAATATTCACGGTAAGTATCCCGCAAATTGGGCAGGTCTTTCTTTTGAAACACTTGCGGCTGTTAAGGAAAAGGTCGGCGATATGCCCCTCGTTCTCCACGGCGGCACAGGCATTCCTGCAGATATGATTAAGAAAGCTATTTCTCTCGGCGTTGCAAAGATTAACGTTAACACAGAGTGCCAGCTTGCATTCCAGGAAGCTACAAGAAAATATATCGAAGAGGGCAAGGATCAGCAGGGCAAGGGCTTTGACCCACGTAAGCTCCTCGCTCCCGGCGCAGAAGCTATTAAAGCTACAGTTAAGGAAAAGATGGAGCTTTTCGGTTCTGTCGGAAAAGCTGAATAATCGAATTAGGTTTAGTTTAACTGCCGTACTCTGATTTGGGGTGCGGCGGTTTTTGCTTTGTTTATATTGTTTAAGTCGAATTTTGGCTGCAGGAAAATTGTTTAGGGCAGAATATAGGTGTAACAATGCTGCCGATGTTCCTTTCTCGCCTGTCGGCTCGATCGGTGCTTCTGCTTAGCAGAGGCGTCCATCAGACACCCCCACTGACGGCTTGTAAAACTGCGCTGGAAAATCATCCGTTTTAATGTGTCATTATTCCATTAATTTAGGAGCATTTTACTTATTTAGACTTAAATGACAATATTTACTTAGTCTAAAAAAGCTAAAAATAAATAATAATAATACAATAAAGTTAAAATTCCAAGCTTGTATCAAGCATATATGATAAAATGTTCTGAGAGGTGTTGTACATGGCTTATTATCAAAGAATACGTGATTTAAGGGAAGATTCCGACAAAAACCAAACTGAGATAGCAGATTACCTGGGAACAACAGCGCAATATTACGGCAGATATGAAAGAGGACTTGCGGAAATACCTTTTGAACGTGCCATTGCACTTGCGGAATATTACAATGTCAGCCTTGACTACATCGCAGGATTTACAAACAATAAGCGCGGAATTGCCTCAAGTGACCTAAAGGACAGTCAGCAGGAGCTTATACGCATTCTTTCTGAGATTTCCAAGGAGGATAAAGCGAAGCTTGCAGAGCTGTTGGGAGCTGTTCTTAACGCCATTGAATGAAATAGTTCAGATGCCAAGCCGATATGCTGCCGAGAATCTTTGCAGTGTGTCGGTTTTTGTTTTTGGGGGATAAGCCATTTCCGTATTGACAAAAAAGTAAAGTTCAGCTATACTATTATTAAAGCAAATATCCTTGATGTCCATAACCGAAGTGATACCGTAAATTATGAGGTAGGGCATCATGTTCAAATAATTCCGATTCGTGTGAATTGTGGCTTACTTAGCTGCAAAGCATTGGCTTTGACCGCCTATCTGTGAAAAAGGAGTTTTTTCCGTTGAAAAAGATTTATATATATTTCCTTGCCGCTGCGTTGATGTTTTTTTCAGCCTGTTCTCAGGTTAACGAAAGCATTTATGAGCCTGTGGAAACCACTGCGGAGGAGGAAATTTTGCCTTATCCCGTTACAATAGGCTCACTTGTGTTCAACTCATCTCCCGAAAGCGTTGTTTCGCTCTCTCCTGCAATTACGGAGATAATAGCGGAGCTTGGATTTTCCGACAGAATTTCGGGAAGAAGCATTTATTGCGATTATCCCGAAAGCATTAGCGATGCGGCTGAAATGGGTTCGGCTGCCAACCCCGATGTTGATGCTGTCATCGAGGCGGCCCCGCAATTGCTTATTTCTCATAGCCCCATTGCCAAAAAGGATATTACTGCCATAGAAAGCGCAGGAACAAGGGTTCTTATCATTTCCGCCCCATCATCTGTGGAGGAGCTTTATGAACTTTATAGCAGTATTTATCGTGTTTTTAACGGTTTTGACGGGGGAGAAGAGGATGCTGTGGCTGAAATATTTTCGCCCCTTGAGGATGCTTTTGAAGAAAATTCCGAACTCTTTGAAAGCTATGTTTATATAATTTCGGGGGAGCTTGCGGTAGCGTCGGACAGTACCTTTGCGGGTGATTTCCTTTCCCACTTCGGAACAAATTCCGCCGCAGATGAAAGCGAAAATGCCGTGTCGGAGGAAAGGCTTTTGGAGCTTGACCCCGAATATATCATTTTATCGAGCCAAGTAAGTGAAAGCAGTCTGCCCGATGGATTGACAGCTGTTGCGGAAGGTAAAGTTATAAAGCTTGACAGTGAAACGGAAGCCTTGCTTGAACGTCCGACATCAAGGGTTTACCTTGCGGTGGAAGCAATTTCGGGGCTTAAAAACTCCATAGACTCGGAACAGAGCGAGGATTAAAGATATTTTGGCTCGGGAAGGTCTTGACAAATCCGATTTTATGGTATATACTCAATTTGCACCGTAAAAATGGGTATAATTTATTTAAGGAGGCGGACAGGGTGAATATCAAAATCAAGTTTTGGAAAAATGAATACTATGGATTAAGGAAGTCCGCTCGCCGCTGTCAGTGCTGAGCTTTTATCGGCATAGATATGATTTTACAGGGCTTCCCCTTCGGAAGCTTTTTTTATGCCCTCTTAAGGGTATCAAATCTTTGCTTTCTTGATACAGTAGATGACGGCAAAATGTTCTTATTGTATATTTAACAAATAATATTACAAAGAGTTTAGTTTGGAGAAAAAATTGCAACCGCTGAAGATGCCGCAATCCTAAATTCAGTAAACATAATTACTTAGTTGAGCTGCTCATGTTGAATTGACTATACAAGCGCATTGCGGCAGGGTTTCATCTTCACAGAATGTTAAATTGATATTCTGGACGAGCATATTAGCGCCTCGCTTGAATACTTTAAGTATAATATTATGTTAAATATACAGAAACGGAGGTATATATGGAATTTACAGAAGCAATTATAAAAAAGCCAAAGGTAATTCTTGTAAGCGCAGATACGGGTGAATTTGATGCGGAGCTTTCCATGAAAGAGCTTGCCGAGCTTGCCGATACAGCGGGAGTAGAGGTTGCCGCATCGATAACCCAAAAGCGCCCAAGCTATGACACAGCCACCTGCATAGGTTCGGGCAGGTTGGAGGAGCTTGCGGAGGAAGTAAAAGCTATGGACATTGACCTTGTTATTTTTGACCACGAGCTTACCGCAAATCAAACTAAAAATATTGAGAAAATTCTTGATGTAAGAGTCATTGACAGAACAACCCTCATTTTGGATATTTTTGCTCAGCGTGCGCTTACCAAGGAAGGGCGAATTCAGGTTGAGCTTGCCCAGCAGAAATATCGCCTTGCGCATCTTGCGGGAAAGGGAATTGAAATGTCACGTCTTGGCGGCGGTATTGGAACGAGGGGCCCGGGCGAATCAAAGCTCGAAACGGACAAACGTCATATTCACCGCCGCATAGAAGCTCTTACCGATGAACTTAGGGAGCTTGAGCGCCGCCGTGAACAGCATCGCGCAAGGCGAAAAAAGGATAATGTAATTGTCGGCGCAATTGTAGGTTACACAAATGTTGGAAAATCCACGCTTATGAATGCCCTCACGGACGCAGGCGTTCTTGCGGAGGATAAGCTTTTTGCAACTCTTGATACTACCTCACGTTCGCTGGCGCTCCCCGATGGAAGGTCGGTTATGCTTATTGATACGGTAGGGCTTGTGCGCCGTCTGCCGCATCACCTTGTCGAAGCGTTTAAAAGCACTCTTGAAGAAGCCGCAAATGCCGATATTATCATCAATTTAATTGATATAAGCGCAGATGACGGCTACGAGCAGGCGCAGGTTACAGCGGAGCTTCTAAGGGAGCTTGGCTGTGAGGGGATACCCCGGGTTAACGTTCTCAATAAGGCTGACAAGCTGCCGGAGGGGGCGAACATTACCTGTGACAACAGCACGGTATTGATTTCGGCTAAGCATAAAAAAGGGCTTGACGAGCTTCTTGAATGCATTGCAAGAAATCTTCCCGAAACGGCAAAAAGGGGGAGATTTATTATACCATATGACAAAACTTCTATCCTTAATACAATTCGTATAGAGGGAAAGATATTTTCGGAAGAATACACTGCTGACGGAACACTTATAGATGCATTGGTTGACAACAAGGTTTACTACCTTGCCGAGCCATATACAGTGTAAAGGATGCTATAAAATCGGGATAGCCCTCTGTAATGGCGTACAGCTTTACAACTAATATTCCGAAAGCTAACATTAAAAACAAAAGCCTCTAATTTCAAAAAGAAATCAGAGGCTTTTTTTCATTGGTATACACATCGTCAAATTGGGATGCATGGAATCAATTGGAATTTGAGGTGAGATAGGATTGCAAGGAGCCTGCAAGTGCGTTGGCGGGCATGGTTTGGAGCCAGATTTTGCCTGGACCTGTTACCCTTGTATTAAAAAGACCTTCTCCGCCAAGGAATACGTTGCCTAAACCCTTAATTGCTTCAATATCCATTGAGCAGGTTTCCTCCATAGCGGCAAGATAGCCCGTATCGATAAACATTGACTGACCCGCTTCAAGGGTATATTCGCAGATGCCGCCGTTGATTTCAAGGAAAACCATACCTTGACCGCTGAACCTCTGCATAATGAAACCCTCTCCGCCGAAAAATCCTGCTCCTATTTTCTTTTGGAAGAAAATATCCATTCTCACGCCGATAGTGCTTGCAAGGTACGCCGATTTCTGCGCAACAATAGGTTCTGTTGTTGTGTCAAAGCAGATAATATCCCCGGGAAAGGTTGAAGCAAAAGCAATTTCGCCGTTTCCGTCAACCGCCGAGTATGTATTTCTGAAAATCGATTCGCCTGTTACGGCGTTTCTGGCAATTTTTCCGAGCGCACCAAGAACTCCGCCGCTGCCGCCGCTTCCGAAGCCCGTCTTCATCTGAATTGCGGATGTCATCCATGACATTGCGCCCCTTTGGCACTCGATTGATTCGCCCGCTTCAAGCCTGCATATAAGCACGGGAAGCGGAGAATTTTTCACCTCATATTGCATAGTGTTCCATACCCCCAATATTTTTTTACCGAACATTCTCATTATTTCCCCAATGTAAATTTCCATGGACGGATTGTGCGATTACATACTGATTATAAAGTTCACCGTTCCGAATGAAAAACACATGGGTATTATATATGCATTTGCAAGGTCCGAAAGATTTAGCGTGCGGTAGAGTGACTGAGGCTGAAGCTGAAGCTCCTCGCCTTTTTCGTTGGAAACATTAACCGCAAACAAGCCGTTATGGAGGTTTAAAAACTCACCTATGCAGGCTTGAGTATAGCCGTCATACGCTGACAAGCTTTCCCCCGAAAATCTCGATGCAAATTCAATTGCGGAGTTTTCATCAGCATCAATTATCGTGACCGCTTTAAGCTTTCCCTCAATTCTCTGCCCTGTGCAGTTGGCGCATATTTTTTCGCTTATGTATCCGGCATCAAGGGGAGTAAAATCATCCCCGATAAACCTGACAAGATTTTTAAGGAGAAGCGTTATATATCCCGTAAGGTACTTAACGTTGCTGTCATTCCTGAATTTGTAAAATTGGTTCACAAGCTTATTGGTGCTGTTCTCGCCGGGGGTATAAAAATCCGCCTCGGAGATACCGTTTTCCGCCTTATAGGAAGCCAAAGCCTGTTCAAATTGGGCGTTTGTCATATATCCGCCGTCAACAAGCGCCTGACCGAGCAAGAGATGACCGCTTGGCTGGGTTTTAAAAAGCTCCTCAATCTGCTCCCTTGTTGCGTAGCCCATTTCAACCATAATATCGCCGATGCGCTTATCGACCCTTTGCTGTTCCGCATGGACCTTGTCTACCTGCGCCGCTGTCATAATGCCTGAATTAATGGCAAGAACGCCCAATTTAAGGCGAGTATCCTTCTGCTTTGACAATGCCTCAGCAAGATTTTCAGGGGAAACAAGATCCCTATTCAAAAGGTAATTGCCGAAAAACTGTGTAAACATGAGCTATTCCCCCTCAGCTTTTAATTTTTTCAAGAATTTTTACAATACCCTCTTCGGTGAGCGGCTTTTGTATAAAGTCATATGCGCCATTTTCGATTGCATCCTTAAGGTTGCTTTGGGTTCCGACGGAGGAGGCCATAACAACCCTTGCCCCCGAATTGAGCGAGATAATATCCCTCAGCGCATCAACGCCTGTTTTCTTCGGCATAACAATGTCCATGAACACAACATCGGGCATGAACTTAGCGTACATATCAACCGCCTGTATGCCGTCTGTAGCCTCCTCGATTTCCGTTATTCCAAGACCGTTAAGAATTTTTTTCATTTGTTTCCTGACAAGTGCGGAATCATCACATACAAGAACCTTTAAATTCCTTGACATTTCAACAAAACGCCCCTTTTATATAAAATAGAAAATAAACAGCAAGCAATAAACGACTGTAATTCGGCATATAACAATGCTGCCGATGTCCCTTCTTGCCTGTCGGCTCGGTCGGTGCTTTTGCTTAGCAAAGGTGTCCACCGAACACCCGCACCCTTAATCGTGATGGCTTGCAAAGCTGCTTCGCAATTTTGGCAGCTTGTTAAACCTGCGCTTGAATCAATATGATGTTACCGCAATTTGACCGTCCCTGTCAAGTCCGACCCTGCTGCGGACATATTCGGTTTCCGCCTTGAAAATAACATCGTTTATAGTAATTTTTGTTCCGGGATAGATATATCCCTTGCAGCCAACCGAAAGCATCTGCTTTGCTTCAAGGGAAATGTTGATTTCCTCGATACGCTTTTCGGCATTTTTTATATCGACATTGTAAAGAACCTTCTGCCGCACGGAATTTCCGAGAATTTTTTCCTTGTCCTCGGGAAGTCTGTGGAGTTCTTTTTTCTTTTCGTTAAGGAAATTTATAATGAGTGTCAGGTCGTTCATGCTCTTTTGAATTGACGCAATTTTTGCTTCAAGGCCTGCTTTTTCATTTGCAAGAATAGCATTATCGCCCAGCGTTATTTCCGTTGGAGTATAATTCTTGGAGCCTATATTTGCGGCTTCAATGCTGTTCAGGATAGTATATCTTCCGCCGATAATACTTCCGTTGCTGCCCTTTGTTATTAGGGTTCCTCCGCAGTAAATATCGCAGATAACATAATTCTGCGATGAAATATCGCCGTCGCATTTTATTGTGCAGCGTTCGCAGAACTGTGCGGAAACGGAGGAGTGGGAGGTAATCTTGGTATTTATGCAGCCTTTTTTTATAACAATATCCCCGCCTGATTCGAGGACTGCTCCGTTTACATCTCCGTTAACGGTAATATTTGAATTGGAGGAAACCTTAAAGCCCTCGCATATATTGCCCTTTACAATAATATCGCCTATAAAATCGATGTTTCCGACAGATGCATCAACATCCCCCCCGATTGTTACAACGGTTTCAACCGTAAAGGCGCCGTTTTTGAACACAAGGTGACCGTCAACCGCCGCTGTTATGCGTGTCCCGTCCTCGCTGAGCTTGGTGTTTGATCCGATTGTATATGAAGCCTTTTTTCCGACAATCTGGCGCATAACCTCGCCCCTGACGTTCATTCCGGATTTGCCCTCTGTCGGGAGCTTTATTTCCGCGATAAGATCACCCGCATAAACCGTTCGAATAAGGCCCAAATCCTTGTAATCAACGAAGCCCTGTTCATCCTCAACGGGGGCTGCTTCAACGTTTTTATCGAATTTGTATGAAATCTCACCGTTTTCTCCGTCAACGGGATATTCAGCCGCAGCAACGCACATCCTTTGGTTATAACGTTCGTCCTTGATTATTGAGTCAATAACCTCTTCCCTAAGCCCGAACTTTATATTGTTTGCCGTAAGAGCAGAGGTAATTATTTCCTTGGTGATTCCCTGCCCTCCGTTTTCGGGCGGTTCTATATAAACAAACGCCTCGGTATATTTTGGGGAAACCGTAACCGTAACATTACAATCTTTCCTGATTCCTGCCATATTTGCCACTCCATTTCTCTTTATTTTTGGGAACGCTTATTAATACTGTTCTAAGACCGCATAATCGAAAATGGTAATTATACGATACCCTTGCCGCTTAGTCAGCCTATTTCTATCGTAAATGAAAAAGCGTACTTTTCAGAGGGGGAAAGCCTTACCGCAGACGGCATTTTTGTAAGTTCTTCTTCATTATCGCAGTAAACAGGTGCGCTGCTCCACGGTTCAAGGCAGACAAATTGCGCGGCCTCTGTCCTGTCCCTGTCCTCAAACCATGACGACCATACCGCAATGCAGCCCTTGTTGTCAAAATGCAGCTTGACCTTGTAATCGTGGGATTTGCTTACAAGGGCAATCCATGAGGATTCGGGGCGGCTTTTCATGAAAACATCATGCGCAAAAAGCTCGTGGGAAACGGGAATCTTATTCCCATCGTTCAAAATTGCCGCTTCGGAACCGTCCGACCTTGATTGGACAATGCGTTCATTCTTCTCATAAACAACGGTATAATCGGAAAAGCTCTCTCTTGGGGAAACGGGGCATCTGAATGCGGGATGGCCGCCGATGAAGAAGAATATATCATTATCGTCCTTGTTTTCGGCGGTGTAGGTTATCTTTAGCTTGCCGCCGTCAAGGGCATAATTTACGTAAAGTCCGAATTTGTACGGGTAACGCTTCAATGTATCGTCACTGTAGCCCAGGTAAAACTCGGCGGAGCTTTCCTTGGAGAAGAGAAGCTCAAACTCGCTGTCCCTTGCAAAGCCATGATTGGACAAGGAATATTCCTTACCCTCCACAGTATACTTCCCCGAGGCTGTATTGCACACAAAGGGGAAAAGCACAGGCGCATGGCGCTTCCAGACCCTTTCGTCAGCCTGCCAAAGATATTCCGTATCGTTATAATCCTTTATGGAATGAAGCTCGGCGCCGAAGGAGTCGATTTTAACCTTTAAAATATCCGATGAAATTACAGTTTGCATAGCTTGTTCAACCTCCTGAGTGCACATCCCTCGATGTGTGGATGAATTACAATTTAATTTTCGCCGTTATGCAATGCCTCATATATTATATTATAATCGGTGAAGCAGATATTCATATCAACATTCCCGTCAATTCCGTCAACACTGCCATCGCTTGCATACTGCCACATTTGAAGCTCGTATGGGTAAAGCGGCGGATTATGCCCATCCTTGTATTCAACGTACCAAAAATCAAACACGCAAAGGGAACGCATATCAAACTTGCACAGAGCCATCTTCAGTCCGCTGTAAATCATGGGGGTATATCCCGATTCGGAAATTTTGCTGCAGAAAGCCGCTGCGCATTTATTAAGGGTTTCCGTAGAAACATCGTTTGTTCTTGCGTTCTCATCGCCCGGAATTTCCCAGTCGAATACGACCGGATAGGTTATTTTGTAATTTTTCAGCAGCTCGCACACGAACACTGCCTCCTCGACAGCTTCGGCTTCGGTAATTGCCTGCGAATAGAAGTAAGCTCCAACGTCAAGCCCCGCTTCAAGAGCGCCTGAGATATACTCGTCCGCACGCTCGTCAACGTTCATTACGCCCGATTCATAGCCCCTATAACCGATTCGAACCATAACGAAGTCGATTCCGTCTGCGGCAACCCTCTGCCAGTCGATATCGCCCTGGTGGTAGGAAACATCTATTCCCGTTTTTGAAACGGGCTTGTCCCCTTCGTAGTAAACATAGCGGTTGTTATCCTCAAGCGCAAGGCCGTCATAATCAAGGGTATTAAGCGGAACGTTTTCAAAGGCGGGCAGCCAAACCTCGCCGTATGTAGAATCCTCAAAAAGAAAAACGTCATCGGTAGAAGCGTATTCATATATATGTGTGTTGACGGCGGCAATGTATTCTTCGCTGTCGTTAAGCCTCTTGCTTAGGCTGGAAATTTTTCCATTAAGAATTATTACCGCCGCAAAGAGAAGAATAAAAAGGAGAATTGAACCGATGACAAATATACGGCGCGCAGTGGCGGCTTTTTTCTTCTTGGCAGAATGAGATTTTTGCTCCGATTGGGGCAAGTCAGTGTCATTGACATGGTCAATCTTATTTAATTCGTTCATTTTCAGCTGCTTCCCCCTCAAAATTTTATACATTTTCATTATAACATATCTTTTTACAAATTGCAACAGGGTGTCGCAAGCAAGCAGAAATTTAACATTTTATCGTTTTGATACTGAAAATTAACAAATTTTAACTGAACAAATTTGGACGAAAAGTGTATATTCCTGCCTGCAATACAAAAACTATACTTACAAACCAATAAAGTTTACAGTCATTAGATAAATGGAGGAATATAAATATGAAAGCCACAGGTATTGTAAGACGAATCGATGATTTGGGAAGGGTGGTAATTCCTAAAGAAATACGAAGAACCATGCGTATCAGGGAGGGAGATCCCCTTGAGATTTACACCAGTGCGGATGGGGAGGTTATTTTCAAGAAATATTCTGCTATCAATGAAATGGCAGGCTCCGCTTCGCAGGTTGCCGAGGTTATGACCAAGCTTGCGAACTGCCCGACGGTTATTTTTGACCGTGACCATGTTGTTGCGGTTGCGGGAGTTCAGAAGAAGGAATTCAGCGAACGAAGAGTTTCTCAAGCGCTTGAGGAATATCTTGAAAGCCGAAAAAATTACATCCGTTCATCAAACACCGATGCAAAGGTTTTTCCTGTTGAGGGAATTGACCGCGCTGCTCTTGCCTGCACCCCCATTCTTTCATCGGGGGATGTAACGGGGGCGGTTGCGTTCCTTGCGCCGAATGACACTGCGGTTGCGAACGAGGTTCAGCAAAACCTTATCCAAGCGGCGGCGCAGTTCCTCGGCAAACAAATTGAAGAATAGCTTTTCGGAGGGCAAGATGGCGGAATTGTTTCGCTTCCCGCCCTCCGTTTCTCTTATTTCTTTTCAAAAAAACAGAAAAACATAAGCACTTTATTAAAAAAATATACTTGAATGGCATTTCGGATGAATGATATAATTAATATACAGTATTATACAGTGCGGTTTCGGCGCAATTTGTTTGAAGGGAGGAAGCAGGGTTCGATTCTATGGCAAAAGGTAAAATGAATATTGCTGTGTGTGACGATGATTCGGCTTTCCGCGAGAGCCTTATTATGCATATCGAGAATTATGCCGCAGACCACAATGCGGGCGTGAGCGTTTCTTCTTTTTCCAATGGTCTTGAGCTGATGATTTCCGAGGTTAAATACAATCTTATTTTTCTTGATTATAAAATGGGCATAATGAACGGAATTGAAATTGCCAAAAAGCTTCGTAAAAAGGGTATAAAATGCCCCATAGTTTTTGTTACGAGCTTTAATGAGATTGTTAATGAAGCGCTTGAAGTAAAAGCGTTTAGGCTTCTTACAAAGCCCGTTGGAAGGGATGCCTTGTATAAGGTTCTTGACGACTTTGGCGAGCATTACCGAAACAGTAAGATGATTTCCTTTGTTTCAAACGGCAGCGGCTATTCCGTCAGTTCGGCGGATATTGTATATATTGAAGGAAAGCTCGGTGGCTGCGTTGTACATACCGAGGGTGAGGTTTACTCGGTGCGAAAGGGATTTGATGCATTTTTGGAGGGCGTAACGGACTCCTTCTTCCGCTGCCACAGAAAATTCTGTATTAATCTTGCCTTTGTTGAGAAGGTTGAGGAAAATTCGGTTCTTCTTTCGGACGGCAGTAGGGTAAGGCTTGGAAAATCAAGAAGTATTGACCTTAAAATGGCTCTTGATGAGTTTAATAATTGACAAAATTAACCGCTCCCTTAAAAAAGGGGGGCGGTTCTCTGCGCTATGGGGAAAATTACCATATTTAGCATTAGTGAGCATTTGCGAGCATTTTAAAGAAAATTGAAGAAAATATTTCTCCAAAACGGATTTACAAAGAAATTTGCTGAAATCTATTGACATTATCGGGTTTTTATCGTATCATTCATTATATGGAATCTTTTCTGAAAGGATCGTGATGATAGGGTTGAATGAAAAGCTCAAGCTCTATGGCTTTAACAATCTTACAAAAACACTCAGCTTTAATATTTATGATATATGCTACGCAAAAAGCCAGAGAGAACAGCAGGATTATATCAAATATATTGATGAGCAGTACAATTCCGAACGTCTTACAAAAATTTTGTGCGATGTTACGGAAATGATAGGCGCAACCGTTCTTAATATTTCAAAGCAGGATTATGAACCCCAAGGCGCATCCGCTACGCTGCTTATTTCGGATGAACACCGTGTAAGCGCAAGCATCGATGAATCCTGCAATATGGGTGCAATCGATAAGGAAAGCATCGCCGGACACCTTGATAAGAGTCACCTTACGGTTCATACCTATCCCGAATTTCACCCCGATAACGCAATAACTACATTCCGTGTGGATATTGACGTTTCAACCTGCGGAAAAATTACGCCGCTTAAATCCTTGAATTATCTCATAGGGAGCTTTGATTCGGATATTATTACGATAGATTACAAGGTCCGCGGTTTTACCCGTGACGAGCAGGGGAAAAAGCTTTTCATTGACCACAACATTACATCAATTCAGGATTATATCGCAACGGAAACGCTTGAACGGTATGACGCCGTTGATGTTAATGTTTATCAGTCCAATATTTTTCATACGAAGATGATGATTAAGGAAATTTTCCTCCAAAATTATCTCTTTAATACCGACACCTATGAGCTTGCCCCAAAGCGCCGACTTGAAATTAACGACGCTTTAAGGCGTGAAATGATTGAAATTTTCAGCGGAATGAATATTTATTAAAAGGCGGCGGTTGAGGTGAATCAGAATAACGCTCCAATTTATGAGGCTCTTTTAAAATACCGTGAGGAAAGGATAGTTCCCTTCGATGTTCCCGGGCATAAGCACGGAAAGGGAAACCCCGAGCTGACCGAATTTCTCGGAAAAACCTGCATGGAGGTTGATGTTAATTCCATGAAGCCGCTTGATAACCTTATCCATCCTGTTTCCGTTATAAAGGATGCGGAAACGCTTGCGGCGGAGGCATTCGGTGCGGCGCATTGCTTTTTTATGGTTGGCGGAACAACCTCTGCGGTGCAGTCGATGGTGCTTTCGGTCTGCAAGGCGGGGGATAAGATTATTATGCCCAGAAATGTTCACAGGAGCGCAATTAATGCGCTTATTTTAAGCGGTGCGGTCCCCGTTTATGTTAACCCCGGGGTGAATGAACGGCTCGGAATCCCCCTCGGAATGAGCGTAAGGGATGTTGAGGAGGCTATAAAGGCGCACCCCGATGCAAAGGCTGTTCTTGTGAATAATCCTACATATTACGGAATCTGTTCAAATCTTCGGAGCATTGTAAGGATTGCCCATGCAAACGGGATGATGGTGCTTGCCGATGAAGCTCATGGAACGCATTTTTATTTTGGGGAGAATACTCCGCTCTCGGCTATGGCGGCCGGAGCCGATTTTGCCGCCGTTTCAATGCATAAATCGGGCGGGTCGCTTACCCAAAGCAGCTTTCTCCTTGTCGGGGAAAACGCCAAGGTTTCGGAGGGACACGTTCGTGCCGTAATAAATATTACTCAGACGACAAGCGCATCATATCTGCTTCTTTCGTCGCTTGATATTTCAAGAAGAAATCTTGCGGTGGACGGAAAACGAATTGTCGGAAAAATTTTGGAGAATGCCGATTATGCCCGCGGTGAAATTGCCAAAATCGGCGGCTACTATGCTTTCGGGGATGAGCTTGTCAACGGTGATGATATATACGATTTCGATATGACCAAGCTGTCGGTTCATACCCGTGATATAGGTCTTGCGGGAATTGAGGTTTACGATAAGCTCCGTGACAATTATGATATACAAATTGAATTCGGCGATATAGGAAATATCCTTGCCTATATTTCTGCGGGGGATATGTGGAAGGATATAGAACGCCTTGTCGCCTCCCTTGCGGAAATAAAGCGCCGCTTTTCAAAGGATAAGTCGGGAATGCTGGACCACGAATACATCAACCCCCAGGTCGTTTTAACACCGCAGGCGGCTTTTTACGGAGAACAGGTTTCTTTGCCCATTGAAGAAAGTGTCGGAAGAGTGAGCGGTGAATTCATTATGTGTTATCCGCCCGGAATACCGATTGTTGCCCCGGGTGAGCTTATTACAAAGGATATTCTTGACTATGTGCGTTACTCAAAGGAGCGCGGCTGCTCCATGACAGGCACGGAGGATATGAATATGGAGCGCATAAAGGTGCTGAAATAAAGGAGCTTTTTATGGAATTATGGTACAGTGAAATGCATACAAAGGACGTTAAAATGTCCATAAGAGTTGACAAACAGCTTTACAGCGGAAAAAGTGAATTTCAGCGTATTGACGTTTTTGAAAGCCCCGAATTCGGACGCTTTCTTACACTTGACGGAATAATGATGCTCACCGAAAAGGATGAATTTATTTATCATGAGATGATTACGCACGTTCCTATGGCGGTGAACCCCGATGCGGAGAATGTCCTTGTCATCGGCGCAGGTGACGGAGGAACAATACGTGAGCTTACACGATATGATAATATTCGCCATATCGATATGGTTGAAATTGATGAGCAGGTTGTGGAAGTAAGCAGGAGGTTTCTTCCGCAGACCGCCTGCCGATTGGACGATACAAGGGTAACAATTAATTATGACGATGGACTGCGCTTTGTTCGCAGAAAGCATAACGATTATGACCTTATCATTGTTGACAGCACCGACCCATTCGGCCCCGGGGAGGGACTTTTTACAAGTGAGTTTTACGGAAACTGCTTTGATGCCCTTACCGAGAACGGTATCCTTGTAAATCAGCATGAAAGCCCGTACTACAGCGATGATGCGAAGGCTATGCAGAGGGCGCACAAGAGGATAAAGGAGCTTTTCCCCATATGCGGAGTTTATCAGGCGCATATTCCGACCTATCCTTCGGGGCATTGGCTTTTCGGGTTCGCTTCAAAAGCTGTTCATCCGCTCGATTTTGATGCAGAAAGGTGGAACGCCCTCGGACTTGAAACAAAGTATTACAATACCGAGCTTCATAAGGGTTCGTTCGCAATTCCGAATTATGTAAAGGAGCTTCTTGAAAATGCAATGTGAAAGAAATGCTTTTATTGCCTGTGACGGCGAGTATGAAACATCCGATATTGTGATTTTCGGCGCCCCGTTTGACAGCACAACATCATATCGCCCCGGTACACGCTTCGGCGCAAAGGCGATACGACGGGAAAGCTACGGAATTGAAACATATTCCCTGCATCAGAACAAGGATTTGTCTGAAATAAGCGTCTATGATGCGGGGGATATTGAGCTTTGCATAGGTTCGCCCGAGCTTGCGCTAAATCAAATTACCGATTTGACAAGGGAAATTCTTGCCGATGGAAAAATGCCGTTTATGCTCGGCGGCGAACATCTTGTTACTCTCGGAGCGGTTCGGGCGGTTAAGGAAAAATACGATGATTTATATATAGTACAGTTTGACGCCCATGCGGATTTGCGTGATGATTATCTCGGCGTGAAAAATTCCCATGCCTGCGTTATGCGCCGCTGTTATGAGATTGTCGGTGAAAGACATATATATCAGCACGGCATAAGGAGCGGAGAACGAAGTGAATTTGATTTTGCCGAAGGTCATACGGTGATGACTCCGTTTGACCTCAGCGGAATTGATTCTATGGTTTCTGCGCTTGAGGGGAAGAATGTATATATTACCGTTGATATGGATGTTCTTGACCCGTCCGAATTCCCCGGAACGGGTACTCCCGAAGCGGGCGGCGTAAGATATACGGAGCTTCTCTCTGCGCTTTTAAAGCTGAAGGGGCTTAATATTGTTGGCGCGGATATGAATGAGCTTTCCCCACCGTATGACCCAAGCGGAATATCTACTGCGCTTTGCTGTAAGCTGCTGCGTGAAATGCTGCTGATGCTTTGATTCTTGAAAGGTTGTTTTGATTTATGAATAAGGAAAGCATGGGAGAATCCAAGAGAAGGGGCTTTAATATCGAGGAGCTGCGAAGGCTTCCGCCCGATTCCTACAGCTCGCTTTATATGGCGTTTTTCAAATGGCTGCTTATCGCTGTTATTTCGGGAGCGGCTGTCGGAGTTGTCGGAACCTTTTTTGGAAAGGCTCTGACCTTCGCCGCCGATTTTCGGAGCGAAAACAAATTTATAATTCTCCTTCTTCCCGTGGCGGGTCTTTTAATCGCTTTTATTTACAACAAAGCGGGTCTTACGGACGATAAGGATACGAATACTATTATTCTTGCGGCAAGAGCCGAATCTGAGGTTAAATTTCGGCTTGCGCCGCTTGTTTTTATTGCTGCGTTCGCAACCCATTTCTTCGGAGGCTCGGCGGGACGTGAGGGCGCAGCCCTGCAAATAGGCGGCTCTATGGTTAAGCCGCTTAAAAAGCTGTTTCGGCTTGATGGCAAGGACACGTCCATTCTTATTATGTGCGGAATGAGCGCAGGCTTTGCGGCGCTTTTCGGAACGCCCGTCGCCGCCGCAATTTTTGCCGTTGAGGTAACAATCGTTGGGGCGGCGCAATATTCTGCGCTTGTGCCGTGCATGATTTCGGGGATAACCTCCACCATTGTTTCAAGGGCGCTCGGTTCCGAAGCGGAGAGCTTTCTTGTGAGCGGAGTTCCCTCCTTTGGAAAGGATTCTGCGGTTACAATGCTTGTCGCTATGGTAATCGGGATAGCCTGTGCGCTTGTCAGCGTTTTTTTCTGCGAAGCTATGCACAGGTCGGAGGAATTCTACAGGAAGCATATCCCCAATCCCTACATAAGGGTAGCCGCAGGAGGACTTGTTATCGCCGCGCTTACGGTTATATTGGGAACAACCGACTACAACGGCGCAGGAGTTGAGGTTATAAAACGTGCCTTTGAGGGAAATGCCGACCCGATGGCTTTTCTTATAAAAATTGTTTTTACCGTTATAACCTTGGGCTGTGGCTTTAAGGGAGGGGAAATTGTGCCGTCATTTTTTGTCGGGGCGACCTTCGGATGCACCCTTGGCGGATTGTTGGGACTTAATCCATCGTTTGGAGCGGCGCTCGGCCTTATTGCGGTGTTCTGCGGAGTAACAAATTGCCCGTTTACTTCGATGATTATGAGCGTAGAGCTGTTCGGGATGAGCGGTATGCCCTATTATGCCCTCGTTATTGCAATAAGCTATATGCTTTCGGGATATACAGGACTTTACAGCGCACAGCAATTCTATCAATCAAAATTCAAGCCGATTAAATTCAGGGAAACGCAATAAAAAATTATCCTCAGACTGCCGCCCTGTTCAAAAGCCATATTGCAATATTAAGGTATGAAGCGAATCCTACCCATATAAGATATGGAATGTTGATGTAAGCGGCGGCGGGGCGGATTTTACAGAACCTCGATATCATAACGGCGACAAGAATAAACAGTGCGACAATCACGATTGAGGAAAGCCCCGGCATCTCAAATCGGAAAAATATTATGCTCCATGTGAAATTTACAAAAAGCTGTATGGCGTAAACAAGGAGCGCATTTTTCTTTACGCTCTCTTCCGCATCGGTCTCATAAATTAAAAATGCCGATATGCCCATTAAGGCATAAAGAATAGTCCAAACAATCGGAAAAAGAAAGCCCGGAGGAGCAAGGGGCGGCTTAACAAGCTCGCTGTAAAACTCCGATGTGTCCCCCGCAATAAGGGCAGAAAGCGCCCCTGTCAGCTCTGCGGAGATAATAAAAATCAAAAGCTCCGTTATTTTCCTTTTCTTCATAATATCACCTGTCCCATAATATGTATTTTTGTACATTTTATGCCGCAGCTTCGGAATTATGCATGACGGGAAATGTTTTGTTTTTCTCTTTACCTTTTTGAAAAAATATGATATACTGTAAAAGAAGTATGATTGGAGTGTTTGTGATTGATTTGTATTACAGGGGATATGCACGGCGATATAAGCCGCTTTAGCGATAAAAAAATAAAAAGCCTTAAAAAAGGCGATTTTCTTATAGTTTGCGGGGATTTCGGTTTCCTATGGGACGGCTCAAAGCATGAACAGTCCGTCCTGAAAAGCATAGGAAGAAAAAAGTTTTATACCCTTTTCGTTGAAGGCTGCCACGAAAACTTTAACCTGCTGAAAAAATATCCCGAAAGGGAGTTTTGCGGGGGAACGGTCAGTGTTATTTCGGGCAACCTTATGCACATGAAGCGGGGAAGCGTCTTTAACCTCCAGGGCTATCGCTTTTTCGCCTTCGGCGGCGGCCAAACCAAGGAGCTTGATATAAGGCGTGAATCCAAAACATGGTATGAGGAGGAGCTTCCCTCCGCCGATGAGGTTAAGGATGCCGTTCTTAACATAAAAAAGGTCGGAAACAGCCTTGATTATATAATTACCCATGAGCCTCCCGCTACAATGAAGGAATTCCTCGGCTTTGAGGTTAACCAGATAAGCCATATGCACACATTCTTCGATGCCGTAAAAAACGACTGCACCTTTAAGATGTGGTTTTTCGGAAAAGCGCATATTAACAAGGTTATCCCGCCAAAATATCATTGCCTATTTGATGAGGTCGTCTGCATAAGGAATGATAAATGGGATAAGGAGCAAAAGCTCCTGAAGAAAAACAAAAAGCGTCCAGCCGTGCCTGCCGAAAGCTCCGACAGGCGTGAGGACAGCTTTGAATAAATGAAAAGGAGATTTTAATTATGCCGCATATTTCAATAAAAATGTTAAAGGGCCGCACCGATGAACAGAAAAAAATGGCCGCCGATAAGGTTGCCGAAGCTCTCTATGAAGCTATCGGCTGTTCAAAGGATCATATTTCCGTTACCGTTGAGGATTACACCCCCGAGGAATGGCAGGATGTTTTCGCAGCGGATGTTACGGCAAAGCAGGATAAGCTTTTCCGCAAGGCAAATTACGACCCCAGGGATTTGCTCAAGAAATGAATTACACCGTAAACGGTTCGGATATACATCTGTATCAGCCGGACTTTGACCTTGATGAAACGTTGGACTGCGGTCAGGCTTTTCGCTGGGAAAGAACGGGGGAAAAGGCTTATCATGGCTTCAGACTCAATAAACCGCTTGATATTTATGCCGAAAGGGACTATTTTGTCCTGAAAAATACCTCGGAGAAGGATTTTATTAATGTTTGGGCGGATTATTTTGACCTTAACACAGATTACGGTGAGCTTAAGCGTGTTTTTTCGGAGGACAGCACCTTGTCAAGCGCCTGCGCATATGCGGGCGGAATACGTCTTTTAAGGCAGGACAGCTTTGAAGCGCTTCTTTCCTTTATAATTTCACAGAATAACAATATCCCGAGGATAAAAGGCATCATCGGCAGACTTTGTGAAAAATACGGCGGATTTCCCTCGGCGGAAATGCTTAATGGAAAAACAGCGGATGATTTTTCTTACCTTAGAGCGGGCTTCAGGGCGAAGTACATAGAGGATTGTATAAATAAAATAAACAGCGGCGAAATAATGCTTGATGAAATAAAGGAAATGCCCGTTGCCGAAGCGAGAAGGTCCCTTATGACAATAAAGGGAGTAGGTCCAAAGGTTGCGGAATGCGCTTTGCTTTACGGAATGTACCGTGTGGAATGCTTTCCCGTTGACGTGTGGATAAAACGTGTTATGGAAAGATTTTATCCGAACGGATTTCCGAGGCTCGCTGCGGATTATGCGGGAATTGCTCAGCAGTATTTGTTCCACTATATAAGAACGTCGGGAGTTTTTGAGCAATGAGGAGAATTTTTTATGCGTGACAGTATACTTACAATACCTATAAGCGAAATTCTTGAACCGAAGGATGGCTGCCCCATTTGCAGAATGAGGGATATGCTTGAACAGCGTACCGTTGAATATATTATGGGCGCAGCAATGATGGAACCCGATGTTCGCATTGAAACGAACCGTGCGGGCTTTTGCCATACCCATTTTCAGCAGATGATGAAGCAGAAAAACAGGCTCTCACTTGCGCTTATGCTTCAAACCCATCTTGCGGAGGTCGATAACCGACTTTTTTCAAGGAAGAAGCTCTTTGAACCGAAAAATGCAAGGAAAGCGAAGCTGTCGCAGATTAATGAATCCTGTTTCGTCTGCGAGAAGGTTGATTGGGGAATGGAAAGGCTTATGAGAACATTTTTTGAGATGTTTTCAAATGACGATATAAAGAAGATGCTGTCCGAGCAGGAATATATCTGCCTTCCGCATTATGACCTGCTTCAATCGCTTGCCCCCGTATACCTTCAAAAGAGGGAGCTTGACAGCTTTATGAAAATGATTTCCGCATTAACGGAGAAATACGCCGCGTCGCTTTATGATGACGTAAGCCGTTATTGCAGTATGTATGACTACCGCAACGCAGGGAGCGGAGCGGATTGGGGAAACTCCAAGGACAGCATAGAAAGAGCTATAAAATTTCTTACTTCAAGAAATTGAACTGAGGCTGGCGCAGAAGCTGCGGCAGCCTCAGCTTGTTGGGATGCAGACACACTATCTCAGGAAAAAATAATAGATAAGTCCGTAAATAACCGAAGCCGCAGTTCCGTATAATATAACAGGGCCGGAAATGATAAAAATTTTCGCTCCGAGTCCGAGGACGAAGCCCTCCGCCTTAAATTCAAGGGCAGGGGATACGACCGCATTCGCAAAGCCCGTTATCGGCACAAGAGTTCCTGCGCCGCCGTGCTTTGCAAGCTTTTCGTAAAGCCCGAAGCCCGTCAGCAGCGCACTTATAAGCACAAGGGTTATGGAAGTCCACGATGCCGCGGTTTTTGTATCAAATCCCCCTGCGCTGTAAAGATTATTTATTCCTTGTCCTATGCAGCAGATTGCTCCGCCGATTAAAAAAGCCTTTGGAATATCAACCCAGCTTTTTGAGTTCGGCGACGCCTGTTTTACCATTTTATCATACTGCTGCGGAGTTATAGTTTTTAAGCTCATAACATAAAATCCTCCCAAAAATTAATTTGTACGGTTATTCTAACCGATTTTTATGCCAATATACTATCGGAGGACGTTACTTTTGCGGCAAATATGTTACAATAGCGGCTTTTATTAAATTATTATGTAAGGAGAATTTCAAATGCTGAAAAATATATTGTCGGGCAGCGACTGCGCAAGATGCAGAATTTGCTGCGTTTTTGATAAATATGATATATGGGAAACACCCGTTGTTTCCGATGAGCTTTACGGGAGAATAATCGCCGATTTCCCCGAAACGGAATTTATAAGCAAGGGAAGCAGCCGCATTTTCAAATGCATTCCCGATGATGAGAAAGGCGAGCTTTATGTCTGCCCCATGCTCGATAAAGCCTCGGGCTGTAGGCTTGGCGACAGCAAACCCTTTGATTGCCGTATATGGCCCTACAGAATAATGGAGCTTGGGGGGAAAAGGGTTATTTCAATAGCCTCAATCTGTCCCGAAATGTACAATAAACCGCTTTCGCAGCTTGTTAATGAGCTTGAGGAAAACAATCTGTCGGAGAAAATTTTCTCCGAGGCTGAAAAAAATCCGGATATAATAAAGCCCTATCAAGAGGGTTATCCGATTTTAAAGGTTGAAAGATAACTTTACGGCGTTGGAAACGGCGCAGATTTACATTCAATTAACTCTCCGCAAAAAAGGAAGTTTTAATCTATGGAAACGGAAAACAGAAGAAGTATTTTGGCGTCTCCGACAGCGGCCTTCGGTGGGGCAATGCTGTGCTGTTTGCTGTGGGGAAGCGCCTTCCCTGTTATAAAGATAGGCTTTGAGGGGCTTAATATATCCTCCGACGACACAGCGGCGGAGATTCTCTATGCGGGATTAAGGTTCACTCTTGCGGGACTGTTTACTATAATCATCGCATCCGTTATAAATAAGAGGTTTCTTTATCCATCCAAAAGGGCAATGCCGAAGGTTTTTGCGCTAAGCCTTTTTCAGACAATTTTACAGTATTTTTTCTTTTATATCGGTCTGTCGCATACTTCGGGGGTTAAGGCCTCCGTTATTGAAGCGGCAAATGTTTTTGTTGCTCTCGTTGTGTCCTGCATTATTTTTAGGATGGAGAAATTCACGGCGCAAAAGCTCATTGGTTCGATTATAGGCTTTGCGGGAGTAGTTGTAATAAACCTCAGCGGCGGATTTGATATGGAGCTTTCATTTAAAGGAGAGGGATTCATATTGCTTTCAACGGTCGCATATGCTTTTTCATCGGTGCTTATGAAGCGCTGGTCGAATGAGGAGAACCCAATGATGATGAGCGGTTGGCAGTTTCTTTTCGGGGGAATGGTTATGGCGGTGTGCGGCTTTGCGGCGGGGGGAAGAATAAGCGGCTTTGACCTGAAGTCAGTGCTGCTGATTATCTATCTTGCGCTCGTTTCGGCTGTTGCTTACTCGCTTTGGTCGATGCTGTTGAAATATCATCATGTTTCAAAGCTCGCCGTGTATGGGTTAATGAATCCCGTTTTCGGAGTGCTTCTTTCTGCATTGCTCCTTGGGGAAACCGAACAGGCATTCGGGGCAAGGAGCTTTATTGCGCTTGCGCTGGTCTGCATAGGGATTTTAGTATCCAATAAGATGCATAATGCACAGTAAAATGTATTATAATAAGCGTTATTTGTGCAATGTGCTAAAATTTTGAGAAAAATATGTGAAAGCACTTGATTTTTCAAAAGATAATGGTAAAATATATTTAGCACTCAAGAAGAAAGAGTGCTAACAGAGTAACGCTTAAAGTGCTAATTTTTTATTAAACATATGGAAGGAGTTATTTATTATGACTATTAAACCACTTGCAGACAGAGTTGTTATTAAAATGACCGAGGCTGAGGAAACTACAAAAAGCGGAATTATTCTTGCAGGCTCCGCAAAGGAAAAGCCCCAGATAGCTGAGGTTGTTGAGGTTGGCCCCGGCGGTGTTGTTGACGGTAAGGAAGTTCAGATGATCGTTAAAAAGGGTCAAAAGGTTCTTATTTCAAAGTACAGCGGCACAGAAGTCAAGATTGACGGTGAGGAGTACACAATCCTCCGTCAGAGCGATATTCTTGCAGTTGTTGAGTAATGTTTTCTACACTATTATTATAATAAGGAGATTTGATTATTATGGCTAAGGATATAATTTACGGCGAAGAAGCAAGAAAGTCACTTCAGGCAGGTATCGATAAGCTTGCCGATACGGTTAAAATCACACTCGGACCTAAGGGCAGAAACGTTGTTCTCGATAAGAAGTTCGGCGCTCCCCTTATCACGAATGACGGCGTAACAATCGCAAAGGAAATCGAGCTTGACGATGCTTTCGAAAATATGGGCGCACAGCTTGTTAAAGAGGTTGCCACAAAGACCAACGATGCGGCAGGCGACGGTACAACAACAGCTACCCTTCTTGCACAGGCTCTTATCAGAGAGGGAATGAAGAACATCGCAGCAGGCGCTAACCCCATGATTGTTAAAAAGGGTATGGCAAAGGCTGTTGACACAGCAGTTGATGCAATCAAGGCAAATTCAACCCAGATTTCGGGTTCGGATGATATTGCAAGCGTTGCCGCAAACTCCGCTGCAGATGAAACTGTAGGAAAGCTTATCGCAGAGGCTATGGAAAAGGTTACTGCAGACGGCGTTATCACAATTGAGGAATCCAAGACGGCTGAAACCTACTCCGAGGTTGTTGAAGGCATGCAGTTCGACAGAGGATATATAACACCTTATATGGTTACGGATACAGATAAGATGGAAGCGGTTATCGATGATGCTTACATCCTTATCACAGATAAGAAGATTTCCGTTATTCAGGAAATTCTCCCCCTCCTCGAGCAGATTGTTAAGACGGGTAAGAAGCTTGTTATTATCGCTGAGGACATCGAGGGCGAGGCTCTTTCCACACTCATCGTAAACAAGCTCAGAGGAACCTTCACCTGCGTTGCCGTTAAGGCTCCCGGCTTCGGCGACAGACGTAAGGAAATGCTCCAGGATATTGCAATCCTTACAGGCGGTCAGGTTATTTCCTCAGAAATCGGACTTGAGCTTTCCGACACTCAGATTGAACAGCTCGGACGCGCAAAGCAGGTTAAGATTACTAAGGAAAACACCATCATCGTTGACGGCGCAGGCAGCAAGAGCGACATTAAGGACAGAATTAATCAGATAAAGTCGCAGATTGAAGCTACAACCTCTGATTTTGACAGAGAAAAGCTCCAGGAGCGTCTTGCAAAGCTCTCGGGCGGCGTTGCCGTCATTAAGGTCGGCGCAGCTACAGAGGTTGAGATGAAGGAAAAGAAGCTCCGTATTGAGGATGCTCTTTCCGCTACAAAGGCAGCAGTTGAAGAAGGCATTGTTGCAGGCGGCGGCACAGCATTCATTAACGCAATGCCCGCTGTTTCAAAGCTTACAGCTTCTCTTTCGGGCGATGAGAAGACAGGCGCTTCGATTGTTCTTAAAGCTCTTGAAGAGCCTATCCGTCAGATTGCAGCAAATGCAGGCCTTGAGGGCAGCGTAATTCTTGATAAGATTGTACGTTCCAAGAAGGTTGGTTATGGCTTTGATGCATATAATGAAACCTATGGCGATATGATTCCCGCAGGAATTGTTGACCCGACAAAGGTTACACGCTCCGCACTCCAGAATGCGGCTTCCGTTGCGGCTATGGTTCTTACAACAGAGAGCCTTGTTGCGGATATCAAGGAAGAAAACCCTGCTCCCGCAATGCCTGCAGGCGGTATGGGCGGAATGTATTAATTCGGAAAAATACCGAAAAATAAGCTCCAAAATAGAGGATGGATCGAATTCCGTCCTCTATTTTTGCTTTAATTGGGTCTTTTTACATCATATTTTTTGTTTTTTTCCTTTTTCTTACCACAAAATTTTCACAAAAGGCTCCTATAATTGTAACCGTATTAAGTAAATGTTTAAATAAATTTTCAGCAAAATTTCTTCAAGCGCAGCTTTAACAAGCTGCCAAAATTGCGAAGCAATTTTGCAAGCCACCAGTGGGGATTGTACCCCCACTGATGGCGAAGATGGAACCCGCCGCCTAAGAGGCGGGGGACATCGGCAGCATTGTTATAACTTACGACTGATGTCCCCCGTCTCTTCAGGCGGGGGAGCATACGGTCTTTCAGTGGGGGATCCGGTCCCTCATTGAAACCCCTAAGGGGCTAACGCTCCCGGCCGTTAGTTGAATGACGGGGCGATGCCCCTTATTGAAAGAGGAGCTTTTTATGGAAAATGTAAAATCAGCCGCCAATCAAACAGGAAAATCACGAAAGGTTATTGCCGCTGTGGTAAGCATTTTAATAGTAGCCGCCGCAGGAGCTGCAATATTTGCGGGAATAAAGATTTCCTCATCGTCCCAGGATCAGGATGTTTCCTATCGTGAATATACCGCTTCAACGGGAAGCATTACAGTGGGAGTTTCCGAAAGCGGAACGGCGTCGGTTAACAGAGAGTATATCACATTCCCTGCAAGCGCTGAAATTGAAGAGGTCTATGTAAAAATGGGCTCTGAGGTTACGGTGGGCGACAAAATTGCTATGGTCAGCACGGATGATATAGATGAAATAAAGGCGGATTACGAATCGGAGATTTCCGAGGCTAAGCTGGAGCTTGATACCGCCATTGCAGAGCAAAGCTCAAAGCTTCTTGAGGCGCAGCAAACCTACGAAAAAAGTCTTTCGGACGGTGAATCGGCGGAAAGCTCATATAATCTCTCTATAACAAAAATAGCCGACGACATCGCATCGGCGGAGGACAGCATAACCTCGCTTAACAAGGAGCTTGCGGAATATGAAGCCCTTGCGGCAAGCTATCCCGCCGATTACAAGGAATATTCCGCCTACAACGATACCCTTGATGAGTATAATGCTACATATAAATCATATCAGAGCGTATATTCGGGATATGAGAAAACCCTTAAGCAGTATCAAAAGGAGCTTTCTGCAATAGAGGAGGAATATAACGACTATTTGGACGATAATTCTGAGGATATGGAAACAATAAGCGAGCTTAAAGAAGCTGTCGAAAAGGCGGAGGAGGAGCTGGAGCAGGCTGAGGCTTCACTCGAAAAGCAGAAGATTAAGGCAGGCTCGTCTTATGATGAATCCACTGCAAGCGCCATTTCCTCGGCTGAGGAAACCTACAGAGATGCACTTTCGGCATATACCGAAGCCAAGGCTGCCTTCACCGATATGTATAAATCCCTTGACCTGACAAACCAGCGCCTTATTGAACAGTATGAGGAAAAAACCGAAGCCGCTGAGGAAAAGGTTGAGGAGTACGAAGAAATGATGTCGGAATATGCCGATATGATGTCCGATTATGCTCAAATGATAGATGATTACATAGACGATAATGAGGATATGGTTTCCGATTTCAATGATAATTACGGCGATATGGATGAGGATGATATTGCCGACAAAATCGAAAGCACCGAAAAGAGCATTTACGAGGCTGAATATAATCTTGAAAAGCTGAAATCGGAATCCTCAAGCTCCGAGCTTTCCGCTTCACAGAGTATGCAGACATCGGTTGCTTCCGCTCAGAACGCTTTGACGATATATAACAATACTGTCGAGCAAATTAATGCGGATATTTCTCAGAAGCAGGATGAGTATGACAGGCTTGTTTCCGAATATGATGAGCTGCTTGAAAACCTTGGCGACGGAGTTTATATTTATGCCGACTGCACAGGTACAATTGCTTCCGTAAGCGTCAGCGAGGGCGACACAATTATGGCAGAGCAGACAATTGCAACCGTAGCGGATTCTTCCGAGGTTTACATCTCCGTATCGGTATCCGAGGAGGATATTTCATCGCTTTATGTCGGACAGGAAGCATCGGTTGTCCTTTCCGCTTATGAAAATGCAACTGTTACAGGCGAGATTGACACGATTGCGGTTGAGCCGTCACGTTCATCGGGTTCTGTAACCTATCCCGTAACGGTGAAAATATACCCGAGCGATAATATTACTGTCTATGACGGAATGACCTGCGAGGTAACATTTATTCAGAAGCAGGTTAGTGATGTCCTTTATGTAAGCAAGCAGGCTATAACCTATAAGGGCGCAGGAATTTCAACTGTTCTTGTCTATGATGATGACGGCAATGTTACCGAGAAGGAAGTTATAACAGGCTTTACCGATGGACAGTATGTTGAAATAAAGAGTGGTCTTTCGGCAGGTGATAAGGTTCTTTCGGAAAGTGCGGTGAAGCGCTGATGAAACTATTTGAGCTGATAAGACTTGTATTCATCAATATTATGTCGAACAAGTCCAAGGGAATACTTACATCTCTCGGTATAGTAGTCGGTTCGGCAACGATTGTTCTCGTTATTGCTGTAGGTCAAGGAGGAAAGCTTGACGTTGCGGATCAGTTCAAAAACCTTAATGCGGGAGCAATTGAAGTAACTGTTGGCCAGTCCGCAGATACGATGATGGAACAGGCAATGGAAATGTTCTCCGGCGGCGGTGGAATGCCCTCCGGCGGCGGAATGCCTGACATGGGCGGCGGAGGCGGAATGCCCTCCGGCGGCGGAATGTCAGGTGGCGGAATGCCTTCCGGTGGCGGCGGCGGTATGCCGTCCGGCGGCGGAGGAGGAATGTCAGGCGGCGGTGGCGGCGGCTCAAGCGGAGCAGCAATGTTCGGCGGAAATAACGTTACACTTTCCACCGATGATGTAAATGACATTCTTGAGCTTGTCCCCGATGTTGAATCCGCATCACTGCTTGCAAGCAGCGAGGCTGCCGTTTCGGGCGGAGAGCTTGATGATGAAACCAACTATACTGTTGCGGGCGTTCAGTATGACTATGTAAGCATAAGCAACCTTGAGATCCAGTACGGCGACTTCTTCAGTGAAGAGGAAAATGAGGAAAAATCCAAGGTTTGCGTTCTCGGATATACTGCCGCACAGGAAATTTTCGGCTCGGCATATTCCGCAGTCGGAGAGGTTGTTACCATTGAGGGAAAGAACTATGACGTTATAGGCGTTCTTGCATCAATGGGTACGGTTTCTTCGGGAATAAGCCCCGATACAGCGTTGTTTATTCCATATAATACCGCATCAAAATATGTTTTCGATAGCTCCGTTTCACCGCAGATTACGGTTGTTGCTTCAGACGTTAATCAGGTTGAGCAGGTTATGGAAAATATCGAAACAGTCCTTACGGAAAACCACTCGGGCGCCGCATTTACCTTGTCCGATGCGGGCAGTAAAATGGAAGCTGCGTCAAGCTCGGCAAATACTCTTTCGATGCTTTTGATTGCGGTTGCGGCTATAGTATTTGTGGTCGGCGGAATCGGAATTATGAACGTATTGTTTGTAACGGTTAAGGAAAGAACGCAGGAGATAGGTATTCTTAAAGCGCTTGGCTGCAGAAAGAGAGAAATTCTTCTTGAATTCTTGGCTGAAGCAAACCTTATCTCGGTTTTCGGCGGAATTGTCGGAGTTGTCGCAGGATTTGCGCTTATACCCGTGGTTGAGCTTACGGGAATGAGATGCGAGCCCGTTGTTATGGGCGGAGTTCTTGCGCTTGTGTTCGCAGTTGTAACAGGAACAATTTTCGGATTTTACCCCGCATATAAGGCGTCCCGTCTTATGCCTATAGAAGCGCTCCAGCAGGATTGATTATGAAAGGATTTGTATTTTATGAAGAAATGTAAACGAATTTTATCTATAATAACCGCTTTGGCTTTAGCTGCGGTGCTTGCGGGATGCTCGGATGATGAGGACAGCAATTCCTCCGCAGATGCCGCCGAAACGGAGCAGACGGAATACGTTATGCAGGATGGCGATTACCAAGTAACAGGCGAGGTTTCCTCAATCGTTGGAAATGAGGTTACACTTGACCTCGGTGAGGTAGAGGAAAGCGAAGCTTCACAGATTGATTTTGGCGAGACGTCCGAATCGGATGGAGAAACGGACGAAATGAGTGGCGAGATGCCCGAAATGAGCGGCGAGATGCCCGAAATGGGCGGCGAAATGCCTGAAATGGGCGGCGAAATGCCCGATATGTCGGGAATGGACGGCGGAAAAGGCGGCATGAGGAACGGCGGAGAGCAAAAGAGCAGCTATGAGATTACCAAATCGGGAGAATCGGGAGTTTACCTCATTCCGTATGGCATGACCGTAACAGGAAACGGAAGAAGCGGCGATTATTCCTCCATAACCGAGGGAACGCTCCTTAGGCTGACAATTACCGCAGACGGCTATGTTGCCGCTGCCGAAATACTTTGACGGTCGGGGAGAGTTGTTTTATGGATGAATTGGTTATAAAGCTAAGCGATATACATAAATCCTTTCAAATGGGAAGCGAGCAGCTTGAGGTTCTCAAGGGAATATCCCTTGATGTAAAAAAGGGAGAATTCCTTGCGATACTCGGTCCATCGGGTTCAGGAAAAAGTACGCTTATGAATGTAATCGGCTGCATGGATCATTTTGACAGCGGAGAATATTACCTCAGCGACAATGCCGTGCACAAAATGAGCGATTCAAAGCTGACAGGCTTGCGAAACAGCCAAATAGGCTTTATCTTCCAGAAATATCATCTTATCGGAAAATATACCGTTTTGCAGAATGTAATGATGCCGCTTCTTATAAGAGGCTATTCAAGAAAAGCGGCCGCGGAAAAGGCGGCGGAACGCCTTGAAAGGCTTGGAATGGGGCAAAGACTTGACCATAGACCCAACGAGCTTTCGGGCGGCCAACAGCAAAGAGCGGCAATCGCAAGGGCGCTTGTCGGAGAGCCTGCTCTTCTTCTTGCCGATGAGCCAACGGGCGCGCTCGATTCCGCAACGGGCAGAGAGGTTCTTGACCTTTTCGGTAAGCTGCACGAAAATGGGAACACCATTGTAATGATTACCCATGACCTTAATGTTGCGAAACACGCTCAGCGCATAGTGCGAATCGTTGACGGACACCTTTACGAAAATGAAGAATAAAAAACAGAGGATAGATGGGATTCTATCCTCTGTTTTTGTGTGTTTATTTAAAAACCCCGCCGGAACAATCGCTCCGACGGGGAAAACTCTTTTTTTAATTTTGAATACAACTAAATGTCGAATTCTAAGT
This sequence comes from Oscillospiraceae bacterium, assembly GCA_021199335.1. Taxonomy (GTDB): domain Bacteria; phylum Bacillota; class Clostridia; order Oscillospirales; family Ruminococcaceae; genus UMGS363. The sequence continues at coordinate 1,413 of JAJQIG010000061.1, read as the reverse complement.
AAGGATTAAAAGCTCAATTATTCAGCAGCTACAGGAGCAATCTTGTATGCAAGAGCAACAGTTACTGTATCAGCTGTAGTCCAAGCTTCTGTAGGAGCTGTAGCAGCTTCACCGTCAATCTTGACTTTACCTGTACCGCTTGTTGCATCAAGAGTCATAAGAGTTTTGGAAGCTGACTTTGTTGAAAGAGCCAACTGATTATCAGCCTTTGCATAAGCATCTGCAAAAGCAGTATCGCCTGCAACGCCCTCAACATAAAGGAAAACGGACTTTGTTGTTTCTGTTCCCTTAAGAGCGGCAGTTGCAACAACAGCAGAGCTTGTTTCAGGAACAGTTACTGCGCCTGTAACTGTGATAGATACTGCACAGTCACTTGCATTTGAAATTTCCTGCTCAGCGCTGATAACGGTATCGGTTGAATCACCTGCATCCGTAGTAACAGTAAGCTTGTAAGGGTTAATTACGATTTCTGCAGTTGTAGGAACTGTAACAGAAAGTGTAGGAACATTTGTTGTTACATCAACAGTAACATCTGCTTCCATAGTAGTATTATCAAGAGTATCTGCAGAAATTGATGTTGCGCAAGCAGCCATGCAAGCTACAGCCATAATAGAAGCAGCGATTTTCTTCATTGTCATTTCGATTTCCTCCAATAATTTTTATTTTAGACTTTATATCACTCGCTTACAACAAGGGTAAGAATAACCGTAACCTGCGCCTTGATGGTCGCATGGTCGTCCTTGACCTGTGTAAAAACGAGGTAAGTCTCATATGTTCCGGGGTCGAGCTTTATTTCCGATTCAAAGGATTCAATTCCCGAGCCCGGGGGGATTAGACCCGTAAGCAAAATTTGTTCCGTTAATGCATCGTCCTTATAAATATTCAGATACATATCGGTGTCGTTCTTATCGGAATTTCCGATATGGCAGTCAAAATGAACTCCGTCCGAACTGTAGGCGGTATTCTTGAACTGCAAAGCCATTGTTCCTTCCTTGGCTTTTTCGTACATTTCATCGACTTGCCTTTGTAAATCATCTTCACTGAGCGCAACAGCACCCGATTCATATGTAAGCGTTGGAACGGCGGCATTTGAAGAATCCACAGCCGATAAATCGCCCTGCGTATCCGAATCCTTTTTCAGAAGGAGGACGGATGTGAACGCTATCAACGCAACAATAATCACTATCATAAGAATGATAATAATTTTTTGCACAGATGAACCTTTTTGTTCCTTTTCAGACTGTGACATTAAATACCTCCGTAAGCTCAAACACTGCAGTGGGATGGCGCCCTCAAGGGTGCCATCCCCTGCTTATGCTTTTGTTTCAAGCAGTTAATCTGCATCCAAAACTTACTGAAGGAGCGAAAGAACACCCTGAGGAAGTGTGTTTGCCTGAGCGAGCATAGACTGAG
>JAJQIG010000003.1 GCA_021199335.1 Oscillospiraceae bacterium | reverse complement strand
CTAGAGGCAAAGTTGGGTGAACAAAGTGTAAAACTCAATTAAATCAGCGTATCCTAAACAGACTGCTTTTGAGTGTATTTTTTTCTCAGGATGGATGTATCCACGCCTGTCTAATTATTATAAAAGGTTCTTTTTTCTAAAATACATAAAAGCTGTCAACTTTTATTATACAGGATCAATATATTAAGTCACAATATGATATAAATTTAGATATTGAAGAAAATCAAATGTTACAAATTGACATAAACAGTAATGGGGGATTTATGATTGATATGGTTCAGAATTTTTACATAACTTGGAATAATGGAGATTGAATTCTGATTATTGAAGGCAGTATTGACAAGAACGCTCTAATGAACATGGATGATTTTGTGCAAAAAGTAGAATAACTTTTTGTTTTGTCCCCTTTTTCAAATAAAATTGATTATATATACAGAAGGAGGTAACAGCCTTTTAATTCAAATTTGTGGAAGGGGAGGTACGGCTCAATGAAGAAATGAATTTGCTTTGTGTTGACGTTATGGTAAGACTCCATGCAACTGAATTTTAATACTAATAATCAATTAAAATTATAAAAATCGTACATAGTCTTGCACATATGGATTATGCAAATATTTTTTTCATAATTTTATTGGATATTAATAAGGCTTTACTCATCATATAATACCATATATTAGGAGGGGTTTTTATGTGAAAAAAATTGTAGCAATATTCGTTGTAACCTTCATGACCTTCAGCAGCAACGGATTATCTGTTATATCTTATGCAGATGAGTTGACAACTAAGGACGGAGAGTTGTATTATCTTGACAACGATGGTAATGTTAAAACGGGCTGGCAAACAATTGATGGGAATAAGTACTTTTTCCAAAAAAGCGGTGCTGCAGTTACTAAATCCTGCGTTATAGACGGCATTCGCTATAAATCTTCATCTAACGGCGTTTGTCAGGGAAAATATACAGGCTGGAGAAAAAGTTCAAATGGCAGGAGATATTATAAAGACGGCGTTATGCTGAAAGAAAGATGGATTAAAACCAAAAGTGGTAAGCTTTATTATGTAGGCGATGATGGATATATGACAACAGGATGGTACAGAGCAGACAATGGTTGGTGCTACTTCAATGAAGAAAACGGTCAGATGTCAACCGGCGATGTGGAAATCAACGGAAATATTTATACCTTCTCAGCGGACGGCATATGGGACGGCTTTGCGGATTATGATAACACAAAAATTTATAACACGCTTAGCGAAGAACTTTCCAAAGACGATTACGGCGGAATATACCTTGATAAAAACGCTGTGGTAGTTATGAGCAAAAATGACAGCGTTGTAAAAAACTTACAGACGAATTGAAAAAGCTGTATGCTCCTATCATTATAAAAGAATATACGTACTCATTAACGAACTTGAAACAGTAAAATCACATTTGATTGAAAATCAGAAGAAATATGGCATTTCCACAATTTCAACCGATGTTAAAAACAACAGAATAAACGTTGAAATGAAAAAGAGCAGCCGTGAGCTTAGCGCTTATCTTGATATGCTTGATAATGATTATATCGTTCATATTGAATATACAGATGTTATTATGACGGACGATTGATCCTGTGCAAAAAGCAGTAATCTGTCTATAAACAATGGCAAGGCTACTTGTATCGGTATGGCAACAGGAAGGTTGACGTCAATTAAAATTGAAGCAACCAATATCTTGAAAAGAAAGTTCTTCGGTGACGGAAAGGGGGTGATTATTTGAGTAACACATCATAGACCAAAACTCCATACATGAGCAACAGCAAGGACAACCTTGACGACAAAACTTACCGTGTGAGAACAGTTTCTGCTGTTTAATGCGGTACGAATTACAAAATTGTTGATGACATAAGTAAGCAGATTAAATGCTTAAGAATGAAAGGATTTGATTATTTACGAAAATGAAAAAATTATTCGGGACGTTGATAAGTACATTTGCATGTTTGTCAATGCTTTCTAGTACTGTATCAGCTGAATTTGATACAATTTCGGATAATATAACAAATAGTTATGAATCGGAACTTGTTCAAAATGCGACAGCACAAACAGAGGATTTTGCAGTAGATGAGGTAGCATATGATTACTACCTTGATGAAATTCAACCAACTGAAATTGGTGGTTTAGAATATTGCGCAGCTGCAAGAGCAAGCTACACGAGGTATAATGTCAACTGGACTGTAGAAGCCGGTAAAAATGTGACAGGCACGTATGAGTTTAATTTAAATGTAGGTGACAGTTTTTATGTTGAGGTTTCATACACGCCTGTTTCATCGACTGAACAAGTTGATATTGGCATTATAAATACGGATAATAACGTATTCACAAATGTAAAAAAAACAACAGGAAGTCTAACGTATTACTTTGATATCAAAACAGCAGGCAAGTATAAATTCAGAGTAAAAAATGAAACAAGTAGCGATATTACTGTAACAGGTTATTATTATCCTATTACCTATACCAGTTTAGTGAATGTTCCGTTGATTGGACAAAATAATACAAATTGGTGTTGGGCAGCTTGTATTGAAATGTCTGCCAAATCGCTTGGATACAGTACATATACACAGGAAGATATAGTTAATAAGGTAAAAGGTACCACTGCAGATCCATATCCCAATGTAGTTGGCAGCGGTGATGATTATGGAAAGGGTATGGAGTACGCAACCTCTAATACATATACTGCCAGTGAAAGTATGAGTACAATTTCTATTAGTAGTATGAACACTGTCTTGTCAACGGGCAAGCCAATAATTATGGCGTGGGGATATTATACTGGTACTGATAGAACTGGTGGTCATGCAAATGTTATTATGGCTGTTGATACTAAAACTAATGTTGTAAAAATGCAAGACCCCGCAAATGGTGGTTCAACTAAAAAGATGAAATATAGTGAACTTACGTCCAATTCATCAAAAAAATATGATAAAACTATTTCTATAACACGTAAGTAAAGGAGTGTTGATCTATGAAAAAGGTGATTATTTATATATTGGCAACAATGATAACATTTTTATCTTTGCCCACAAATTCTTATGCAGAGGAATCGTTACAAATGTATGCTACAAGTAATGTGAAAAATATTATACAAAGCAATATGTATGACGATACCCCATCATATATGTTTTTGTTCGGAACAGAGAATGTGATTTTTGATTTTGATAGCATGTTGCCTGTTTATTATATTAATGATTATAATAGACAAGGAACATCTGAGCTTCTTACAGATATTATGATTTTTTCAGAAAGATATAAAGTACCTGTATATAATTCAAGCAACGCGTTTCTTGGTTTTGCTGAATTTGGTGAGATTCAGTCATTAAATGAACTGTCAACAGAACTTCAAAATGACCCATCATACATAGAAAAATGCACAGAGCATATGGGTGAATGGGAAATAAAGTGTTTTTCAGAGGGAAATTTTGAAAACAACCTAATTAATGAACTCGCAAAGACAGAAACGGCACTTTTGGACAATACAGTAAGTTACAATGAGGTCTTTTATGTTGATATATATCCATTACAAAAGAGTGGATTGCTTTATGTTGATAAAAATGACATAGTAAGCGAACAATTTTGCGAAGTTACCAATAATCAGATTTCTAATTATTCCGCATCAGAAACTTATGCTTCAGGTACAGATATTTTAAATCAAATTATTTCCGTAATTGATTATGCAGAAGCAGTAGGCGGAATTTGGGATGACAGTGGAATTTCCGATATCGATATATATGATTATGATGAAGACATTGAAGTTTATGAAGATTATGTTACAGATGAAGAGCTTAGTAACGACGAAATCAAAGATACTGTCGAAGAAATTGTAATAGTTGAAGATGTTTCACCAACGCCGCCAACCAAAATAGAAGGAAATCTTGGCGACGGTGGAATTGAAAATCCCAATACAGGAAATGCAGACATAGGTGTATTTACAACTTTAATTGGAGTTTCAAGCTTATGCGCATTATTTTTGAGAAAAAAATCAAAAAAGTAATTACGAATATTTTATAGTCGTGCCCCTAAAATGCAAAGTAAAATGTAATACCTTCAGTGGAATTACCGCATAATCACATAATAAAAAAATTGGGAAAGCAATGCATAAATTGTATTACTTTCCCAATACAAAGGGGTTTATCTTAATGTATAAAAAGCCATTTTTATAGGGGACATAATCGGAAACAGTATTGCTATTGGATCACTCCTATAGTAATGTTAAGCTGTCCGGAAATGCAAACCAAACTACAGGAGCCGATGAAATAAAAGTAACTTTATCCTATTAAGGCGGAAAACATATGAAAAAATACGTTCATTAACAATTGCAGGTATTGGCATTTCAAATAGTTTGCAAAATAATATTGCTGATGCGGAGGAATTTATAACAACACCTGAAATAACACTGGAAACCGATTCGGCAAACGGCACTGATATTTCTATTGAGCCTGTTACAGAAGAAGTCGAGGTGTACGTCCTTGAGGAATCTTCTATTAACACGGAAACTCCCACTAAAGAAGATATTTTGCATATGATGCTCAATAGCATTGACTATTACAACTATGCTTCCGGGACAGTAGCTTATGCTAATCCAAACGATTTAAGCTGTGCTATAATTGTTGATTTCCAAATCGACATACCAAGGAGCGAATCTTATTGGCACATTGTTCAAAAAAGTCACTGATTTGGCAAATGTAGAAGACGCAATTAATAAAACGCCTTTAAATATCACTACTGATGTAGATATGAGTGAGAATGTTTTGGCTGACAGAGAAGTTTATTACAATGCAGATAGCGGAATATCTTTGAATAACATTGAAATGTCTTATAATGATATGGGATATGCTGCAATATCTCGTTCAAGCGTTTCAACCATTAGCGATGAAAACAGATTTAAAATCGATGAAAAATGGTACACCATGCTACTATTATCGTGCAAATCGACAAATGTCGATGATGCAAGCATATGTCTGTTCCCACAGGAAATGGCATTTGGTTTTCTTCTTGATTTTGATTTATGGGAAATTGATGGTTCTGAATCATATGAAGGACGTGATTGCGTTGTGTTGTCAGGGGAAACCAATGCGGATTACGGCAAAAAAATCGGTGATGAAAGATTTGCGTTTTACGTTGATAAGCAGACAGGAACATTGCTGGAATATGTAGGATATAATGCTAATGGTGAAATCAGTGACTATATGGGTTCAAGTAACATTAGATTTGACGATAGTGATTTTAATATTGATGAGAAGGTCAATGAAATAACGAGCAAGGTTTCTGCATACAGTAATGAAAGTAACGCTGTTGAATAAATTTTTTGTCACAATATTTGAATACTGGAGGTCTATATATATTTGCATTGCAATTTAAAGAGGTAAAGGTTTCCTACACCATATTATTGGCGTGGGAAACCTTTCTGGAATTATATCATATAATCAAAAAATCACAATGTAAAATGAGGAAAATTATATGAAAAAATATAAAAGGTTGCAGCAATCAGCATCGGCTGAATAATGCCCGCCTTCTGAATCTAAGGTGTGTATGTCCTCTAATTCAATGTATGAATAACCACCGGGAGCTTTATTTTGATTTATAGTTCCTACTTTTTTATAGGTATTGGAATAATATTGTGCGTAATAAGCAGCTGCTGTATCAGTCCAAGAAGAATATGCCAAATATGCTCCAATTTCTATTGTTGCATATTGGGTTGTACTTGTTGAACTAATACTCGGATATTTCCATGTGTAACGATTGCTTGATGATGATGACGAGGAGTATCCTGCATCACTATACCTACATTATAAATTGCAAAAATTTAAAAGTCAATAGCTTTGTCCTGAATGCAACGTTTTCTGCCTTGAATTTTTTCACCGTTTAAGACCCTCGGTAAGTTTATGATTGTCATGGATATGAGTGCTGTTGGTTTGAATACTAATATTGTTAAGCCCGTCAAAACAGGCGGAAAGGCTATTCTTCTTGTATAGCGAAATATATTTTCTTGTGAGGAATCGGAGAATTTAATACCTTTGAAAGTAATAATATAAAAAATTGCTTTGTACAGGGCTATTGCCAAGAATGGCGGGGATTGATTTATTACGCATAAAAATAACCTGCGGCAATACCGTAAAGTTCGGTATAGCAGTAATTTTCTCCATAGTCCGTTAAGTATCCATCTCACTGCATTCGGCCGATACAGCGTTTTGCGGCGCAATGTAGCTTATTAAGCCATTCAGCGCTAAGTTTTGCATCATGGTGCTGATTTCTTCCGTACTCATATCCTTGCCCTTTTCGTTCCAATGCTGCAAAAGACCGAACATTGCTGAATTAACAAAGCAGACCAAATAATCAAAATTTGGTATGTCGTTTGGAATTCGGAAATATGTTTGAACAATGGGTATAAGCTCCGATTTTACTTTGGTTAGGAACGAGGAATCTCCGTTCGTTCCGACAAGCAGATATACTTTTTCGTTCATTGCGGCAAATACGGATTTAAACAGCGTAATGGGCGAATTTTTTTCGGGCGGAATATTAAGGATTATCTGCTTTATTTCCTCCAAAAGCTGCGCTTCAATATATGCCAAAAGGTCATAAGTATCAAGAAAATATTCGTAAAAGGTGCTGCGGTTATATCCCGCGCGCCTTGTAAGTTCACTTACGGCAATTTTTGCAATCGGTTTTTCCTTAATCAGCGACCAAAAGGCATCGACAAACCTTTGGCGTGTTTTTTTCGTAATTTCAGGCTGTTTCCTCATTTGTTATTCCTCCTATAAACAATCCGACAGATTTGAAATAATTGATGGTTGATATTTAATAAATATCATAGTATAATATATTATACAACAAGTTGTTGGATAATGTCAAGGAGGTTTTTTTAAATGTCTGTGATTTCCATAGATCATCTTACGAAAGACTACGGCCATGGGCGCGGCGTCTTTGATGTCAGTATTCAAGTGGAAAAAGGCGTGTGTTATGGTTTTCTTGGCCCAAACGGAGCGGGAAAAACCACCACTATACGGCACCTCATGGGGTTTTCCAAGCCGCAGGAGGGAAGCGTTTCCATTCTGGATAAGGACAGCTGGGGAAACAGCGCGGCTTTGCAAAATACCGTTGGTTATCTCCCGGGCGAGGTTGCGCTTCCTGCGGGACTTTCGGGAACAGCATTTCTCCGCATGATGGAGCGGATGCGCAATGTAAAAAATAATGAATATCTCCAAATGCTGCTTGACAGATTTGAGCTTGAGCCAAATATAAGTATTAAACAAATGAGCCTTGGCGTAAAGCGAAAGCTTGCAGTCGTTACCGCTTTTATGCATGACCCCGATATTTTAATCCTCGATGAGCCGACTTCGGGTCTTGACCCCGTTATGCAGGAAACATTCATTGAATATATTCGGGAAGAAAAGAAACGCGGAAAAACTATCTTCTTATCTTCGCATATTTTTCATGAGGTGGATGCAGCCTGCGACAGAATTGCTATAATTCGTGACGGAAAAATCGTATCTGAATTTCAGTCGGAGGATTTGAAGAAAAAGCATGACAGAATCTACCGCATCTCGTTTTCGGATATGGAATCATATTCGGCATTTGTGAGTAATTCGTTTACATTTACCTCAAAAAATGAAAAAAAGCTGCGTGCCCGTGTGCAAATACCTGCCGATAAGGTAGGTGAGCTTACATCAAGTCTGAAAGGCTTCCATATAGAAGATTTTGTGGAAATACCGTTTACGCTTGAGGATTACTTTATGGAGTTTTACAATACGGGCCACCATTTTGAGGGGGTGAAGCAATGAGCGATTCTGTTATTTCTGTGGAAAAATTAACAAAGGATTACGGCAACGGACGTGGAATCTTCGATGTTTCGCTTGATATTCACGAGGGCGAGGTTTTCGGCTACCTCGGCACAAACGGATCGGGCAAAACAACGACAATTAGGCATATGATGGGCTTCCTTAAAGCGGACAGCGGAAAAGTCACTGTGAACGGCTTAAATCCATGGGAAAATGCCCCTGATGTAATGAAAAGCGTAAGCTATATACCGGGAGAAATTGCATTTCCCGATTTAAAGACAGGCACTGATTTCTTAAAGGTGCAGGCGCAGTTCCTCGGAATAAGGGATTTTTCCTATATGAACCATTTGATAGATATACTCGGACTTGATCCTTCAGCAAATTTAAAACGTATGAGTAAGGGTATGAAGCAGAAAACCGCTATTGTTGCGGCTCTAATGGGGGATAAAAATATCCTTATCCTCGATGAACCGACAACGGGACTTGACCCGCTTATGCGTGAAACCTTTTTGGAGTTAATTCGTGAGGAAAAAAGCAAGGGCAGAACAATTTTCATGTCCAGCCATATTTTTGAGGAGATTGAAGATGTCTGCGACCGTGTGGCAATTATTAATGGCGGTAAAATACCAAGCGTGCTGAACCTTTCGGAGTTCCGCCACGGCTCTGTAAGAACATTCAATGTGGAATTTTCGGATTGCCGGTCTGCCGATATCTTTTGTAAGCGAATTTCGGGTGGCACTGCGGAGGATAAAACAGTGAAATTTGAAGCCGTTGCAAAGGATGTTGATGCGGCTTTTAAGGCAATGGATGGACTTGAAATTGTTTCAATGTCGGAAACTCACCCCGATTTGCATGAATATTTTATGAAAACGCTTCAAAGCAATAAATTGAAGGAGGCTCAGTAATCAAGATGAATACCACCAAATTTTTTTCATGGCCGCTGATGAAACAGAGCATCAGCGCAAATAAGGTTTTGGCTATTGCCTGCACTGTTGTGCTTTGCCTTATGACAGTCGTAACAACCTTTGCAAGCAATTTGATAGCGTCAACCTCGGACTCCGAGGATTATACCGATGCGCAGACCCAATTTTACAGCTATCTCTACGTTTTGGCATCCTACAATGAAATGTCGGGCACAGAGCTTAGCTATGCGGATTTTTCCGAGTCGGATGACACTTCGATGTATGATACCGTGTTTGATATGATGTCTGCGCAGTCGGAGGAACTGAATTTAAGCAGCGCCGGCTTTGCGGAGGCTGCCGATACGCTCTCCGGATCGGAAATAGGACTTGATTCTTACATATCAAACTTTGAGTATGTCTACGCTCTGGGTTCTGTAAAGGGCTGTTTTTCGGGCGACGATTTGGATATAGAAGAAATGATGTCAAATATGCTGAATATGATGGGCATTTCTTCGGATCTTGTTGAAAATATGGGCGAAATGGATACATCGGCAATGCTTAATCAGATGTATTTCACCGTTATGAGCCTCCTGCCAATACTGCTCTTTATCATTTTTGCGGGCAATGCGCTTGTTGTCGACCAGGTTGATAAGGGTTCAATGGCGTATATCCTGTCAACCCCGACCAAACGCAGCGCTGTGGTTATAACTCAGGCAATTTATATGATAGTTACCCCGCTTATTATGGTCGGATGCGGATTTGTTACCAAGCTTATTGCCTGCAGCGTGTTTGTCGGAGAGGTGGATGTCGCAAAATATGCCGCTCTCTACGGAGGCTTGTATCTTCTTACGGAGGCAATGGCAAGCATTTGTTATCTTGCAAGCTGTATCTTTAATTTAAGCAAACACGCACTTGCTCTTGGCGGAGGGTTAAATGTTTGGTTTTTCATTTGCACGCTGCTTGGAATGTTCGGCTCGGAAAATATGGTAAGCGTAGGAATAGGCGTGGAGGAGCTTGGAATGTTCAACCGAGTTTCCCTTGTCGGATTATTAGACATAGATGCTTTGGGAACAATAGGTTCGGGAGCTGTTGATAACTCCTTTGTTCCGAAGCTTATTGCACTAGCCGCTGTAGCGATTGTATGCTATGTGGTTGGCGCTGTTCGTTTCCAAAAGAAAGACCTGCCGCTGTAAGGTAAAATACCTGAGGGTGTTCGGTTTTTCGTTATAGCTTTGTTTAAAGCCGTGGACTTTACCGTTCTCCTCTTCCTCTTGGGGGAATGGGTAAAGTCTGCGGTTTAATAAATGAATTAAAGGAAGGAGAATTTTATGCTGCATATTTTTAAAAATATGAAGATAAAGGATAGGTGGCTTGCGTTTTTATGCCTGCTGCTTGTCTGCGGACAGGTTTTCTTTGACCTGCGTTTGCCCGATTATACTGCGGAAATTACGGTTCTGATAAGCAGTGAGGTAACGGAGCTTTCCGAATACTTTGCTGCGGGGGGGAAAATGCTCGGATGCGCTTTGTGCAGTGCCCTCTTAACCGTTGCGGTGGGGTACCTGTCGGCTATGATTGCGGCAAATTTTTCATACGATGTTCGTGCGAAGCTGTTTAACAAGGTTGCGGCAATGGGCAGCGGGGAAATTAAAAAATTTTCAACCGCAAGCCTTATTACTCGTACAACAAATGATATTACCCAGATACAAATGATAATAGCCATGGGGCTTCAAATGCTGCTCCGTGCGCCGATTATGGCAATTTGGGCGATAATAAAAATTATCGGAAAGAGCTGGCAGCTTTCCGTGGTTGTTGCATCCGCCGTAGTAATTGTGGTCGGAACATTGATTGTTCTGCTTGCAATTATGGTGCCAAAATTCCGCATCGTTCAGAAGCAGATTGACGATGTAAACCGAATTACGGATGAAAACCTGACAGGTATAAGGGTTATTCGTGCATTTAATGCGGAGCAGTATCAGGAGGATAAATTTGAAAAGGCAAACGACAGCCTTATGCAGACCCAGCTTTTCACAGGCAGGGGAATGGCATTCCTTTCACCCGTTATGATGTTTGTTCAAAGCTGTGTATCTGTTGCAATATATTATGTGGGCGCAGTGCTTATTAATGCGATTGATGTGCCGTTAAGCGGTACAGTTGCAGAAATTATGTCGTCCGTTTCGGAGCGTTCGGTAATGCTCGGAGAGGTTGTGTCGTTCAGCTCCTACGCCCTTTATGTAATTATGTCTTTTATTATGCTATTGATGATTTTCATGCTGCTGCCTCGTGCGCAGGTGTCCGCAAATCGTATAAACGAGGTTATAGATTCGGATATTGCGGTATGCGAGGGAAGTGAAACCGAATCCGATGAATTTGGAACTATTGAGTTCAAGGATGTTTCGTTCCGATATCCCGATGCATCGGAGGATTGCCTTAAGCATATTTCATTTAAAGCAAACAAGGGCGAAACGGTTGCATTTATCGGCGCTACAGGTTCGGGAAAATCAACGCTCGGCGGACTTGCCGCAAGACTTTATGACACAACGGAGGGCAGTATCCTGCTTGACGGAAAGGATATATCGAAATACAATTTTGATACACTTTACAGCAAAATAGGTTATATCCCACAGAAAGCAACCCTTTTTGCCGATACTGTTAAGGGCAACGTTACTTTCGGTAAGAGCAATCATGAAATAACGGATGGCGATGTGGACAATGCGTTAGATATTGCCCAAGCATCGGAGTTTGTCAGCGCAATGGATAATGGTGCAGACAGCAGAATTTCTCAGAACGGTTCAAATGTGTCGGGCGGTCAAAAGCAGAGGCTATCCATTGCTAGAGCTGTTGCAAGAAAGCCTGAAATTCTCATTTTCGATGATTCCTTCTCGGCTTTGGATTACAAAACAGACCGCATTTTGCGGCAGAGAATAAAAACCGACTTAAAAGGAACAACCTGCTTGATTGTTGCGCAGAGAATCGGAACAATCCGTAACGCAGACAGAATTGTCGTGCTTGATAACGGCTCGGTTGCAGGAATCGGTACACATGACGAGCTGATGGAGAATTGTTCCGTTTATCAGCAGATCGCCTTGTCGCAGCTCTCGGCAGATGAGCTTGCGGCAAATGCGTAAGGAGGTGCATATTTATGCCTGAAACAAACAGCGGCGCACGCAGCGGCGCTCCAATGGGAAGAGGCCCTATGAGAGGAATGGGCGGCGGAAAAGCTAAGGATACAAAAGGCGCTTTGGGAAGCCTTATTTCATATGTTAAGGATAAGGCGGGGCTTATTGTTTTCTCGCTTGTCCTTGCAGCAATTGCCGCAGTTTTTACCATTATTGGCCCAAATCAAATAAGTAGGCTTACCGACTATATTTATGACGGCCTTACAGGCGGAGTTTCCTCACAGGAAATGGCTGAGGATATTCAAAACCGCATTATGAGCGGGGAAATCAACATTCTTGATTACCTTCCCGAAGGAGTAAGCGCAGAGGATATTGACATTTCAAGCCTTGACCTTACCGATACAAGCAGCGAAATAACTGCGGCTATACTCTCGAATATTACATTAAGTGAAGAGTATCAAACCGCCCATGCCGATGAAGGAATTGATATGGACGGTATACTGAGCGTTGCAGTACTATTGGTTGTTATCTATTTGGCAAGCGCAGTCTGCAATTTTACACAGCATTATATCATGCAGACAGTAACGCAGAGGACCGCAAAAAAGCTTCGCGGAGATATTGAAACGAAAATCAATCGTCTGCCGTTGAAATTCTTCTCGGGTAATGCCGCAGGAGATGTGCTCTCACGAATGACCAATGATGTTGATATGATAGGTCAGGCAATGTCAAACAGCCTGTCTAACCTTGTAACCGCCGCCGCACAGTTTATTGGATGCCTTATCATGATGTATTATACCAACTGGATTATGGCTACAACAACCGTCCTTGCAACGGTTATCGGACTTGTACTGATGGTGGTAATTATGAGCCACTCGCAAAAATATTTTACCGCAAGGCAGGAAAGCCTCGGTGTACTTAACGGATATATCGAGGAAATGTACAGCGGTCATGATGTAATCCGAATCCTTAACGCGGAGGACGATGTAAGAAATAAGTTTTCATCCATGAATCAAGCGGTAAAAACAGCGAATTTCCGTTCACAGTTCTTGTCCGGCCTTATGCAGCCGCTTATGACCTTTATCGGAAATTTGGGATATGTGGCAGTCTGCGTTGTCGGTGCGGCTCTTATTATCAACGGCAATATCTCATTCGGCGTAATTACAGCGTTTTTGATTTACACCCGTCTGTTTGAATCACCGATGCGCCAGATTTCTCAGGCTATGACTCAGGTTCAGTCCTGTGCGGCAGCATCCGAGCGTGTGTTTGAGTTCTTGTCGGAGGAAGAAATGGAGGATGAATCATCCAAAACGGAACGTATAGAGAATGTACGCGGAGAGGTAGAGTTCCGCAACGTGAAATTCTCATACCCAAATGCGCCCGAAAAGGAGATAATCCATAATTTCAGTGTAAAGGTAAAGCCCGGACAGAAGGTTGCTATCGTTGGACCGACAGGCGCAGGCAAAACAACAATGGTCAATCTGCTTATGCGGTTCTTTGAGCCGACTGCGGGAACTATTTTAATTGACGGCATTTCCACCGAAAGCATCCCGAGAAGCATTGTACACAACCAATTCGGTATGGTTCTTCAGGATACATGGCTTTTTGAGGGAACGGTTAAGGAAAATCTTCTCTATAATACACAGGGCGTTTCCGATGAGCAGATGATGGAGGCTTGCAAGGCTTGCGGAATCCATAATTTTATTCGTGCATTGCCAAATGGATATGATTCTGTTTTGCACGATAATACAGCAATTTCCGCAGGACAAAAACAGCTTATGACCATCGCCAGAGCCATGATTCAAAACAGTCCAATGCTTATTTTGGACGAAGCAACCTCCAGCGTTGACACAAAGACGGAAATGCTTACACAGCAAGCGATGGATAAATTGACGGATAAGCGAACAAGCTTTGTTATAGCGCATCGTCTTTCAACAATCAAAAACGCCGATATCATATTGGTTATGCGAAACGGCGACATTGTCGAGCAGGGTAATCATGAAGAACTGCTTAAACAGGGCGGCTTCTATGCCGAATTGTACAATAGCCAATTTGAACAGGTGTCATAAACTTTAATCTGGCAAGAAATTTTAAGCATCACCCTGCCGTATTGCGGGGTGATGCTTTTTTGCATTCTGTTAAGGCATAATCCCCATTGACAAAACACCGTTTTAGCGGTAATATTATATTAATGATATTTTGGGGTAGGTGTAGATTATGGAAATGCTGTCACTTCCGATGGCGGATAGGGAATGTAAGATCAGTTTTCTGCATCAGATGAGCGTTAGCGAAACCTATCACATTCACACGCATGATTTTTATGAGATTTTTTACGTTGTAAAAGGACGTGCTGTGCATAATATTAACGGTTTCAGCGAGTGCTGCGTGTCCGGTACTGCCGAGCTTATTCGCCCAAGGGATTGCCATGAGTACAGCTTTATTAACCATTACGATATGGAGCTTTTCTCTATAGGCATTGCCGAGGAAATAATGTCGGAAATAATTGACTTTACCGAGCTTTCAGCTGATAAAATAAATAACGGCGAATTTCCGCCGCAGATAACATATCCCCCGTCAATGGCGGAAAAGCTTACAGCCGAGCTTTCCAAAATCGGAACAATAACGGACCCGCAAAAAAAGCGTTCATACGCAAAGTCGGTTATTTCCCGCCTTATACTTGAAATGACAGAAACCAACCCCTCGCCCGTGAAAATTCCATATTGGCTGGAAAATTTGATAACCGAGATGGACAAGCGTGATAACTTTGTTGTTGGCCTTGAACGAATGCTGGAGCTTGCCTGTGTATCGCAAAATCATCTTAATCGTGAAATGAAAAAGTATTTTGGACTTACCCCAACCGAGTTTATCAATTCAAAAAGAGTTTTGTATGCATCGGAGCTTCTTGCGGAAAATAAACAGAGTGTAATGGAGATTTGCGGTATATGCGGCTTTGAAACGCCAAGCAATTTTTACTCGAATTTCAGAAAAGTATTTGATTGTACCCCAAATGAATTCAAGAAAAGAATCACACATCAATATACAGAAAAAATATGATAATTTAGCAGAGGATAAACCTCCAAAAATGCTTTATAATTACAATATACAGTATTTTCGGAGGTAATTTTTATGAATGTTGTACATACAGATGATTTTACCGCAGAGGTAACCGCATATGCGCCCGGCTTGATTTGCATTGAAATTTTGGACGGGATAAACCACCCCTATTCAGGGGCAATCCTTCCGCTTAATGAAATTGAAAGCCATCTTACCGAAAAGGATGACAGCTTTTTGGTGGAAGCGGATGTAATTTCTGCGAAAATTTCCAAGCTCGGCGGTTCAATTGCTTTTTTTTATGGGAACCAAAATTCAGCATCCTGCACATATGCCGATAATAGCCGTAATTCCGACAAAAAAATAGGCTTTGAGCTTGTTTTTGACATTGCGGAAAATGAGCATATCTACGGCCTGGGCGAGGATAACGATATTGCGTTCGGCAGGCTTGACAGACGCGGAACGGTTCGTGATATGCTGACGGGACAGCGTATAAATCAAAACCATGTTACAGCGGATTTCCCAATTCCTTTTATTATAAGCTCGGGCAAAAATAAACCGTATGGAATTTACCTTGACAATACCTGCAATCTTACGGTTGATATATGCAAAAATGAGGGTGATAAGCTTAAAATTTTCGCTCCAAACGGCGCTTGTAAAATATACTTCTTTTCGGGGGAAAGCATACCCGAAATTGTGTGCAAATATTCAGAAATAATCGGCAGAGCGGCGCTCCCTCCGCTTTGGGTGCTTGGATATATGCAAAGCAAATGTTCATTTTGGGATTGGGAAGAAATCGATGATGTAATTTACACATTTGAAAAGGAAAGAGTTCCCCTTGACAGCATTGTTTTTGATTTTGATTGGGCGCAGTATTTCAACAACTATAAATGGGCAGACCGTTGGGGAGGAAAAAGTGCGGAAAAAATTAAATATTATCGTGAAAAATACGGCATTCACTTTATGGCGTCAAATTCGGGACCTATGCTGAAGGAGGACAGCGACACATTTGAAAGCGCCGTATCGGCAGGAATACTCGCCCTTGATACAGACGGAAACCCCGTAACCTGTGGGCATTACAGCGGAAAGCTGATGGATTTTACCAACCCCGAAACGGAGAAATGGCTTTTCCCGCAGATAGAAAGGGTTATGGACGATGGTGTCGAAGCGTGGTGGCTTGATTTAACCGAGCCTGAGGGAGATGCGGAAAACACGGTCTATTTCGGCGGAAGCAGAGCAGAGGTGCATAATATTTTCAGCAATGCCGTTTCCGAAACCTACCACAATATGATGAAAAAGCACTCCCCGGGAAAGCGTTCATTCGTCTTAACACGAACAGGCACGGCGGGAATCGAGCGAAACCCAACCGCATTGTGGACAGGGGATATTTACTCGGAATATGGCACGCTTAAAGCGCATATTCCCGAAGCATTGAACACACAGCTTTGCGGAATAGCCATGTGGACGTGCGATACGGGCGGATTTTTATCTCCGACAAATAACGAAAGCTGCCCGTATAACCTCTACCACAATGATAGAATCGAGCACGCCGAGCTTTACGAACGTTGGGTACAGTTCAGCTGCTTTACGCCTATTTTGAGAACCCATCACGCAGGAGGGGAATCGGTTCCGTACCGTTACAATGAAATCACATTTGACGGCATTTCGCATTACATAAAGCTGAGATATAGGCTTATACCGTATGTTTACTCGCTTTATTATGAAAACCATCTGAACGGCACTCCGATTATGCGCCCGTTATTCTGGCACTATCCCGATGATAAGAGGGCGTATGAAATTGAGGACGAGTATCTTTTCGGTGAAAATATGCTTGTCGCACCTGTGCTTGAAGCGCAAAAAAATTTCCGCAAGGTGTATTTCCCCGAGGGTAAGTGGTATGATTTTGATTACGACTACGTTTATGAGGGCGGAAAGGAGTACGAGGTTTACGCCCCACAAAGTCGCATACCCGTTTTTGTGAAAGCCGGAGGAATTATCCCAATGAGCGAGGATGTCCTTAATACACGGGAGATAGATTTCAAAAGGCTTGAAGCGTCAGTCTATCCGAACGGCAATTCCGAGTGCATAATTTATGCCGATGACGGATTTACCGACAATTATTTGAAGGGCGATTACACAGCCGAGAAAATTATCTGCCGTGAAACGGATAATTTATTGAAAATAAGTATCTGCGCAAGTAACGATAAGTTTTCGGTTAAGGAGCTTACCGCACATATCCATATGAAAAAGGCGCCAATGTGCATTATGCTGAACGGCAGAAAAATTGACAGCGTAAATAGGCTTGCAGGGGTAAAAAACGCGGATTCGGACAGAGCGTATTTCGATGAGTTTAACCGTGTCCTGCACGTTAAAATGTTCCTCGATAACAATGAAAATTATCTTGAGATTCCTCTAGATTCGAGCAAAATTTATGATGAATTCAAACCGTTTTCGGAGGAAAATATATCGGGCAAGCTTCCATATATTTATCCCCCCGCATCCGTTCCCTGCGTTATTCAGGCTATACATTATGATAGGGGCGGCGAGGGCGTTGCTTTTCATAAAAATATCTCCCCCGAAACGGCAGTTTACCGTGACGATAACGCAGGAATTGCCAATGTAAACGATAGCCTGTGCATAAAATCTCTTGAGAAGGGCGAATGGCTTGAATACACAATTTCCTCAGCAAAGGAAGGACTTTACGAAGTAACCGTGGATGGTAATTTGGATAGTGCGGGGATTGAAATATCCATTGATAACTCTGTCACAGCGCTTGTTGATGGGAAGGCTGACGTAGACATAGGCACGGGGCAGAAATCATTGCGGATAGAGGTTGTTGATGGAATGGGAGATATTGAAACTGTGAGAATAGAAAGGCGGGACAACGTTTGATGAAAAAGCAGTTTGCGATAATAGTTTCATTTGCAATGCTTTTGTGTGGGTGTACGGCAAATTCTTCGTCAAGCAAAGATAAAACATCAGCCGCACAGGCTGTGGAATTTTCGATTACCGATCATACACTGCAGGAAATAATTATCCTCGGCAACGAATCTCCTACGACTGTTGATGCCGCCGAAGAAAGGATTTCGGAACTGAACGAGAATCTACAGATTAAGTCGGGCGTGTCGATACAGGCAAGTGCGGAAACAGTTTCCAATGTTAAATATTTAGATGCAAGCGGCAGTGAACAGACCTGTACGAGTGCAACAGTAGTAGAAAGCAGCACAGTGAGAGGTTGCTGTGCTGTATTATTGTATATAGCTGATCTTATCTCATTACATATTACAGCCGCATTTCGTGCTTTTGACTGTAGGGTGCAATAATACTCCCACAGCTATTCAAAAAAAGCTGTGGGAGTATTCAAAAAAGGACAGCAGATATCTATTCACCGCTAATTGCAGCGTATAAATCCTTAAATTCACTGTCGAATACATAATTCGTACCCTTATATGTAACTATTACGTTTTCATCGAATGAACCGCTGCCAAGATAGCTTATTCCATCCGGCAGGGTCACCCTTGAAAGGTTGTCACAATTTTGAAATGCACAGCTTCCTATCCATGTTACCGAATCGGGTATTTTGATTTCAACCAACTGGTCGCAACCGTCGAATGCGTGAGCACCGATAACCGTTACCGAATCCGGAATTGTGATTTCCGATAAAATGTTATTTCCATAGAATGCGTAATTACCTATTTATGTCAAATTGTCCGGCAGAATTATTTCGGTAAGTGAGGAACCGTAAAACATATTATCTTTAATTTCGGTGAGGGAATTTGAAAGAGTTACACTCCTGAAAGAGCAGTATCTAAAAGCACCTGTTCCTATATAAGTAACAGAATCGGACATGGTGATGCTAGTAACGACATAGCCACTAAAGGCATCAGCTGCAATTGCATTAACAGTATCCGGAACCACCACATCAGTCGAAAAGATATTTTTATAATTTGGTCCTAAAATTGCTTTGCCGATGATTATATATTCATATTCAACGCCTGATTTTATTTGATTTTTGTACCATTTAATCTCGGTGAATGGGTCGCTACCGACCGATGTTAGTTCCAAATTTTCGGGTACTTTCACAGTTTACAAATTACTTATTTGAAAAGCATCATCACCAATGTTTTTCAGGTTCTCAGGAAGTCTTATGCTTGTTAAACGTGTATTGCGAAAGGCTGAATTCCCTATTGAAGTTATAGAATCCGGTAAATTTATACTCTCCAAAGAATGACAAAGTGAAAATGCATTGTCATCTATTACAGTTACTGATTTGGGAAGTGTAACTGTTACTATATTATCACAAGCATCATTGCGAAAAGCTGAGGTACAAATCAAACGCACCTCTTCAGGAACGGTTACTTCGGCTTCGTTGCCCGTGTACGCTATCAGACAGTTGTCAGCAATGACAAAATATCCGTCCTTATGGAGTGAATACCAGGGTGTATTATGAAAGGCACGGGAACCGATTGAATTAACGGAGCTTGGTATTGAAAGCTCCTTCAGTGATTTGCAGTCACTGAATGCATTATAACCAATTGAGGTTACCGTGTCAGGAAGTACAATGGATGTGATTTCTTTTTCATTTCTAAATGCTCCATCACCAATCGCCGTCACAGTGTAACCGTCAATCGTTTCCGGAACAACCACATCGGTTTCATCGCCAAGGTAGTCTGTGATTGTCGCCACACCGTTGCTGGAATATGTATATTCGCACTTGAATGGAACTATCTCCTCCTCAGGTTCGGTTGCTGTTTCCTCTGTGGTGGTTTCAGCCTCGGTTTCCGTGGTTGTTTCTGCCTTGGTTTCCGTTGATGCTTCTTCCGATTCTCCCGTCACCATCAATACCGTATCGTTGTTATCATCGGTTTCGTTTTTCTCTGCGCAGCTTGACAGCGATAACGCCATCAACAGTGCAAGCAGAGCCGCTGTTAATCTTTTAATTTCCAATTCTCCCCCATATAATAAAATTCAGATGACATAGTATAAGCGACTTTTTATAATTATCGCTAAACAAAACCTCCGCTTACATTATACGATAAAAAAATTAACATATATATAAATTGTAAACACTGTGGTGATACACGAAAAAAGAGAATATGTGATATGCCGCTTTCAATTATTGCGGATTTTTTCTCGACCGATTTGGCATAAATTTTATTATATGGTATAACTTGCGTCCGATACGTATTCTCCAACCGTTACAATGCTGAACGGCAGCCTCAGGCACAACTGCGGTAACAGTCGAAATAAATACCGAGGCGTTAAAGGAGGAGGAACAAAGCGAGCTTGAAATCGCTATGGCAAAGCTTCCTGATAAGGAGCTTGAGAATAAGGAAATCAGATAAGATACAGATGAGAAATATTTCTGTGAAAATAGATAAATTACTTTTGAGCACTTTGATATATCTTTCGTTTGTTGGTTGTACATACTCGGAGGATCCGTATTTATCAATAAGTAATCACGAATCAACTGTACAAACAACAGATAGCGTTTCAAATCAAGCATAGGCTTGACTCCAATGAGCCAAAATTTGTGAAATATACAGAAAACCGCAGGATACCGGCATTTTCGCCTATATCGTGCGGCTGATTTTTATGAAATAATAATTCTAATTATGCCTTCCTGCTTTTCTCAAAATGTTCCGCCAAAACATCTTCGCCTTATCGGAATCATCAACCGCAACCGTGGCACAATTTATCCCTGTAGCCTAATCTTTTTTCTGTACGATAAATGTCCCGACCGCTCTTTTTATTCATCTGGAGGTTATTGCAGTAAAGCTCCTCAACCCCTAATCCCCAAAAAATAAACCGCCGCTCCGATTAAAAGAATCTGCAAAAAAATTATGCAGGGAATACCCACCATAAAACGCTTGTGCCTGGTTTTGTGACGGTATTTTTTCATTGAAGCAAGCATTGCCACCGAACCTCCCAAAGCGGAAACGATAAAAAGCGTTTTTTCGCGTATCCGCCACTTTCCCTTTTGCGCCCTCCGCTTGTCCAAGTAGGGAAGAACCCAGCCTATTATGTTGATTATGATAAAATATGCTATAATTATAATAATATATTCTTTTGCAAAGTATCCTGCGCCGTATGCCATGCTTTTGACCCTCCATGATGAAGCTTACTTTATTTTAACGCATTTTTTGCGCTATTTCAATGGCTTTTTGTGAACGCCGAAATTATTGGAGAAAGAATAATTCACAGTTTAGCCGTAAAAGAATGACAGTAATTATTTATTTGCCCCCTTGAAAAGCGGCTAAGTATATGGTATACTGTTTTATTATGGCAGAAAGGAATATGATGTTATGTTGAAGAATAAATTATCGTTTTTTACAGCAGTTGTCCTCTCCGCCGCAATGCTTTCGGGCTGCGGTAATTCGAGTTCGGACGATGCTGCGATTGAAACAAGCGAAGCCGTTGAGGAAACCGCATCCGCTTCGGTTATAGCTCCCCTCGAGGGCGGAAAAGCTACTGTTCCCACGCTCTCTGTAGAATCCTGTGAGCTTCCCGAAAATGATGCTCTCAGCTTTGTTGCCGATATGAAAATAGGTTGGAATCTCGGAAATACATTTGATGCAACGGACGACAGCGGCTCCGTAACGAATGACCTTGACCTTGAATCCGCATGGGTCGGGGTAAAAACCACCAAGGAGCTTATCGATAACATCAAAGCGGCGGGATTCAATACAGTCCGTATCCCTGTTTCGTGGCATAATCACGTTGACGAAAGCTTCACTGTTAACGAGCCTTTTATGGATAGAGTTCAGGAGGTTGTCGACTATGTTATCAATAACGATATGTATTGCATAATCAATATCCACCATGACAATGAAAAGGAGTATTTCTACCCCAATTCGGAGAACCTTGAAAGCTCAAAGATCTATGTCGAAGCTGTCTGGAAGCAGATATGCGAGCGATTTGCCGATTATGATGAAAAGCTTATTTTTGAAGGACTTAACGAACCCCGCCTTAAAGATACAGGCCTTGAATGGAGCGTTAATGCCAATAATGATACAAGCCTTGATTCCGTTGAGGCGATAAATCAGCTTATGCAAACCTTTGTCGATACCGTCAGGGCATCGGGAGGAAACAACAGCGAACGTTATCTTATGATTCCCGGATATGCCGCATCCGTTGACGGTGTCCTGCTCGACCAATATAAACTCCCCGATGACAGCGCCGACAATAAGCTTATCGTTTCGGTTCATGCGTATACACCCTATGATTTTGCCCTTCAGGATTTGACGGGAACAACAGAGTGGAGCATCGATAATTCCGGCAGCACCCAGCCGATAAACAGCTTTATGGACAGCCTTTATAATAAGTTCACAAGCCAAGGCATTCCCGTTGTAATCGGTGAGTTCGGCGCAAGAAACAAGAAGGAAAATCTACAGGCAAGAACGGATTTTGCCGCCTATTATGTAGCTTACGCAAGGGCAAGGGGAATGACCTGCATTTGGTGGGATAATAACACATTCTATGGCTCGGGTGAATGCTTCGGCCTGTTTGACCGCTCATCGGTCACATGGAAATATCCCGATATTGTTCTTGCGATGATGGAATATGCGGAATAAATAATTTGATTTTCACATAAGTGCAAACAAAAAAATTTCCCACGGGTTTTTGCCCGTGGGAAATTTTATCCCTTGTGTGTCGGTTGATTAGCACATATTGCATCCGCAATTGTTGTTGCAGTCATTGTCACAGCTGTTATTGCCGCAGCAGAAGAAGAGAACGAGAAGGATGATGATAATCCAGCAGCAGCTGCTTCCATTGCCAAAGTTGAATCCACACATAATAAATACTCCTTTAAAATATGATGTATTTGAAAGCCGCCGCGGAGTTGCTGCAAGGATAACGGCTAAATCGCTGTATCCTCGAAAGCCCCTGCCGCTTCCTGTCGGCGTTTCATAGTTCATATTATGACGGAGCGGAAAAAGTGTTACAAAAAAATCAGTGCCGCACAAAGACCATACAGTGGGTATTTGTGCGGCGCTTCTTTGTTTATTATCTGAGGATAAGATTGCCATTTTCGCAATCAACGGTTACTGTTGAGTAAGGTTCAATATCGTCTGCGATAATTTTCTTTGCAATCATTGTTTCAAGAGTGCTCTGAATGAATCTCTTAAGCGGTCTTGCGCCGTAAACAGGATCGTATCCATTTTCGGCGATGTATTCCTTTGCGCTGTCGGTAATCTCAAGGGTAATCTGCTTGTTTTTAAGCCTGTTTTGCAGACTTCTTAGCATAAGTCCGATAATTGGGAAAATCTCAGCTTTTGTAAGCGGCTTGTAGAATACAATTTCATCAAGACGGTTAAGAAATTCGGGACGGAAATGTGTCTTGAGGAGCTTGCTTACATCGTTTCTTGCTTCCTCGGAAATCTCTCCGTTTTCGTTTATGCCGTCAAGAATGTAATCCGAGCCGAGGTTTGAGGTGAGAATAATGATAGTATTTTTGAAATCAACCGTCCTTCCCTGAGAATCGGTAACACGTCCATCGTCGAGTATCTGCAAAAGAATGTTAAAAACATCGGGATGAGCCTTTTCAACCTCGTCAAAAAGCACTACGGAATAAGGCTTGCGGCGAACCGCTTCGGTAAGCTGACCGCCCTCCTCATATCCAACATATCCCGGAGGCGCGCCGATAAGACGGCTTACGCTGTGCTTTTCCATATACTCCGTCATATCAATGCGAACAATGTTTGTTTCATCATCGAAAAGGCATTGAGCAAGAGCCTTCGCAAGCTCCGTTTTACCAACGCCCGTAGGTCCCATAAACAGGAACGAGCCAATGGGTCTGTTGGGGTCCTGAATTCCTGCCCTTGAACGAAGAATAGCTTCGCTCACCTTCTTGACAGCTTCATCCTGACCGATTACCCGTTCATGAAGAATGCTTTCAAGATTAAGCAGCTTTTCACGTTCGCCCTCCATGAGCTTTGATACGGGAATACCCGTCCACCTTGCAACAACTCGCGCAATTTCTTCATCAGTTACCTTGTCGTGAAGAAGGCTGTCCGATTTACCCTTTTCTGCGGCGGCTTCAGCGGCTTCAAGCTGCTTTTTAAGGTCGGGGATACGTCCGTAGGTAAGCTCCGCCGCTTTGTTAAGATCACCGTTGCGCTGAGCCTCGGCAAGCTCGCCGCCCGCAGCCTCTATCTGTTCACGGAGGGTTTGAAGATTCTTAATGCTGTTCTTTTCGTTTTCCCAGCGCGCCTTCATTTCGTTAAAACGGGAACGCATCTCCGCAAGCTCCTTTTGGATTGAGATAAGCTCCTCCTCGGAAAGCTTGCTGTCTTCTTTTTTTAGGGCGGTTTCGGCAATTTCCTGCTGCATGATTTTTCGGGAGAGATCGTCCATTTCGGCGGGCATTGAGTCCATTTCGGTGCGTATCATGGCGCACGCTTCATCAACAAGGTCGATTGCCTTGTCGGGAAGAAATCTGTCGGTGATATAACGGTTTGAAAGGGTAGCGGCTGTGATAAGAGCGGAATCCTGAATTTTTACACCATGGAAAACCTCGTAGCGTTCCTTTAAACCTCTGAGGATAGAAATTGTGTCCTCAACATCGGGTTCATTTGCGGTAACGGGCTGGAAACGGCGCTCAAGCGCAGCGTCCTTTTCGATGTATTTCCTGTATTCGTCAAGTGTTGTTGCGCCGATGCAGTGCAGCTCGCCCCTTGCAAGCATGGGTTTAAGGAGGTTTCCGGCATCCATCGCTCCATCGGTTTTTCCTGCGCCGACAATTGTGTGTAGCTCATCAATAAAGAGAATAATTTTGCCGTCCGACTTTTTTACTTCGTTAAGAACAGCTTTTAAACGCTCCTCAAATTCGCCCCTGAACTTTGCGCCGGAAATAAGACTGCCCATGTCAAGGGAGAATACCGTTCTGTCTTTCAGATTTGAGGGAACATCACCCTTTACTATTCGCTGCGCAAGACCTTCGACAATCGCCGTTTTGCCAACACCGGGTTCGCCGATTATAACAGGGTTATTCTTTGTTTTTCGTGATAGAATACGGATAATGTTTCGTATCTCCGCATCACGTCCGATAACCGGGTCGAGCTTGTTCTTCTTCGCAAGCTCTACAAGATCCTGACCGTACTTTTTCAGTACATCATATGTGTCTTCGGGGTTGTCGCCCGTAACACGCTGATTTCCTCTTACGCCCGCAAGCGCTTTAAGAAAGGCATCCTTTGTGATGGCGAATGTCTTGAATATGCCTTGAATATTGCTGTTTGCAGTGTCAAAAAGAGCAAGAACAATATGCTCAACCGATACAAAATCATCATGCATATTCTTGGCTGTTTTCTCAGCTTCGTTAAGGCATCTGTCAACATCTTGGGAAATGTAGACGGTGTTTGCCTCACGTCCGCTTCCCGTAACCTTGGGGAGGGCGGATATTTTTCCGAGAAGTGCATTTTTAACGCTTTCGCTGTCTGCGCCAATGCTCTCAAAAAGCTGAGGAATAAGCCCGTTTTCCTGATTCAAAAGGGAGTAGAGGAGATGTTCCTGCTCGATGTTCATATTTTGGTATTCAATTGCCGTGCTTTGTGCGGAATTTACCGCCTCCAAGGATTTTTTGGTAAATTTGTTTGCATCCATAATAAATTCCTCCTAAAAAAAAGAGATATTTTTTGGCATCTATGTTTAAATTACAACAAAACGGACGTGAAAATTTGCTTGAATAAGTAAATTTACTACAAATAAAATCGTCCATTTGTCGAAATGTAGGAATAAATGAAGCTTTATGCGAATAAAAAAGCTTGCTATTGGAATAATTAGGGGATATAATGAGTTTGTCGCCCAAAAAGACAACAAACAAAAGAAAGGAAAGAAAGGTTATGATTATTGTGAAAGAGGTTAAAATTGCAGGGGATAGGCTTGTCTATCGACTTATCGAGGATGAATTCCCCGATGGAACAATCGGATACGGCATAAGCGTTTCAACAACCCTTTTCGGTGAGGAGGAAGAGGCTTCGGTCAAGAATATTTCAATCGATTGCGAGAAAACGGAAAGACTTATGATGCTCCTTGCCGATAATTCGGTTTTACCGTCCACCCTTAGGGAAATCACCGAGGAGTATTTAGCTGCGGAATATACCGTCTAAATGTTGTGGAGCAGCCTTTTTTGCGTAAGCCGCCCAAATTGCGGCGGCTTTACGTAAAAATGTACTTGACAAAAATCAGAAATGGTGTTATAATCATGTATTACGAAATGAAGTCGTTTAAAAAGGATGCAAAGCTATGGACAACGCTGCAATTAAAACAATAGCTGAAAACCGTAAGGTGCGGCATGAATATTTCATACTCGAAAGCTTTGAGGCGGGCATTGAGCTTGTCGGAACGGAGGTTAAATCCATCCGGAACGGCGGAGTTAATCTCAAGGATAGCTGGTGCATTATTGAGGACGGCGAAATTTTCGTAAACGGTATGCATATCTCACCCTATGACCACGGAAATGTGTTCAACCGAGATCCGCTTAGGGTTCGCAAGCTGCTTTTGCATAAGAAACAGATTATGCAGCTCTTCGGTAAGGTCAAGCAGGAGGGACTTACTCTTATTCCTGTTTCGATTTATTTCAAAGGCTCAATGGTTAAGGTTCAGGTCGGTCTTTGCAAGGGCAAAAAGCTTCACGATAAGCGTGAGGATATGGCTGCGAAGGCCGCTAAGCGTGATATCGAACGTGCCGTTAAGGTTCAGAACCGTTAATATGGGGATGTAAAGGCTTCGACGGGGATCTTGAATCACGATAAGCGGGTAGAGGAGCGCACTCTCTTTAAACGGCGTACGTTTTAAAATTAGACGACAACAATAATTTTGAATTAGCAGCTGCTTAATTGCTGCTCGTCTGACCGTTGAGTACCACGGCTTCGGATCAGGCGCCGATTAGTGGTGAACGCTGCGGAAAAGTGCCTGCGTTTTCGCAGTGTATTGCAGGCTACCGAGCGCCATTGTGTGTTTGTTCACGATGATGCAAGGGAATTTTAACAATAAACTACACCCGTAGAAAGTTGTGTGGATAGGTTTTCGGACACGGGTTCGATTCCCGTCATCTCCACCAGGCAGATTCTGTCTGCGGAAAAATTAGCTCTTGCAGTAATTGCGGGAGCTAATTTCTTTTCTACAAGTAATAGTATATACAGCGCTTGTGTAAAAAATGTGATAATTATATGAACAAACAGTAAAAATTAGCAGTCTAGAGCTAAGAGTGCTAATTTTAGTGAAAAAGAGAAACCTCCGCCAAAATAATTGCCGTTTGAGGAGCGTTATTTCCTTGACAAATCTTGCATATGTGGTAAAATATATATGTGTGAAGTGATATTTTTCCCTTGTGAGGTATTTGTATATGGCTAAAAAGAAAAATAAACGTAAGCTTTCTCCCGAAGCAAGAAGAAAACGAAACGCCGCAAGGGCAAGATGTGCTTCTGTGCTGGGAATACTTGTTTTGTGCGTTGGAATAATCGCGCTTATTAAAATAGGAAGCGGCGCGGAAATGCCGCTTGCGGTTGAGGCTGACGGCTACAGCTGCCTTACCCCCGAAACAATTATTACCGCCGATGACTCCGATGTCGTATCTGTAATGGGAACAGCCGACTCGGACGAGGTTGAAGCCGTGCCCGAAGACCCTGTTGCCGATAGCGTGAAAAACATCGGCATAGAGTTTAGCGATACATATCCGATAGATATGGTTATACGTTCGGAGTATGCCATAGTTTACGACGTTGAAGCGGGCGAGGTTCTCTATGCAAAAAATCCCGAGGAGAAATGCTATCCCGCAAGTACAACTAAGATAATGTCCTCCGCCGTAACAATAAAAAATGCCCCATCCGACCTTGTTTTCACCGTTGGGGATGAGCAGAGCATGGTTAATGCGGGTTCAAGTCTTGCAATGCTTAGCGTAGGAAATGAACTTGACCTTACTATGATAGTTGACGGAATGATGATTCCCTCGGGAAATGATGCCGCATATTGCGCCGCGGCGAATATAGGACGAGTTATCGGTGATGATGATACCCTCTCGGCGGAGCAGTCCGTTCAGACCTTTGTTGACGAAATGAACGCCACCGCCGAGCGTATCGGTTGTAAAAATACCCACTTTGCAAACCCCGATGGTTTCCATGACGACGACCATTACACTACCGTTGCAGATATGCTTAGGGTTGCGCTCTATGCCGAAAATTTTGACCTTCTCTGTGAGTCTGCGGAAAAGCCGAGCGTTTATACCTCATTCCTTTCGGGCGAACAGGTTTCGTGGGAAAATTCAAATAAACTTATTCAGGAATACAGCGACTGCTATTATTTGTACGCAACGGGAATGAAAACAGGAATGACCGATGAGGCAGGCTACTGCGTTGTTGCAACGGCTGAACGCTTCGAGCATCAGGTTGTATGTATAGTTTTCAACGCATCCGCATCGGATATCCGCTGGAATGATACCATTGCGCTCCTTGATGCTGCGTTTGTTTACATAAGGGGAAGAGGATAATAAGGTTATTATGACCCCTTTTGAGAAAGGATTTTTATGGTTAATATAGGTAATGAATGGGATGAAGTGCTTAAAGGCGAGTTTGATAAGGAATATTACTTAAAGCTTAGAGAATTCCTTAAGTATGAGTATTCAAATTACCGTGTTTATCCGAATATGTATAATATTTTCAATTCGCTGAAATATACATCATACAGCGATGTAAAAGCGGTAATTTTGGGGCAAGACCCATACCATCAGCCCGGTCAGGCGCACGGACTGTGTTTTTCCGTTCAAAAGGGAACGCCTATCCCGCCGTCACTCCAAAATATTTACAAAGAGCTCCAAAGCGATATGGGGATACCGCCCGCAAGTCATGGCGAGCTTATTTCATGGGCGCAGAACGGAGTGCTGCTTATGAACACGGTTCTGACCGTTCGGGAAAGCTGCCCCAATTCCCATAAAAACAAGGGTTGGGAGATTTTTACCGATAGGGTGATTGAACTGCTTAATAATCGTGAAAAGCCGATGGTTTTCATTTTGTGGGGCGCAAATGCACGCTCCAAGGTTAAGCTTATAACCAACCCGAATCACCTTGTCCTCCAATCTGCGCATCCAAGCCCGCTTTCGGCTTATAACGGCTTCTTCGGAAACAAACATTTTTCCAAGACCAACGATTTTCTTGCCGCAAACGGAATTGAACCTATCAACTGGAGAATACCTGATTGATTTTTATGCTCCGTAATTTGCGTAAGTCATAAAATAATATCCGTTTTGATGAACAAATTGTGGAAAGTGACGAAAAATTGCGACGGAATACTGTTTTGATAGAATTTATCGATTTGATGTGCTATAATGAAAGGTGTGAAAGGGGGAGCTTCACTTATGAGCGCTGCCGATAGGATTTTTATTGAAAATGTTAAGGATATTCTTGCAAACGGAGTATGGGATACAGACAGTAAGGTTCGCCCAAAATGGGAGGATGGGACTCCCGCACATACAATAAAAAGATTTTGCATTGTCAATAGATATAACCTTGCGGAGGAGTTCCCCATAATTACCCTGCGGAGAACATTCTTTAAAACCACAATCAAGGAGCTTTTGTGGATATGGCAGAAAAAATCCAACAACATCGCCGACCTTGACGCACATATCTGGGACAGCTGGGCGGATGAGAACGGCTCAATCGGAAAAGCATACGGCTACCAACTCGGAATTAAGCACCATTATCCCGAGGGCGACTTCGACCAGGTTGACAGAGTGCTGTTTGATTTGAAAAATAACCCCGCAAGCCGCAGGATTATTACCAATATATATAATCATCACGATTTGTCCGAAATGGGGCTTTACCCCTGTGCGTACAGTGTGACCTTTAATGTTTCGGGAAATAGGCTTAATGCCATACTTAACCAGCGTTCCCAGGATATGCTTGCGGCGAACAACTGGAACGTATGTCAGTATGCTGTCCTTGTGCATATGATGGCGCAGGTGAGCGGGCTTGAAGCGGGGGAGCTTGTCCATGTTATAGCCGATGCGCATATATATGATCGCCATGTTCCGATTATTGAAAGGCTTATCGAAAAGGAATCCTTTGATGCCCCGAAATTTATAATAGATAAATCGATAAAGAATTTTTACGCGTTTACACCCGATAGCTTTTCTCTTGAAAATTATCGATATAATAACGACGAGGTGAAATTCCCCGTCGCAATATGAATAGGGAGGAAATTAATATGGTGTCTGTTGCGTCGTTTATTTTTGGGGTTGTGGGCTTTGCCATTGTGCTTTTTGTCCTTATAGATTTTGCCTTCTTTGGTTCGGTAGGGGTGGAAGCATGACGGCGATCGCTGCGGTTAGCCGCAATTGGGGAATCGGCAATGATAACGATCTGCTGTACAATATCCCTGAGGATAAAAGGTTCTTTCGCAGAACTACACTCGGTCACACGGTAATAATGGGAAGAAAGACACTCCTTTCCCTTCCCGGCGGAAAGCCGTTCAAGGATAGGAATAACATCGTCTTGTCGGGAAATAGAAATTTCAGCTGCGAGGGCGCTGTCGTTGTTGGAAGCATATCCGAAGCGGTGGAGTATGCAGAAGGCGCTGAGGGAGAGGTTTTCATTGTCGGCGGTGGTTCCGTTTATAAGGAAATGCTGCCCTTTTGCGATAAGGCGCTTATTACTAAAATTGACGGCGAACCCGATGCGGATGTTTTTTTCCCGAATCTTGATAAGCTCCCCGAGTGGAGAATTGAAAAGGAGTCGGAGGATTATGATTTTGAGGGCGTAAGGTATAAATTTTGCACCTATGTGAGGGTTGACTCAGCAACTTAAATGAAAGAAGGAGTTGTCGCATGGAAGAAAGGCTGGAGCTATTTAAGAAGTGGATTAAGGAATCGGACAAAATTGTGTTTTTTGGCGGTGCAGGCGTTTCAACCGAAAGCGGAATTCCCGATTTCAGAAGTGTTGACGGACTTTATAACCAAAAATATAAGTATCCCCCCGAAACTATTTTGAGCAGAACATTTTTTTGCAACCATCTGGATGATTTCTACGAATTTTACCGTGAAAAGATGCTTTGCCTCGATGCAAAACCAAATTCGGCGCATTATGCCCTTGCAAAGCTCGAACAAATGGGCAAACTAATCGCCGTCGTTACGCAGAATATTGACGGACTTCACTATGCCGCAGGAAGCAAGACCGTTTATGAGCTTCACGGCTCTGTTCATAGGAATTATTGCCTGCGCTGCGGAAAAAATCATTCTGCGGAATATGTAAAGAGCGTTGACGGCCCGCCGCCCTGCCTTGATTGCCGCGGACTTGTTAAGCCCGATGTCGTGCTTTATGAGGAGGGGCTTGACCCAAAAACCGTTAACGGCGCAGTGAATGCAATAAAAAGTGCCGATATGCTTATTATAGGCGGAACATCGCTCACGGTTTACCCTGCAAGTGGACTTATTGATTATTTTGAGGGAAAACATCTTGTTGTTATTAATAAAACCCCCACCCCAAGGGATGAGAGTGCGGATCTTCTTATTCAGGATAGTATCTGTAAGGCTTTGAGTGTTGTTGATGAGCTTTGAGGAAAG
The DNA here is from genome assembly GCA_021199335.1 of Oscillospiraceae bacterium. Taxonomy (GTDB): domain Bacteria; phylum Bacillota; class Clostridia; order Oscillospirales; family Ruminococcaceae; genus UMGS363. The sequence continues at coordinate 5,351 of JAJQIG010000003.1, read as the reverse complement.
GAAAAAGATAAAATGAATTTACCCGTTTTTTATATAGATGACCTTATTAAACGTGCCCTTGAGGAGGACATAAATTATATTGACCTTGCAACGGATTATCTCCTTGAAGATGATGACGTTTCAACAGCAAGGTTTGTTGCAAAGGCAAGCGGAATACTTTGCGGAATAGATATCGCCGTGAGGGTTTTCTCCTTTATTGACAGCGATGTTAAATCCGATATTAAAATTCACGATGGCGAATGTGTTGAAAAGGGCGATGTTATCGCAACGGTAACGGGAAGAACAAAAACGATTCTCAAGGGTGAAAGAACCTCCCTTAATATTCTCCAGCATATGTCGGGGATAGCATCGGAAACGGCGAAATATGCCGAATGCTGTAAGGGTACAAACGCTCATGTTACCGATACAAGGAAAACTCTACCCGGACTGCGTTCGATTGAAAAGTATGCTGTTGTTGTCGGCGGAGGAAAAAATCATCGCTATAACTTATCCGATGCGGCTATGCTTAAGGATAACCATATTGATGCTTATGGCAGTCTTACAAACGCCGTAAATGCCCTTCGTAGCAAGGTAGGACATATGGTAAAAATCGAAGTTGAGGTTCGCAATGAGGAAGAGCTTAGGGAAGCCCTCGCTTGCAAAGCGGATGTTATTATGCTTGATAACATGACTGCGGAGCAGATGAAAAAATGCGTGCAGATTGCCGATGGAAATGCAGTCCTTGAAGCATCGGGCAACGTTACCCTTGCGAATATGGCTGAGGTTGCCGCAACGGGCGTTGATATTGTTTCCGTAGGTGCGCTTACCCATTCGGTAAAGGCTTTTGATATTTCCCTTAAAATCGAAAAGTGAAAGGATATGCTTGCAGCTTGAAAAGTATGACAATTCTTTATCCCGTTAAGGATAATTTGTATATAAACCTTACCAATAAATGCCCTTGTAACTGCACCTTTTGCATACGCAAAAACGGTGATGGCGCTTATGGCTCGGACAGCCTTTGGCTTGAAAGAGAACCCACCGTTGAGGAGGTAGAAGCCGAGTTTGAAAGGTTTGATATGAATCGATTTAAGGAAGTGGTTTTCTGCGGCTACGGCGAGCCTATGGAGCGTGCGGATGCGGTTATAAAAATAGGTAGGTTTGTTAAGGAAAAATACGGCAAAGCCGTTCGGCTTAATACAAACGGACTTGGGGATAAAATCAACGGCGTTCCCACTGCTGAATTGCTTGCGGAATCGGTCGATATAGTTTCTGTTTCCCTTAATTCTTATTGCAGGGAAAAGTATAATGAGGTTACAAACCCAAAATGGGACGATGCATTTGATGCTATGATTTCCTTTGCGGCGGACTGTAAGAAGTATGTTCCGACCGTTGTGTTCACCGTTGTTGATGTAATTACTCCCGAGGATATAAGCCGAAGCAAGGCGCTTGCGATGTCACTCGGAATTCCACTGAGAGTACGTTCCTATGATTCTTAATTAAAGAGGTATAAATTTATGAGTGAATGTTATGCAAAAAAGGTTATTCATAAGGGCATTGAAGCCGTGGAGCTTTGCGCAGGCGGCTATCGTGCCATTGTTGCCCCGACAATGGGTTCAAACGTCATTCGTTTCCGCAATGAGGAAAAGGGGATAGAGGTTTTCCGTTATTCCGACGATGTTTCAATCTCCGAAATTATGGAATCCCCCGAAATATGGGGACTTCCCACACTTTATCTCCCAAACCGTCACGATAACGGAGTTCTCAGAACCTCCGATGCGGTGTATAAACTCCCCGTTAATGAAACACGCTTTGGAAATCACCTTCATGGATTCCTACATAAACGCAGCCACAGCATTAAGGAAATGGACGCCGAGAATGGCAGAGCGTTTGTTACAACCACATATAAATATGATGAAAATGACTTTTTCTTTAACTGCTTCCCCATAAAATTCACCTCTGAAATAACGATTGAGCTTTCGGAAAGCGGTTTAAGGCATACCATAACCCTTAAAAATCAGTCCAAGGTTATGATGCCGATTTCAATTGCAACGCATACAACAATCAACGCTCCGTTCGTTGACGGTGCACGTCAGGAGGATATACGCCTGCAAGTTCCTGCGGTAAAGAAGCTGCAGTTTAACGAAAAGCGTTGGCTTCCCAACGGAAGACAGCTTTCCCTTAATGATTGGGATATGGAATATGTGAACGGTGAAAAGTGCCCTGTTCTGCAGGATATATGCAACGATATGTATACAGCGGGAACGGTTAAGCTTAACGGAGATGATTTTTACGGCTGCGTAATGACCGATATCGCAAGCGGAAAGAAGATTTGCTACGAGGTTGACGATAAATATAAGTTCTGGATTGTCTGGAATCATGAGGGCTTTAAGAATTATTTCTGCCCCGAGCCTATGACGGCGCAGGTTAATGCCGCAAACCTTAATATTCCCGCTGAGAAAAGCGGATATATCGAGATTAAGCCCCGTGAAAGTTATACAGCTTCACAGCATTTCTTTACCGAATAGGGTATTTTTGCGTGGCTGTACTGCGGCAAAGTGCTTGTAGGAGATGAATGTTTACGAAAAGATATTATATATCGGAAAATCTCAATGGGAGCTATTCCGTTATATGGGCTGATTTGAAGAATTTATCTATGCTGCCCGATAATGCCGTGAGAATTTCCCGAAAGCAGGCGATCGAATATGTTATTGCCGCAAGAAACGGTCTGCGCTTGGATGGAAAGCTTTGTTCAAGCAAGGCGGTTTGTCCTGTTGACCTTGATATTAACCCCGATGAGTATCTTCGTAAAGGCTATATCTACTGCCGAATTGATGAGGTAAGGGAGCCTTATAAATCGGAATATGACTATTGATAACAACCGCAATATCTGACGGCGTGTAGGCTGTAGGCGCAGATTAGGTTTTTTCATTGCCAAAAAGCTATAGCCTTGCCGTACATAAAGGAAAAGCACACATTTGGGCATTCAATAAGGGGCATCGCCCCGTCATTCAACGAACGACCGTACGCTCCCCCCGCCTGAAGAGGGTGCGGGTGTCCGTGGACACCTCTTCTAAGCAGAAGCGCCGACCGAGACGACAGGCAAGAGGGGGACGTCAGTCGTGAGTTATAATTGATACAGAATCGGCTTAAACCGTTAAAAGCACTTATGAAATAAAACTGAGATGAGCAGGTATTTCAAATCATACCTGCTCATTATTTATTCTCTGAAAAAATCCATCAATTCATCAACACTTTTAAGCATAATGTCATAACGATTTGCCGTCCCAAAACCGTATGAAGCGTAGGCGAACCTTGTTCCTGCATAATATGCGCTGTCGCAGTCGCCTTGTGTGTCGCCCACATAAATTGCATCGGTTATACCGTTCTTTTCCATAATAAAACGAATGTTGTCGCCTTTTTTCAGTAGATTATCTCCCCAGCAGATGTGGTCGGAAAAGTATTTCCCTAACCCGTGATATGCAAAAAACGCTTCAATATATCCCGATTGGCAGTTGCTTACAATAAAAAGTCTGTGTTTTTGCGAAAGAAATGCAAGCGTTTCCTCTAAATTGTCGTAGAGGATTCCGCCGTGACTGCGTAAATAGTCATTTTCATGCTCCCCGCAAAGATTTATAATCTCCATACTGCGTGAGTGATCTTCCGAACCGAAAAATTTGTCTGCTATCACATCCAACGTAAGACCCATTACGCCCTTTATGTCATCATCGGTAAGGCGAATGCGTACATCCTTTATATCGCAAAGAACCTCGTTCCAAGAATCGGCAACACTTTTGGCGCTGTCCCAAAGAGTTCCGTCCATATCAAAAATAATGCTTTCCATGTTCATAAAAACCTCATTTACAGTATATTTAATAGCGGCTATAGCAGGTTAGCCAAGTGTGGTGTCAGTTTGACATTTGCGTAGAAGTTTTGTCGAGCGCTCGGCTGCCTTATCCCACATTTTCAATTTCAAGGAATTCCTCGCTTATGTTTTTTTCAAGTATTTCAAATATGTAATCGTAGCCGAATATGCTCATGGAATTTACACCATGTTCGCTTGCAAGCTCGGGGGTGTAATCCGAAAGCTTGTATATCCGCACATCGGAGTAGTCATCGCCGTAATGGGTTACAATGGGAATAAGTCTGACATCGGAAATAACCGACTTGTTGCTTTCTTTGTCTGATGTGCAAACGCTTACGTTAAACTCCAAAATACCGCCTATAAGATTTTGTCCAACGCTTTGTGCGGAAATAAAATTTCCCAGCGAATATGCGCAGAGCGTCAACGAACCGTCGTCACGCTCTATCCATTCAATGTCACGAAGAACGTGCGGGTGGTTTCCTATAATAATATCCGCACCCGCTTCGGCAAGAATTTTTGCGGTGCTTCGCTGATAATCACTTATAACATCGGAATTTTCAACTCCCCAGTGAAGCGCAACAATGCATATATCGGAAATCTGCTTTGCCGACCTTATATCCTCCGCCATTTTGTCAATGTCAAGCGCATTGCCTATTACAAGCTCCGAATCCGAGGGGAGGGAAAGCCCGTTAAGGCTTTCGGTGTAGGCAAGGTATGAAAAGGTTATGCCGTTCACATTGTTTGTGCGAATATTTGCGGCATCCTCGGCATTGCGGTATGCCCCGACAACGGTTACATCCTTGCTTTCCCAGCAATCAAGACAGGCGTTAAGCCCGCTCACGCCCTTATCAAGAGTGTGATTGTTCGCTATGGTGAATACATCAAAGCCTATGTAAATCATATGGTTTCCCAAGGCTGTCGGTGAGTTGAAGCAGGGATAGGTTGATGGTTCAAATTCATCGTTGCAGATAAGTGTTTCCTGATTTATTATGGCAATATCGGCTTCTTCTATAATATCGGACACGGCTTCATACGCATATGTGAAGTCATATCCGCCGTTATCCGAACGACCTGCGGCCTGATTGTAAATGCTTGAATGAATAAGGTTGTCCCCAACAGCGGCAAAGCTGACAGTTTCCCATATTTCAGCGGGAGAGGTTTCGGTTTCCGAAGCTGTTTCGATAAGAGTTTCGGTTAAATCCTCATTTGGCGTGACTGCACCTTCCTCTGTTTCGATATATGCAGTTTCAACGGTAATCGATTCCTGCGGAACAATAACCTGGACGGGGAGAGCCTCACCGCCCCCATTTCCGCATCCCATAAGCAAAACGGTAATAATAGCCGCCGCGGCAAATTTTATTTTTTTCATAAGCATTCCCTCATTTTTGTCCTATACAGCGTTGATTATAATACATTTTTACGGTTTTGTCAACTTTTTTGTCGCAATTTAGTCTTTGCCCGTTCTGCATCCGGACAGCGGTAAAATTTGATGTTAGAATAACTGTCAAAC
>JAJQIG010000042.1 GCA_021199335.1 Oscillospiraceae bacterium | reverse complement strand
GAAGATGGAACCCGCCGCCTAAGAGGCGGGGGACATCGGCAGCATTGTTATATTGACATTATCAAGAGCAATGTGTTATACTTATTTAATAGGACGGAAAAGCGATTAATAAAATTATATGAGTTTGCAGTTTAAATAAGAATTAGAGGCTTTATTAATGAAAAAATACTATGCGGATAGAAATAGCTTAAATTTACTGAGAATAATAACTTTTGTATTACTTGTTGTAATAGCAATAGGGTTAAGATACTTATTGTATAGACTTGAATTGATGTTTCCCGATTATTTTGCCGTTCAGAAAAAAACTGTAACGGAAATAGTCATTTGGTCGGTTATGATAGTGGCTGCTGTTATATACATTTTGTATATTTTGATATTTTTACCCTTATGGTATAGTTCAATAAAATACTATGTAACCGATACGGATTTGATTTCCGTTTCGGGTGTGCTTTTCAAATCAACGCATTATATGAAGCTGTCGGCAATTCAGTATATAACCCTTATTTCCGCCCCGCTTGCAAGGCTTTCAGGGTTCAATTTCCTTGTTTTTAATGCGCATGGAGGAAGAATGGCGTTCACATTTCTTTCACAATCCGATGCCGAGGAAATAGCGAGACTTATCGAGAAAAATATGAAGAAGTCCGAGAAGCCCGAACAGGGTCAAGAGGGTGAACAAACATGAAAAGACAGCATCCGATTGCTTTAATACGATACACCTCAAAGAACTTTTGGTTGCTGCTGATTCCTCTTTTGAGAGGTCTTTTTGCGCTTAAATTTGATTTTTACAGCTGGCTGAGCGGCGCCTATCTTGACATTCTTGTAGTTCTTATAATTCTTGGCGCGGCATTTTTCAGGTGGTGGAACGTCGCCTTTGAAGCGGAGGAAAACGGGTTAATGTTCCACATAGGCTTTTTTGTTAATCGGGAATTCTTTGTTCCCTACTCCGCAATGACATCCTTAACTGCGAAGCATACTTTTATTTTACGACCCATTAAGGCAGTAACAATTTTTATTGACACGGACACGCAATCGGTTATGAACAAGGCATCGGATTCGGATGTTAAGGTTGTTCTGAAATTAAATGATTATAAACAAATATGCGATAAAATGCCAAACAGAAATTTAGGAGCAAAGCTCATTTATAAAGCCTCAAAGGGAAAGCTATTGTTCTTTTCATTTGTATTTTCTTCCACTTTATCAAGCCTTATTTACTTCGGAACATTGCTTATTCAAGGCGGAAGACTTATCGGCGAGGAGCTTGAAGAAAGATTTATTACGGCGGTGAATGATGTTACTAAGGCTGCGGAGAGGATAATAGGCGGAATAACCCCCTTTACCGTTGCTGTAATAATCGTTATCGGCGGAGGTTGGCTTTATTCATTTATTGCGAATTATCTTAGGCATATAAACTTTAAAATTCAAAAATGCGGAGAAAGCATTTCCGTTGAAAACGGCTTTTTTACCAAGTGGGAGTATTTTATTAACAGCAAAAAAATCAATTATGTTGATTTACAGCAGAATTTGCTTATGAAAATTTTCAGCGCAATGTCGGTTCATGTAAGCTGCACGGGGTATGGAAAGCAGAAGAACGAAATTCCTGTTTTTGTGCCTATCACCGACAAAAAGAGCGTTGCGGGGGTAATGAAAATGTTCCTGCCCGAATATGAGCCGAGCAGGATGGAAATTTGCCCGAGGTGGAATTATATAATGCGCTTTATCGGGCCCGCTGCGGCGGTAATTTTCCTTATTATAATAGCGGCATTTGCGGGAATAATGCTTCTTCCCGGGTGGTACAGCGTAATATTTTTCCTTGCAATAATGGGGGAGATAGTTTCGGTTCATTGGCTTATAGTAAGGCTTGAGGCGTTTTACACCAACGGAATCGGCATGAGTGACGATGGCGTTGGCAATATTAATAGGGGAGAGGGGACGGTTGCGATAAGATATTGCCATCTGTTTAAATTCCATTATATAATAGTACAAAGGGATAAAATTACTGCGGTTGAAATCAAGCAAACTCCGTTCCAAAAGATGAACGATTCCTGCGACCTTGTTTTTTATATCAGGAGCGAAAGAGTTAAGTCACACAGAATAAGGGGACTTAATCTCAAGGATGCGGAAAAAATGGCGGGCAGACTCGGCTACAGTGTAAATTGCTGAAATCCCCGACAATACGGATGTTATTCGGCAAAATTAGCTCTATAGAAATTATTCCACGGATAAGTCTTATTTTTATGTGAATAATAAACAATGTGGCATAAAATTATAGGGAACAGTGTTGTAAATTTCAAACAAATTAACAGGAAATAATTCAAAATGCTTGACAAAACGATTGCTGTGTGATATAATAATACAGTCGCATGGAACGGGGTTTGAAGTCAGCCGCTCCCATTGACGTATTAATGGCGGCATAGCTCAGCTGGCTAGAGCAACCGGTTCATACCCGGTAGGTCGTAAGTTCAAGTCTCACTGCCGCTACCAAATGGCCCGTTGGTCAAGGGGTTAAGACGCCACCCTTTCACGGTGGAATCATGGGTTCAATTCCCGTACGGGTCACCATAAGCATAGCTCACATTTGGCTTAATGAAGCCTTTTGTGGGCTTTTCTTTTTGCCGCAATTTCGGCTTGTCCGCTATTTGTCCGCTATTTCATAATTTTCTCTCGGACAAGGCTCACGCTTCTTTCCTGCGCTCGTTCAGGAACCCGAACGCTCCGTCCATAGCCTCTGCCACTCTCGCCTGTGCGTTCTGGAACTGATGACAATATACATTTAAAGTCGTAGTCTGACAGCTATGTCCTAACGCTCCCGAAACAGTCGTAACATCAAGCCCCGCCGAAATCAGAGCCGAAGCCGCAAAATGTCGAAAACTGTGCAAACCATAGAACGGCAGGTCGTTTTTCTCGCAGAATTCCTTGAGCCAGCCGTAGGGCGTCTGATTGTTCATTTCCTCGCCGTTCCATTTTGTGAACAGACGGTCTGTGTCAACCCACTTACTGCCCAACCGCAGCGCTTCCTCGTCCTGTTCCTCTTTAAGCTGTTTCAGAATGTTCATAATAAAAGGCGAGATTTTCAGCGACCTCTGCGAACGCTTTGTTTTGGTGGTATCGGTGTAAGTTCCTCGCTCCGCCGTGTAGTTGCTCGTCCTGCGAACGGAAATGACATTATGCTCAAAATCAATATCCTTCCACTCCAAGCCAAGCATTTCCGAGCGCCGCAAGCCCGTGTAGGAAATCAAGTAGAAGAACGCACGGTACTTTGTCGGCTCGTCAATGAGCTTGTTCAGAAGCAGCTCCAGCTCCTCCTGCGAGTAAATCTGCTTTTCCTTGACCTCACCCTTTGGTATAGTGACTTTGGTGCAGGGATTTTCCGAAACAACACCCATTTTTACTGCATAAGAAAAAACATCGGAGATAAAAGAGAGGTTGTGCCGTATCGTTTTCGGTGCAAGCGGCTTACCTGTTTTCTCGTTCGCTCCCTCTTTGGCAAGGGAGTTTACAAAGCCTTGCAGCTGTCGGGGTGAAATCTTATCAATACGCAAATGGCCGATTGCCGGATAAATGCGGTGGGTAAGCTGTCGCATACGCTCATAAGTCGTACTGCGAAGATTAAGCCGTGCGTAGTCCGCAAACCATTCCTCCGCCAGCTCCTCAAACTTGACCGCTTTCGCCTTGTAACCGTGCATACAGGCTTCCTCAAACATCACCGCTTGTCGGTTCAGCTCCTTTTGAATCTGCCGCTCCGACATACCCTCGTCGGGTCGCCACGTCATCGCCTGTTCCTTGTGATTACCGTTTTTATCGTAACCCAGCGACACCCGTATCTGATATGTGCCGCCACGCTTTCTGATTGTTGCCATAAAATATCGCTCCTTCCGATATTGTAGATTTATGACATACTCTCTGCAACTCTATTTTACCACTTTAAAGTGTGATTTGTCAAGAGGTATGTTATCTTTTCTGTACTTTTTTCGGTGCGTTTTTGTGTGCATTTGCATTCTGCTCCGCAGTCTGTTTTTCTTCCTGCTGTGCCTTTATGAGATTGTCGATATAGTTGCCCTCAACAATCTCTTCATACGCTTTAATCAGCGTGTTAATGCGTTTCAGAGCCTTTTCCTGTTCTTCGGGTTTCTCGCCCTGTGAGCGCATTTGATGAATGGTGTGCTGTAACTCCTGCGCCTTTGCGAAAATACTGTCGCGAGAGGTCAACCCAAACTCGCCGATTGTGGCAAGCTGTTCCGAGAGGTAGTTTATCCGAGCGTCGTTTTGGAAGAAATAGTACCGCCGTTTATCCGTTTTCTTCGGTTCAAGGCGAAACTGCTTGACGGCGGTCGTGATATTGAGAATGGTGATATGAAACCGCTTTTCAAGGATAGTGGCGGATTTAAACTTTTCCCTTACGCAGTCGGTGAACATATCCCTTTCAGCTATGCGCTGTTCAAGGTTTTTCGGAAGATACTCGTCACCGAGGTTTTTCAACCGAACAAAACGCTCTGCGTTTGGGTGTTTCACAGATATGTATTTACCATACTTGACATCATATCCACGCTCCTGCAACCGTAACAGCAAATCGTCAAGGGTTTCCGTTCTATACACCAACCTGTCTATGTCCAGCTTAATCATCTCACGAATCGTAGGCGCTTTCTCGTCAGGCTTGTAGTGGGACGCAATCGCCTGTGCAGTTTTCAAAGCGTAATCGGGAACGTAAAGCGTGTTGCTTTCGGCAACGCAAGGTATTTTCGCACGAGCCAACCCGTCCGCTATGTATTGCAGTTTGTCGGGGCTATAAATGTTCACAGGAACAAAGTCCGCTCCGACTTTCTTGCTCATATCCTCAAACTGCTGCCTTAACTCTGTAACCTTTTCACGCATAACGTCGTTCTGATTGTTGATTAAGGTGGATTCTTCCGTAGTCAGTTCCTCGGCGGGCTTCTTTTTCAATTCGTTAATGTGGGCGTTGATTTTTCTGATACTCTCCGCTTCCTGTGCAGCCCTCTTGTAATCATCAACGGATAAATGCGGACGATGAACGTTTTTATCCTCTCGCCGTAAACTGTGTTTCAGCAAAATCTGCTCCATAACCGAACGCTCACTTTCAGACCAAGCCGTCCACTCGTTCTGCATTTTGTTTGACGAGGAAAACCCCTGTTCCCGAAGCGCACCACTCATTGAGTTCTTTAACGAAAGCCCTCGCTGTCCCTTGTGAGCCACGGGAACGAAGTCAATATGAAGGTGCGGCGTACTCTCGTCAAGGTGCATTACAGCGTTGAACACTTTAAGGTTAGGGTTGCGCCGTTCAAATTCTCTCATATACTCATCAAGCATTGTCTGCGCCGTTTGCCAATTATCCGAGCCAACTCCGCAGTCGTGCAAATCGCCGAACTGCACAACCACCTCATAGAACAATTTAACTTTTTTCGATTTTTTGACTTGCTCGTAGTAATCGTGAATTTCTCGGTCTGGGCGGTCTTGCTTCAGATTGTATTCCATAATCGCCTCGCCAAAGACCTGCTGATAGAAATCCCGCAAGTCGATTTTTGTATATGTAATGTTGTCGCCCGTCCGTGAAACATCAACATTGTGAGCGGTGATAACTCGGTTGTTGTGGTCGAGATAACCACTATCCACCCGAAACGAAACCGACAGCCCGTTTGTATTTTTCTCACTCATAATACACATCTCCTTTCGCTCGTTTTGCAAATTTATCTTCTCTGCTGTGCCTGCTGCTAAAAATCATTTTTTGAATTTATCTCATAAACGGCGGCAGCTGCTTAAAAGCAGTTTTTCAATTTATCTTCAAAATGTATGATAAAACGGTTTTGACAAATCAAGCAGTTTTTTCGGTTTTAGTCGTTGTTGCTATACTCAATAGTGATAGTGACAAGCTCCGCCCGTCATTATCACATTGAGTTGGGGATAAATCCCCAAACCCCTCTTTTCTTCTCTCGCCAAGGTTTGAGATAAATTCTCAAAACCCTCTCAACCAGCCACCTCGTGAAACGAGGTAAAAGCGAAAATCGCTCTTAAACGACTGCTCCGAGAGTAGGACTAAAATCCCAACCCTCTATCACTCAACCTCTGCGGATAGGAGCGAAAACTCGCCCAGCCCGACAATTTTTTTCTTTTCAAATCTGAAAGAAAACTCTCTCGGAGCGGTCAAGCACTTCCGTACATATCGTGGTTAACGAGAGCGGTGTAGTAACTGTCAATGGTGGTCGGGGCGTTGTAAAGCGTCGTTATCAGATATGCTCTGATGTTCTTCACGTCGCTTGTGTTCCGCTTCAATGATAACAGCACATATTCGATATGCTCGTGATTGAGTTTTAGGAAGCGGCTCTTAACCACATCGTGCGGCAAGTCCTCGCCATGAACCCGAACCGTGCTTTGGCTCGAACACACAACATCAAGCATAATCTGTATCAGCTCGTCAACCTTTTCCTGCTCCCTTTTGTCAAAGCAGTCGTACTCGATATTCTCACGGATAAGCTCAAGGTAATCGCTGCGTTTATCAGCAGAAACAATCTCGGTTGAATTATCCATCATATCAATCATATCGGCGACGCCGTGGATTGATTGATTAGGATTATTCTCTTTTGATTTTATTATATTAGGATTTATAGTATAAGGCTCGTTTTGCGCCAACTTGTTGTCGGAAAAACCGCCGACTTGTTGTTCGGTTTCCGTACAACAAGTTTGACGATTATCGTCCAACTGTGCAATAGGGTTGAGCTCGGCGATTATTTCTTTACCATGTTTGAGAAACTTGTCGAGCAGCTCCACTTCATCACGCACCCGAAAGTATCGCTTTGCGGGCATACCGCGCCTGCAAACTTCCACCAATCCTGCATCGGTCAGCACCTTGATAGCGTTGCTCTGTTGGCATTTGCCCATAGAGGTGCTTTCCTGCAAATCCGCAATCGTTGAGTAAAAGAAACCCTCCTCATCGAGCATATTGTGCTTGTAATAATACTCGTACTTTGAGATAAGCGCCGAGTAAACCACCGCCGCCCCAAGCCCCAAAGCGTGAGCAATGGGGCGGTTTATCGATATGGTGTTGTTGGGGTTGAGCCGTTCAAGTATCTTCATTTTCCTTGCTCCCTTCGTTTTTGTTCATCATAGCACAAAAGGAACTGCAAAAAACTGCACTCATTATGCGCCGACAAAGTAGCGAAGCAGAGCCGCTTTCGGTACAAGTATCTTCCCACGCTTGCCTTGTCCCGTTCTGATTGAGGGGATTTCCTTGCGGGCAATAAGCTGTCGCACCGTGTACTCGTTCAACCCCTTGACCGCTTCGGTACACTCCTTTATCGTCAGCATTTCAACCTTTTCGGGTGCGGCGGTTGTTTCGGATTTCGGCGGCTCGTTCTCTACAAGCTGTTCGAGCAGGCTGCTCATTGCCGCAATAATTTCTTCTCGTTTTGCGTTTGTCATAAAAGTTACCTCCTTGAATGGTGTTGTTCGGAATGTCGGGTGAAGCTTCGTCCCTTGACAATATCCTACCATACGGGATTGACAAATGCAATAGGTTGTGATATACTATACAAGGATAGTGTTTCGGCGTTATTGAGTTTTACAACCAAGAAAACGCTTTTATAATGCGGTATGTTGTGCTATTCTGTTTTATCCTTGTAAAAACATTGGAACCGTTGTATTCTGTCACAAACGGCTGTATTATGCTATATTTATAGGTGGATATTTGGCTGTTTCAGCCCTATTTGGCACTTTTGTTAGTACATTATCCTTGTAAGCGAGGTAGTTTTCTATGGATTTTGAGAAGAAATTTGATGTTAATTATGATTACGAGGCGGTTCTTCTGCTCACGGACAGCACCGAAATCCTGATAGGCGGCTCAACAAAAATCATCAAAAAGGTGCTGAAAAACAGTAGCACCCCAAATCTCGCCGTTAAGGATTTGGACATATATCTTCGTGAACAGCCGCTCGGAACTTTTGCTGCTGATGTGTTCAGGTCGTTGTCGGACGTGGAGAAGCTTCAGGAACTTTCGGACAGGCTCTACGCTAACCTTTGCGACAAGAACTCCAACAGCCACAGAGTTGCCGAAACGTTAAACAGCCTCGACTATTTTTTCAAGGCAGACAAAAGCGTTACTGTACGCCTGCTTGCACGGACTATCTCTAAATGGTACAAGGTCGCCACCGTTTTATATATGAACGCTCGGTTGGGCTTGGGGCTGAAACAACCTGACCGTGCGGAGTTGGGCGAGCAGTTCCGTGATGATGTGGAAACGCTGATTACCGACACCTTCACCACGCTGAAAAAGAAAAAATCTCCGCAGGACACGGAGATTTGTGAGGTTATTCGGGTTAATTGCAGCGAGATGTCGGAGCTGTTGACGGGATATTCCCGCTATTTGACGAGCAGAAAGGTGTTCTGCGTTCAGTGCAAGCTGTGCGGCAGCTTCTTCCTCGCAAAGTCCAAGAACACGCAGTACTGCGAGGAGTGCAAGGTGCTTCGCAAGAAGAACAGCAAGATTATTTACAGAGAGAAATGCTCCGAGGGAGTTTTCAGCTTTCGGCAGCAAGTAAAGTATAGGTTTGAAAATTTTATGCACAAAAACAAGGCTTGGGAACGTCTTTCCGACGCTAACAAAACCGAATACAAGGCGCTTCACGACGAGTTTATACGCACATCTGCGGCTATGCTTCGAAAGTTTGAGAAGAATGGTGGGAAGGAGTTTGAGAAGGAGATTAGCGATTACCTTGAAAGTGCTGATAGCAGGAGGGCTACTCTGGAGGGACGAGCGAAATACTAATGAAAAAGGACAGTAAGCGAACCGCTTTCTGTCATTTAACATATCCATTTGCACTGCGCAGTGAATTTTTGCACAATATCGTGATTATTCACATTTTCATATTGCAATTTTCGAGAAATTGTGATAAAATAACTATATATAGATGTTTCTCTGGAGGAAATATGAAGGTATTAAGTTTATTCAGTGGTTGTGGTGGACTTGACCTCGGATTTGAACGTGCAGGATTTGAAATTCCTGTTGCAAACGAATATGACCCTACTATATGGTCAACTTTCGAGGCAAATCACCCCAACACCACTTTGATAAAGGGCGATATAAGAAAAATACAAGAGTCTGATTTCCCGGACGACATAGACGGTATTATCGGCGGACCTCCTTGCCAATCTTGGTCGGAAGCAGGCTCCTTAAAAGGCATTGAAGACGCCAGAGGTCAGCTTTTCTACGATTATATACGAATTCTAAAAGAAAAGCAGCCAAAATTCTTTCTTGCCGAAAACGTAAGCGGTATGCTCGCAAATAGACATTCGGAAGCAGTTGATAACATCGTTAAGATGTTTCGTGAATGTGGTTATAATGTAACCATAACATTAGTAAATGCCAAAGACTATGGTGTGGCCCAAGAACGTAAAAGAGTTTTTTACATAGGGTTCAGAGATGATTTGAATATTGATTTTGAATTTCCCACTGGCTCAACTGCTGATGATGATAAGAAAATCACATTAAGAGATATAATATGGGATTTGCAGGACACTGCTATCCCAGCAGCTAAATCTAACCATCACAATGAAAAAGCAATAAACAACAACGAATACTATACCGGAGCATATTCCCCTATATTTATGAGCCGTAACAGGGTAAAGTCTTGGGATGAACAAGCATTTACAGTTCAGGCTTCCGGTCGCCAATGTCAGCTTCATCCGCAAGCTCCCAAAATGGTAAAGTACGGCAAAAATGATTGCCGCTTTGTTGAAGGAAAAGAGCATTTGTATAGGCGAATGACTATACGAGAAATTGCAAGAGTACAAGGCTTTCCCGATACATTCAAATTCATTTACGACAACACCAACGATGCTTATAAAATGATAGGCAACGCTGTTCCTGTTAATCTAGCTTACGAAGTCGCTGTTGCAATAAAGAATGCATTAGAGGAGGATAAGACATTGAGTTCAAAGAGTAATGACCAAGGCAGAGCATTTGAGATGGCTTGTTTAGTTGCCTTAAGCGATACAATTGCCAAATTCAGAAAGTGCGGCAAAGTTGAAATTGAAGAAAACACAAGTTATAAAGCAGCTATAAAGGCTTGGGGTAATACGGACAAGAGCTTTCAAAATACCATTACAAGAGCAGCAAAAGCAATGGCTGATAAGCTAACAGACCTTGAGCCGATTATGGTTGAGAATGATAGCGAAACTATTTTATTAAAGATACAGAAAGACGAGGAAGGCGAAAAGGGCGATGTCAGAGATATTCTTATCATAAGAGGAGAAAGTGGCTGGGAGATAGGATTAAGCGTTAAGCATAATCACTTTGCTGTAAAACACTCCAGATTAAGCCCCTCCATTGATTTTGGTGAGAAATGGTACGGCATTCCTTGTTCTGAAACATATTGGAACTCAATATTGCCTATCTTTAAGTATCTAAAAGAACAGAAGAGCAATAATGTCAACTGGTCTGACTTGCCTGATAAAGACGGCGATGTATATGTTCCTTTGCTTAACGCTTTTATGGAAGAAATCAAAAGGGCAAACAGTGTTGACCCAGCGTTCCCACGCCGTATGGTAGAGTATTTATTAGGAGAGTATGATTTTTATAAAGTCATCTCTCTTGACGCAAAGAGAACGACCAATATACAGTCATTCAATCTGCGTGGCACATTAAATCAAGCTTCTCGAACCAAGAAACCGATTATTAATATTCCGATAGCTGAATTGCCTGATGAGCTTGTCACTATCAAGTTTAAAAAGAACAGTTCAAACACGGTTGAGCTGTACTTAAATAACGGTTGGCAATTCAGCTTTAGGATACACAACGCTTCAACAAAGGTTGAGCCGTCGTTAAAATTTGATGTTCAGTTTGAAGGAATGCCGACAGAAATTGTCCTCATTTCTTGTCAGTGGGAGTAACAATACTGCTCGGTTTTATAAATTCATTATTTAAGGTAGGTGAATACTATGCCAACACAAATAGTTGATTTATTTTGCGGTATAGGTGGGTTAACAAAAGGCCTGATAAATTCGGGCTTAAATGTTATTGCTGGATTTGACATTGACCCTACCTGCCAGTATACATACGAACAAAATAACCATATTAATTATCATATTCAGAATGTGCGTACCCTAACAGGTAATGATATTGATGAGTTATACGATAATGATGCGACAAAAATACTGGTGGGCTGCGCACCTTGCCAGCCTTTTTCACAAATGAGGTTTAAGCTTGGCAAAGCAAATGCGAGGGATGAAAAGTATAATTTGCTATTAGAATACGGTCGTTTAATAGAAGAAGTTCAACCGACGATAGTGTCAATGGAGAATGTTCCTCAAATTCAAGAAACCAATATTTTTAAAAGATTTTTGAGGATACTTCGTAGGAATGGATATCAATTGGATTATAAAGTAATTTATTGTCCTGATTATGGTATTCCTCAAACGAGAAGAAGATTTGTTCTTGTTGGTTCAACATTAGGACCGATTAACATTATTAACCCCACACATAATAGGGATGACATTCACGTTAGAGATTTTATACACGATTTACCTCACATTGAAGCAGGAGAAGTTGACCCCAATGACCCCCTGCATCGTTCGGCTCGCCTCTCACAGAAGAATTTAGAAAGAATTAGGCACTCTATTCCCGGTGGTACTTGGAGAGACTGGCCTGAAGAATTGCGTTGTGAATGCCATAGAAAAGCTTCAGGACAAACTTATAGCTCGGTTTACGGTCGAATGACTTGGGAGCAAATAGGTCCTACCATAACAACCCAGTTTTATTGCTATGGTACAGGAAGATATGGTCATCCCGAGCAGGATAGAGCGTTATCATTGCGAGAAGGGGCTCTGTTACAAACCTTTCCTGCCGACTATGATTTTATTGACCCGGATAAAGATTTTGCGTTCAGAGATATAGCAAGGCACATAGGTAACGCAGTTCCAGTTAGGTTAGGAGAAGTTATCGGCGAATCAATATTGGCGCATTTAGAAGAACACGGAATAGATGTTTAAAGGCGGTATGAAGAATATGAATAAAGAATATAAACTTAATATAGACCCTCGAATCCTTGAGCTTTTAGGTCCAAGTTTGTATACAAATATCTATTATATTTTAGCGGAATTGATTGCAAATGCATATGACGCTGATGCTCATAATGTATATATTATCTCAAATAAAGATGATATAACAGTAGAAGATGATGGCAGAGGAATGTCATATGTTGATGGAGATGTTCAAAAATACCTAAACGTCGCTGCGGTTTCACGAAATACAGAAGAAGGAGCTAGAACTGCGCTTAATAGAAAGAAAATGGGAAGGAAAGGCGTTGGAAAATTGGCGGCTCTTTCCGTTTCTGAAAATGTATTAATTAAAACCGTTTCTAATATGGAGAAATCTGGA
Organism: Oscillospiraceae bacterium; assembly: GCA_021199335.1. Classification (GTDB taxonomy): domain Bacteria; phylum Bacillota; class Clostridia; order Oscillospirales; family Ruminococcaceae; genus UMGS363. The sequence goes on along the minus strand of JAJQIG010000042.1, from coordinate 26,207 downwards.
TTTATCCTTTCTCGTAGTATTGGAAGTGATAACTTATTATCTCCTTTAGCCGATGATGAGATTTCATTTGAAAAAGTTACCGGAAATGGGACTGCAGTGGTTATGCAAAAGCCACAGTACACCTTACACAGTTCGTTAAAGGCTATAAAAAGAAATCTGTTGAAAATTTTTCCATTGGTAGACGAAGACTTTGTAATACATATTATCAGAGGGACGGAGAATGAAACAATATGTTCTTTTGATAAGGAAATGATTTCAGAATTGTCCACACTAATTACTTTAGGCGATGAATTCGAATATTTAAGTGATTATTTTAATACTCCTTATGCCAATGAAAAAGATGAGCTCTTGAAAAACAAGTCGTTAGCTTCTGTTCCAATTAAGATGAAGGATTGCAACGGTGAAGAACACTCATATAATGTCCAAATAAAAGGTTGGGTAGGTACTTATAAGTCTACTCGCGGAAGAAAAGCTGAAATGGCAGATTTCCCGGATAACTTCATTTCACTATATGCAAATCGAAAAATGGGAGAATTTAACATCTTGCCTATTGTGGGGCAAAACAAATTGTCTGAAGTCTATGTTGTTGGTCAACTCCATATAGATATTTTTGAACTGACTGAACTTCCTGATATGGCATTAAGCAACAGACAAGGATATAAAACCGATGACCCTCGCTACCAAGCAGTATTGGACTATGTGAGGAATACATTGCTTCCTGATATACTAAAAATGCGTGATGTTTTTGTTTCTTTGGGTAAGAAGAAAAAAGAAGAAGAAAAACTTGAAGAACAACGGAAGAACGAAGCGTCTTTCAAAAAATCCGTTGATAGATTTAGGAAAAATACAGCAAAAAAGGCTGCTACAAAAATTTCAGACCAATTAGGGATTCCTATGGAACAATTGGAAACAGTAGAAACTATTCTCTCTGAAGAAATCAATTCCAACAGTCCGGATATGGGAATAAAGAGCATTATTGACTCACAAAAAAAGAAAATACTTATAAGTCAAACTTATAACGATAAAGATTTGGCTGATATTGTTTATAATATGTTAGTATTCAATAATGTTCCACCCGAAGATATAATATACACCAACTGTGACGATGAGGTTTGTCGTATTCCTGAAGGAGATGTTGGGAAAAGCGGTATATATGACTATTTAAGGGATTTTTTTGTAGATAGCTATTCAACGCAGAAGATGTATGTGATTTTTGTTACAAGTGAAAACACAAAACGCTCTTGGGGTGCTTTGACTGAAGTAGGAGCAGCTTGGATTACACAAATTGAACATAAGATTTTTAATATTCACGATTTTAGACCAGAACACCCTCTTGATGATGAACAACAATGGCATACAAGCTTTAGAGATTCCGAGGGAAATCTTTATATGTCTAAATTAAGTGCAGATGTTTTTTCTCAAAAAATCGAATATATTTGTGATAAGTTGGGATATATCAAGAGAACCAGACAAGAAAATAAGGACCATCTTGCAACATTAGTTAAAATCACACCACGATAATTATATTTAGAGCATATTCCCATATCGGGAGTATGCTCATTTTTTCATTCTATTTGTACCAGATGCAATGCCTGCATTATCTGCCATATATTGATATTTATTACAGCTTATAGATTTCAGCAAGGTTGATTATCACACTGCCTTTTTTCATTGCCTTTTCTACAAACTGTGCAGCTCCGCCCCAATCGTGCGTAATATAGCACACAATGGTGTCGCACTCATTTACCATATAATTGTTGCTGAACGATATAGCAAAGCGCTTCGGGACGTTCTCTATGCCTTCGGGGACAAGTGTTGGCAGTGCGCACTGTTCACTGTTCTTGTCAACGGGAATATACGAAAGGACTATATGACAGGTTATCTGCGGGCATTTTTTATAAGCTTGTTCAAGAACGTTTTGCACCGTTAAATCGAACGCTCCGTGCGTACCGACAAGAAATGTTATCTCCTCATTCTCCTCAATCAATCGCTGTACTGTTTGCTCCAAGAGCGGCTTAACTGTACTTGGAGTATCTTTATGCCCAAAGAATGCCACGACCATATTGAAACACTCTCCTCGTTTATTACTATATACATAGTACCACACATATATGTATATTGTCAACAAGTAACTATCATAATAGAATAGTTATAGGGGAGTGATTTTGTGGAAAATGCAGTTACAATCATAACTATCAAGGATTACGGTAAAATAGATGTCTGCCTAAAGGAGATTTTAGACGAACGTGGCTTAACGAGAAACTATCTTGCAAAGGCATCAAATACACGTTTTGAGGTTATCAATAAGTGGTATTCCAATCAGGTCGAGAAACTCGATTTGGACGTTTTGGCGCGGATTTGCTATGTTCTGAACTGCTCTCCGAGCGATATAATTAAGTACAACAATAAATAAAATCAGGCTCTCCGTTCAATCAGAGAGCCTGTTCTCGTATTTATGGGGCAGTTATCTTACGCTCTGAACTGCAGCACAATCTGTTCCATAACCTCGTGGTCAACATAGAAGCCTCGTGTGTTTTCCCACTTCATCGTTTCCATAAAGGTAGTCGGTCGGGGATTTGCCTTTGCGTATTGCTTTCGCAGCAACTCCCAAAGGCTGTACGCTTCTCTGTCAATTTCAAGAGCAAGCTTGCCCCAGCGACCGCTGTTTATCAGTTTCTCGGCTTCGGTTGGATAGTTTTCCTGCATAAACTGCTGCCAAGCCGTTCCCCAGCGACCGATTGTGAGTTCTTCGACCTCTGCTGTTTTTCTTTCGTTGTTCATACGATTACCTCCTGTGTTGATTTAGATTTCCTGTTACAAGTATAGTTTATCACATTAAAGTATAAAAGTCAAGCGCTTTTTTCTGCTTTGATATTCTCCCGCAATTTTGCCCGTAAAAACAAAAAAGCAGGAGCCGATTTACCTTCGCAAATCAGCCCCTGCAACACAGAAAGTACATCATATTTTGTCCGCTATTTGTCCGCTAAAGGTACAAAAAAGCACTAAATAGAACGCTAAACTTCAAAAATGCCGCCCGTCGGAAACGGCTTTGTTATGCGGTTTCTCGGATTATATGGAAAGTTGCCGAAATCCCAATTCGACTTTCAATTCCCGTACGGGTCACCAAAATTGAAGCTTCCAAATGGTTTGTTGTAATCGTTTGGGAGCTTTTTTTTGTCCCCAATAAAGCCCTAATGCGAACAGGGAAAATTATCGGTTTCGGTGACCTGTAAAAAAGATTGTTCATAGGGTTAATGAAAAAATAATTCCGAGGATGTGGCTTTATGAGTAGGTTTGTGTTATGCCCAATATTGGTTTGTTGTAGTCTTGCTGTGTGTAACCTTTACAATGGGTCCGGCTTATTAATGTCTGCGTTTGTACTTCCTGCGGCATTATTGTTCTGTCTTTGTAAGCTGTTTTTCCGATTAAAGTAGTTGATTTTTCCGTAAAATATGTTATAATAAGTATTGATACCGCAGATGCGGTTGTATTTATTTATTTTAAGGAGATTTTTTATTATGTTGGATATTAAATTTGTCCGTGAAAACGCCGACATTGTTAAAGAAAATATCAAGAAGAAGTTTCAGAATTCAAAACTTCCTTTGGTTGATGAGGTAATCGCTCTCGATGCTGAGCTTCGCGCAGCCAAAACTAAGGCTGATGAGCTTCGTGCAATCAGAAACAAAACCTCAAAGGAAATAGGCAGCCTTATGGCTCAGGGAAAAAAGGATGAGGCGGAGGAAGCAAAGAAAAAGGTCACTGCTTTCGGCGATGAGCTTGCCGCGCTTGAAGCCAAGGAGGCGGAAACCTCCGAACAGCTTACAAAGAAAATGATGGTTATTCCGAATATTATCGACCCATCGGTTCCTATCGGTAAGGACGATTCCGAAAATGTTGAAATCAAACGCTATGGCGAGCCTGTTGTTCCCGATTTTGAGGTTCCTTACCATTCGGATATTATGGAATCGTTCAACGGAATTGACCTTGATGCGGCAAGACGTGTGGCAGGAAATGGATTTTACTATCTTATGGGAGATATTGCCAGACTTCACTCCGCCGTTATTTCCTATGCCCGTGATTTTATGATTGACCGTGGTTTTACCTATTGTGTTCCCCCGTTTATGATTCGCAGCAGCGTTGTAACAGGCGTTATGAGCTTTGCCGAGATGGATGCGATGATGTACAAGATTGATGGGGAGGATTTGTACCTTATAGGTACCTCCGAGCATTCGATGATAGGAAAGTATATTGATACCATTATCCCCGAGGACACCCTGCCGCACACGCTGACAAGCTATTCACCCTGCTTCCGTAAGGAAAAGGGTGCGCACGGCATTGAGGAGCGTGGAGTTTACCGCATTCACCAGTTTGAAAAGCAGGAAATGATTGTTGTATGTAAGCCTGAGGACAGCATGATGTGGTTTGATAAGCTTTGGCAGAATACCGTTGATCTTTTCCGTTCAATGGATATCCCTGTCCGCACAATTGAGTGCTGTTCGGGTGATCTTGCCGATTTAAAGGTAAAATCCTATGATGTTGAGGCATGGTCGCCCCGTCAGAAGAAATATTTTGAGGTCGGAAGCTGTTCCAATCTTGGCGATGCACAGGCAAGACGTCTTAAAATACGCATTAACGGCAAAAACGGCAAGTATTTTGCGCATACACTTAATAATACCGTTGTCGCACCCCCGAGAATGCTTATCGCTTTCCTTGAAAATAACCTTTGTGAGGATGGTTCGGTTAAAATCCCCGAGGTTCTTCGTCCTTATATGGGTGGCAAGGAAGCTCTTGTTCCGAATAAGTAAATCACTAGTGCTGTGCAGCCTTATGGTTTCACAGCTCTTTTATACAACAAAACGAACCGAGGGAGTTGCTTCCCTTGGTTCGTTTTGTTTTAAAGCGATGTTTTATCTTGTTATCTTTTCCGCTAAGTCGCTTAAATCGTCCTCATCGAAAAAGTCTATGGTGATTGTGCCTTTTTTGCCGTCAGAGGATTTAATTTTAACCCTTCTGCCGAGCGTTTCACGAAGGCTGATTTCCATCTCGGTAAGATATGTTTCCGCCTGACGTTTTTGCCTTTCCTCTTGGAGAGGGGGAGCGTATTCCTCCGCTTTTTTGGACAGCTCCTTTTCGATTGCCCTAACGGTCATCTGACCGTTTGCGGCTTTTCGGGCGATTTCGATCATTTCCTCCTCGGTTTCGGCGGCGGCAATTGCTTTAGCCTGACCTGCGGAAAGCTCGTTTTTCTTAAGCATATTCTGTATTTCATCGGGCATATTAAGCATTCTGACCGAATTTGCGATAGCCGAGCGGGATTTCCCGACAGCCTTTGAAAGCTCCTCCTGCGTCATCTCATATTTCTCCATAAGCTCCTTATAGGCGGCTGCCTCTTCAATTGGGTTGAGATCCTGACGCTGGATATTTTCTATAAGGGCAATTTGAGCCGCTTCTGAATCGTTGAAATTCTTTATCACAACGGGAATTTCGTTCATTCCGAGCATACGGCAAGCCCTCCAACGGCGTTCGCCCGCTATGATTTGATAGCCCGTAGGAGTTTCTCTTACAACGATTGGCTGAATTAATCCATGCTGATGAATGCTGTCCGCAAGGGAAGCTATTGCAGCTTCATCGAAGCTTTGCCGGGGCTGACCTTTGTTTGGTTCGATTTCCGACATTCTCAAGGTTTGGACTGCGCCTTCCGATTCGTTAGTGTTGTCTTCAAAAAGGGCATCCAAACCACGTCCGAGTCCTGATTGTTTCGCCATAAATTAATCCTTTCCTGCCATAGCAATTTTTTTCATTTCTCTTTCGGCTGCTTTGTGCCGCATTAGTATTTCTTGGGCAAGGCTTTCGTACGCTTCCGCACCTCGTGAGCTTTTATCGAAATAAATTACGGGCTTTCCGAAGCTTGGAGCTTCCGAAAGGCGAACGTTCCTTGGAATTACTGTTGAGAACACTTTTTTGGGGAAGTGTTTTTTAACCTCATTTACGACCTGCATTGTAAGATTAAGCCTACTGTCATACATTGTAAAGAGGATTCCCTCAATGTCTATATTAGGGTTGTAGCGTTTTTTCACAATGCGAATTGATTCGATAAGCTGGGAAAGACCCTCAAGCGAGTAAAATTCGCATTGAAGCGGGATTAGAACGGTATCACAGGCGCAAAGCGCATTGATAGTAAGCAATGATAATGACGGCGGACAGTCTATAAATATGTAGTCATAGTCGAGCTTGACTGTTAAAAGCTGCATTTTAAGCCTATTTGAGCGGTTGTCCAGTTCAATCAGCTCAATATCAGCTCCCGCAAGATCAGAGGTTGAAGAAACAACGGAAACGTTTTTAAATTCTGTTTTAATTATAGCTTCTTTGATTCTTCTCTGTCCCAGCAGTACGTCATATACGGTAGCGTCAACGGATTTTTTTTGTATACCGAAGCCGCTTGTTGTATTACCCTGCGCATCAATATCGATGCAGAGAACCTTTTTACCTTTAGCGCCAAGGCAGGCGGCGAGATTGACGACCGTGGTGGACTTACCCACGCCGCCCTTTTGATTTGCAACAGCAATTACAGTGGACATATTTAACCTCCCGTACAATATTCTTCGTCAATTAAATTATAGCACACTTTTGCTGTTATAGCAATACAAACTCGGCATTTTTTATAGATTAGACAAAAATGTTCCACGTGAAACAACGTTATCCGTCAAAGGCGGATTGTTCCACGTGAAACATTTTGCTTCGGTTATTTCTTTGTCGGAATCCTTACTATGTATTCAATGTAGTTTTCCTCTTGAATTTTCTGCGCATCGGCGTTTATCCCTGCGGCCTTCATCATCTCAACGGCCTTGTTCAGCGTGTTTACAAACAGCCGAACATCACGGAATGCGCCGCTCCACTTTCGTATGCTTTCCTTTTCCTGCTCCTTTAACTGCATATTTTCAATCATACGCTCTGTGCTTTCAACATTTAGCTTCTTAATGTGAATGCTTTCTATAAGCTCAAGCTGTTGTTCCTTGCTCTCAAGTTTGAGCAGTGCCCTTGCATGACGCTCTGTAAGACCGTATTCGCATATTTTTTTGCGTACCTCCGCATCAAGCTTTAACAGCCGCAGCTTGTTTGCAATTGTTGATTGGTTCTTGCCAAGCTTTATTGCCGCATCCTCCTGTGTCATTCCATAAAAGTCGATTAGGTTTAACAGAGCTTCGGCTTCATCAAAAAATTGAAGATCCTTTCGCTGAATGTTCTCAACAAGCGCCATTGCGGCGGAATTTCTATCGGTTATGTCAATTATAATGCACGGCGCAGTGGGCATACCGAGCAGCTTGATCGCCCTTAATCGGCGTTCTCCTGCGATAAGTGTATAATCACCGCTGCTATTGTTTTTTACGGTAATCGGCTGAAGCAAGCCGTTGTGTTTAATGCTTTCCGCAAGCTCGTTTACATCATCACCGAATGATTTTCTCGGCTGGTATGGATTGGGGTAAATCCTATTTACTTCAATTTCAACAACCTTGTTTATTGTTTTTTCTTTTGCGGCAAAAGGCAACAGCATTTTTACATTCCTCCATGTTAAAGCATAATGGTTGTTCTATCTGTCCGACTGCTTGCGCATACAGTCATTGGTTATCATTATTAGTATAGCATTTAGGAAGCGATGCAATATGTCGAAATGGATATTAATCCCAATAAAAATCCGACCGCAGAAGCATTTTGCTTGTTCCTGCGGTCGGATTTTAAATTAAAGATGCTTCTTTGCGATTTGCGCGGAGTTTCTTGGGTATTTGTGTGGGGTATCTTTAATCTTTACGATAATAATTATCTGCCTTTTATCGCCGCTCGGGAGAAAATACTCTTTTACATCCTCAATTTCTCCGCCGAGGGTTTTGTAGGCAGTGCAAGCATCCTTGTAATTTTCATTCGGGCCTTTCATTGCAATAAATTTTCCGCCGATTTTTACATAAGGCATACAATATTCACAGAGTACAGGCAAAGCGGCGACAGCTCTTGCAACGGCAACATCAAAACTCCCTCTAAGGAGTGGGCTTTTACCGCCGTCCTCTGCTCTTGAATGTACGCAATTCATAGGGAGGTTTAGCTTTTCCGAAACATCCTGGAGGAAGCTTACTCTTTTATTAAGGCTGTCAAGCAGGGTGCATTCCAAATCGTTTTTATAAATCTTCATCGGAATGCCCGGAAATCCTGCGCCTGTTCCGACATCGATAAAGCGGCTGTCAATGTTAATTTCGGTATACTTGAAGATAAGGACGCTGTCAAGAAAATGCTTAATTGTTATTCCTTTCGGGTCAGTAATGGCGGTAAGGTTAATTTTTTCGTTCCACTCCACAAGCAGGCTTGCATACAAATCAAAGTCAGCGTAATGCTTTTCGGTAAGCTCAAGCCCGTATTCGCCGAAAATTTCGGACATTATATTATATGGCAAAATCATTGTTAATCCTCTCCGTTAATGTTCTACGTGGAACAATTTATTTCTGCTGAGAAAGCCAGATTATAAGAACGCTTACATCGGCGGGGGATACGCCCGAAATCCTGCTTGCTTGTCCAATGCTTGCGGGCTGAATTCGGTTCAGCTTTTCAACTGCCTCAAGGCTTAACCCCGTTATGGCTTTGTAATCAAGAGGGGAGGGGAGCTTCTTTTTTTCGAGCTTTGAAACGTGCTCAACTTCCATAAGCTGACGGGCAATGTAGCCCTCGTATTCAATCTTTAGCCCAACCTGTTCCTTGACTTCATAGGAAAGGGGTTTCCTCTCGGGGTCAAACGGAGCCAAATCATCGTAGCTTATCTGCGGACGGCGAATAAGGTCGGCAAACCTTACGGCGGATGCAAGCGGCGCAGTGCCCTTTTCCTCAAGCATGGCGTTAAGCTCACCCGAAAGGACTACCGTTGTCTTTTTCATGCGCTTGATTTCAGCGTTGATCTGCTCCTGCTTTTCAAGAAATGCGTTGTATCTCTTTTCCGAAATAAGCCCGATTTCATAACCGATAGGCGTAAGTCTTTCATCCGCATTGTCCTGACGAAGAAGAAGACGATATTCGCTGCGTGATGTCATCATTCTGTATGGGTCGGAACAGCCCTTTATAACGAGATCGTCAATGAGCGTTCCGATGTATGACGAGGAGCGGGGGAGAGTTATTTCCTCAAGTCCCTGAACCTTTCTTGCGGCGTTTATTCCCGCAATAAGCCCCTGAGCCGCCGCCTCCTCATAGCCCGATGTTCCGTTGAACTGACCTGCGCCGTAAAGTCCCTGCACCTGTTTGAATTCAAGGGTATGCTTTAAGTCAAGCGGATTACAGCAGTCATATTCAATCGCATAAGCGTTTCGCATTATTTCAACATTTTCTAAGCCCTTGATTGTGTGGAGAAACGCAATCTGTACATCCTCTGGCAGAGATGAGGACATACCCTGCAGGTAGTATTCATCCGTCCCAAGCCCCATCGGTTCAATGAAAAGCTGATGACGCGGCTTATCGGAAAAACGCATGATTTTATCCTCGATGGATGGACAGTAACGGGGCCCGACAGCGTGAATTCTTCCCGAATAAATGGGGGAGCGGTTGATATTTTCACGAATAACCCTATGAGTTTCTTCATTTGTATATGCAACATAGCAGGAAACCTGATTCTTCATCTTATAGCGATCGGTTTCAAAGGAAAAAGGCTGAATGTCATCATCGCCGTCCTGCTTTTCAAGAGCGTCAAAGTTTATGGAACGCATATGAACTCGTGACGGAGTACCCGTCTTAAAACGGCGTATCTCTATTCCAAGACTGCGCAGGCTTTGGGAAAGAAAGTTGGCGGGCAGCGCGGCATCCGGACCGCTTTCGTATGAAACATCTCCAACGTGTATAACGCCTTTCAGGTATGTACCCGTTGCAACAATTGCCGCCTTGACCTTGTATTCTCCGCCAAGCCGTGTGCAGATTGAGGTAATGTGTCCGTCATCGGCGTGAATTTCCGTAACCTCAGCCTGCTTAATATCAAGATTTTGCTGCATTTCGCAAATGTGCTTCATGTGGTTGTGGTATTTTACCCTGTCAGCTTGAACACGAAGGCTATGAACGGCGGGGCCTTTTCCTCGGTTAAGCATACGGCTTTGAATATAGCATTCATCGGCGGCCTTCCCCATTTCACCGCCAAGAGCGTCAATCTCACGAACAAGATGCCCCTTTGCCGTTCCCCCGATAGAGGGGTTGCAGGGCATATTCGCAATGCAGTCAAGGGAGATTGTGAACAGAGCGGTTTTCGCACCAAGCCTTGCCGAAGCGAGAGCGGCTTCAACCCCTGCGTGTCCTGCGCCTATAACCGCAACATCATAAGAATCTATATAATAACTCATAAAACATTTTCCTTACTAAATTAGACTATTCCGATTTTGCAAAGCCTTTTTAGGATTTTGCCGCAGTAGGATTCCATAAGATGTCCATAATCCTCGGCAGTGACCGTTCCGCCGATTCCCATAATGTCGTAATAAACATTTCCCTCGCGAATCCTGCCATCAATCGGCAATAAACCGTTTTTCTCATAGAAATGCCTGCGGTTAAGCCGTTCGGTGTAATTTTCGGCGGATTCATCAAGCTGTTCAAGGGCAAGAAAAAGCTTTTGACCGTCATAAAGCCTCTTTAGAGTTCGAAGCACAGCGCTTCCGTAGCCCCTGCCCCTCTCCGAAGCGTTGATTGCAAGATAAAAAACATAGGATAAAACACCGTCATTAACAACATAAACAAACCCAACCCAGTTTTTATCGGCGTAAACTGACCAAAAGTCAACATTTTCCTTGCCCGCCTTTGCCATAAGCAGCATAAACGGCGCACGCTCATCGCTCGGAAATGCGGAGTTATAAAGCTCCTTTATTTTTTTATATTCGACAAGCCTTGCGCTTACTCTTTTTAACGTAATATGCATTTTTTGCCCTCCAATCAGCTATTTTCCAACGCAAAAATGTGAAAATACTTCGTTAACAACAGCCTCCGAGGTTCTTTCGCCTGTAAGCTCAAGAAGACTGTTTTCCGCATCGTCAATGAGTATATTTACCGCATCGAGAGTATAACCCTGTTCAAGTGCGGCAATGCTTTCATTAAGCGCCTTTAATGCAAACCTTACGCAGCCTCTTTGACGTTCGTTGGCAAGTATGCCTTTATTAAAATCTATACTGTTTGTTTTAAATATATCTGATAATACGTTCTGTAGCTGAGTTAAGCCGTCGCCATTGCCTGCGGAGATGTAAATAGTATTCCTGAATCGGCTTTCGATATAGGCGGTATCAAGCAGAGTTTCCTTGTCGGTTTTGTTAATAACGGCTGCGGCGTTTCTCTCGGCGCATCTGTCGGCAATTTCGATATCCTCAGCCGTTAGCGGCTCGGAATTATCGAAAACCGCAAGAATGAAATCGGCTGAATCGATTTTATTCTGCGCTTTTTTTACGCCAAAGCCTTCAACAATATCCTCGGTGTCACGGATTCCCGCCGTGTCCGAAAGCCGCAGAACAATATCTCCAAGCCGAACCGATTCCTCAACAATATCTCGGGTAGTTCCCGCGATGTCGGTAACAATGCTTCGTTCGCAGCCGCTTAAGAGGTTCATAAGGGTGCTTTTGCCAACATTTGGCTTGCCGACAATTGCCGTATCAATGCCTTCACGTATAATTCTTCCGCAGTCATAGTCGGCGAGAATCTTTTCAAGCTCATCAGCGGCAAGGGAGAGCGTTTCGGTCATTGCATGGCTGTCAACCTCAGGTATATTCTCCTCGGGGTAGTCAACCCACGCTCCAATTTCACCCAGCAAGTGAATGAGCTTTACAGAAACGGCATTTATCCTCGAAAAAAGTGCGCCCTCACGAAGCGCCGCAGCGCATCGAAGGCTTGCTTTTCCCTCGGCGGAGATAATGTCCATAACCGCCTCCGCCTGAATAAGATTCATCTTTCCGTTTAAAAATGCACGTTTTGTAAATTCTCCCGCCCCCGCAGGAGAAGCACCCTTGGAATAAATAAGCTGTAAAATGCTTTCCGTTACAGCAATACCGCCGTGGCAGGAAATTTCGGCGACATTTTCACCGGTGTAGGATTTTGGCGCTTTGAAAACCGTAAGAATGCAATCGTCATAGTATTCCTTATCGGCGATAATTTTGCCGTAAGCGCAGGTATAACCGTTCATTTGTGACGGAGCAAGCTTTGTTGAAATGGGGGAAAAGATTTTATCCGCAATAGCGAAAGCATCTTCGCCCGATATTCTTATAACAGAAATTCCCCCTGCGCCTCTGGGGGTTGAAATAGCCGCAATTGTATTCATTGAATCTCACCATGCCTTTGTTGTACAAAAGGCGGCACTGCACCCATCAAATGCAGTGCAATGCCGCCATAAAATTTCGACTTAAATATGTTTTAAATATCAATCTTGCCGTAAAGGTCGCCTGAAATAAGGTCGTCCTCAGGCTTGGGCTTTTTGTATTCCTTTTCAAAGGATGTCTGCATCATGCTGTCAAGGGAGCGGGAAGCGCCGCTCGGACGTTTGCCGTTGTTTCTTCCGCCCTTGTAGCCGCCCTTGTTATAACCGCCCTTTCCGCCGTCCTTTTTCGGGCGGGGATTTGTTGAGGAAATAACGACCTTTCTGTAAGGCTCCTCGCCAATGCTTTTGGAGGTAACGCCCTCAATATTTGCAACTGTGGAATGGATAATTCTTCTTTCGTAGGGATTCATGGGTTCAAGGGTGGAGGTTCTGCCTGTCCTGATAACGGTCTTTGAAATTTTTGTCGCAAGGTCCTCAAGTATAGCCTTTCTTTTTTCACGGTAGCCGCATGAATCAACGCTTACCCTATAATATTCCTTGTTGCCCTTGTTGGCGGTCATGGATGCAAGGTACTGTATAGCGTCAAGGGTTTCTCCTCTTCTGCCGATAATGGTTCCCGTTGTATCCCCGAGGATTTCTATAGCAACTTCGTCCTCGTTTTCGGTAACGTTAAGAGAGGGATCGATGCCCATATTTGTAAGAATGGCTCTTATATAATCCGCCGCAATTTCTGCCTTTGAGGGTTCATATTCGGCTTCGACCTTCGCTTCACCCTTAACCTTTCCGAAAAGACCCTTTTTCGGTTCTTCAATTACATTGAAAGTTATCCTGCTTTCCTCTGCGCCAAATTCCTTCGCTGCCATAGCCTTTGCTTCATCTATGGACTTAGCCGTAAAAACCTGTTTCATTGATTTTGCTCCCTTCGTGTAAATAATGACCGTTTATGCTGCCGTTCCCGCATAAATCAAATATCTTAACGGCAATGGTATTTTGCCGTTTTTTCCTTTAATCATCATCATCGTCAATAAATTCGTCGCCGTATTTTTCAGCCTGCCTGCGCCGCGCTTCTCTTATAAGCATACGCTCATATTCCTTTTGCTTGGATTTTGAAAGTTTAACCTCGGTGTTTCCATCGTCATCGTCGTCGGAAACCCTTGCGGCCGCAGTAATTGTATTTTTGCGGGAGCCGCCGTTTTGGGTGCCCTGCTGTTCGGCAAGCAGCTGCTGATAGCGTTCCATCACGCCTTGCTTTTTCTTATTCTTGCGTTTGCGCTTATCCTTTTCGATAACCTTTGCGACATACTCGGGGGTATAAAACTTGTTGAGTATAATCTGCTGAACAAGGGAGAAGAAGGATGAGGATGCCCAGTAAAAACCGATAGCTGCGGGATAGCTGAAAGCAATCCATACAGAAATAACCGGCATAACATAGAACATGAAGTTCATTCCCGATGCTTGCGAGGATGCGCCGGGGTTCATCTTCTTCTGACGCCTTTGCGAATAAACGGACATTATAACCTGGAATACGCCGGAAAGAAGCGGAATCATGGCGAGAACAATCGCCGATTTATTCCAAACATCGGGTGAAAGCGTTGGCGTAAGGCTCATATCAACGCCAAAAAGCGTACTGTGCGCGGCAAAGTCCCGGACCTTTTCAACAAGCTCGGAAAATTTGCTGTCGGCAAAAAGGCTTACATACTGCGGGTCATTTACAGCCTGAACAATATACATTTCGGGACGAATCTGGAAGTGCTTTTCCGCGCCGTAGGTTGTGCTGTTAAGTACAATTTCCTTTGCGGCGTCAATTATATCCGAATCGATTCTTATAATATGGGTAATCGGGCGGTAAACAACATCGAAAATACCGTAGAGGATAGGGAACTGTATCAGCGTGGGCCAGCATGAAGCCATAGGGTTTATGCCCTCTTCGCTGTAGAGCTTCATTGTTTCCTCGTTATATTTTTCCTGATTATTGGCATACTGCTTTTTAAGCTTTTCGAGCTTTGGCTGAAGCGCCTGCATAGACGCCGTGGATTTCTGTGTTTTTAAGGATAGGGGTAACATAATAATCTTTGTAATAAGCGTAAAAATAACGATAGAAAAAACATAGTTATGGCAAATCTGATAAATGAGCCACATTATCCAGCCGAGAGGATAACCGATTATCTGGCTTATAATACTCATTTTAACCTCCAAAAATTCAAGTATGTTAAGTATACCAAACCGTATGGCTACTGCGGTCCGGTATAATTATATTCGTCCTTCATTCGCCGTTTCTCACGGCTTTTCAGCGTGTATAAAAAGAATTTATCGGGAACATGGTCAACTCCGCCAAGGCTGTACGGATTGCACCGCATAAGCCTCCATATCGCAAGAATCGAGCCCTTCACCGCTCCATGCTTTTCCAAAGCCTTTAAGGCATAGGTTGAACAGGTTGGATAATATTTGCAGCATGGCGGTTTCATCGGCGAGATGAACCTCCTGTAAAACTTTACAATTAACGACAGAATATATCTCATATTATGTTTGTAAATACGGTTTGCAATTTTACCGTAAAATAATACTTATTGTTTATTTTTATCCCTTTTAGCTTTATTATCGGTCGGGGGATTTTTTATTTGAGGTATAACCTTATCCCTGAAAAGTCTGCTGATTTCGGTGGATTTGCACCGACAGGTATAAGGGCGGGAAACAATGACGATGTCATATCCCTTTGGGAAAAGGCTCTCATTTTCCCGATAGGCTTGTCTGATGATTCTTCTGCATCTGCTGCGCATAACGGCGTTGCCCGTTTTCTTCCCTGTAGAAATTCCAAGCCTGTTGCAGCCTCTGCCGTTTTTCCTGAAATAAACCACGCAGGCACGGCAGCAGATAAATCTGCCCTTTTTAAAAAGACTTACAAAGTCCTTATTTTCTTTCATTTTTATTGTATAAATCATAAAAACGCATCAAATGAATAAAACAGCCTCTTTCAATGCGGCGGCAATTGCAAATAAACGCGCCGCTTACCCTAAAGAAAAAGACCACAAAAGGGGCGCATCCCCGAATTGTGGCCCATAAATTCTCAGGCACGTCCTGCCTTGGCACGTCCTGCCTTGGCGACGCAGCTCCACAGCTGTCACAGCGAAAGCACGGCGTTCAGCTTAATAAGAAAGTCTTTTTCTGCCTCTTGCACGTCTTCTTGCAAGCACCTTACGGCCGTTTCTTGTAGACATTCTTTTCATAAAGCCATGTTCTTTCTTTCTCTGGAGCTTTTTAGGCTGATAAGTTCTCTTCATTGATTTCTCCTCCTTTTATAACTGCTGATGAGCCCCGCCTTAAACTCAGCTTGAGCCGCCCATCCTAATGAGCATGGCGGCGGAATTCATCCTCGCATTCAGTGGGGCTGCAATCCCCCTTGAATGCCCATAAAAATGCCAAACTGACATTTTTGACGAGCTTGTTAAAGCTGCGCCTTAACAGACGAAATGACAATTATGCTCAAAAAGGCATAACAAGCAAGGGGTAGACACACCCTATCAATGTTATAGTATAACTTATCGGCGGGGATAATGTCAAGGGTTTTTTCAAAAAATTTTTTGAAAAAATACATTTTCGCAAGATTTCATAAATTCAATGAAAAAATTACATAAAAATTGGACATTTTAATGCTTCTGCGTTCGGGAGCATTAAGCGAATTTTATTATAAAGAATAATATGGCTGTTTCGGGATATAATGCAGTTATGGGCAAAACAAGTCTTAATTGAAAAGCCCTCGCTTTTTGCTGGACAAAAGGGCTTTTTTGTACTATAATTGTAATAAAGTCGAAACTATGGCATTGCTCTGAAGCGTTGGCTCTGTGAAAGATAATTTGGAGGAATTTGTTATGAAGGAATTTACTTATAAAGTTAAAGACGAGCTTGGTATTCATGCCCGCCCTGCGGGACTTTTGGTCAAGGAAGCGGCAAAATTCGGCTGCGGAATAAAAATTACAAAGGGCGGCAAATCCGCCGATGCAAAAAGGCTTTTTGCCCTTATGGGGCTTGCGGTAAAATGCGGAGATGAAATCACCGTTTCCTGTGACGGCGCAGATGAGGATGCCGCCGTTCGGGAGCTTGAAAACTTCGTTTCATCAAATCTTTGATTTTGCATTAAGGAGGCGCAATATGAAGGTTATCCGAGGAAAAGGTGTGTTTGGCGCGGTTGCAATCGGGAAAATCGCCTTTTACAAGCGCAGGGATGCAAAGGTTACAAGGGAAAAGTCGGAGAATCCCGACAAGGAAAAATTACGCTTTGAGAAAGCAAAGCAAGCCGCTGTTTCCCAGCTGGACTCCCTTTATGAAAAGGCGCTTCGGGAGGTTGGGGAGGCAAATGCAAGCATTTTCGAAATCCATAAAATGATGCTTGAGGATGAGGACTACAACGAATCGGTAATGAATATAATCGAAAGCCAACAGGTGAATGCGGAATATGCCGCAGCCGTTACTGCCGATAATTTTGCGGAAATGTTCTCCTCTATGGACGATGAATATATGAAGGCAAGGGCTGTCGATGTAAGGGATATTTCCAACAGGGTTATAAGATGCCTTAACGGCGATGAGGAATTCAGCGATAATTCCAATGGGGAATTCATCATATGCTCGGACGACCTTACCCCAAGCGAAACGGTTACTCTTGACAAGGATAAGGTGCTTGCCTTTGTTACAAAATACGGCTCGTCAAGTTCACATACTGCAATTCTTGCACGGACAATGAACATCCCCGCCGTTATAGGCGCAGGCGAAGAGCTGGATGAATCCCTTGACGGAAAAATTGCGGCGGTTGATGGCTTTACAGGCATTGTTTACATTGACCCCGATGCGGAAACCCTCCATATGCTTACGGAAAAGCAGGAGGAGGCTCGGAGGAAAAAGGAGCTTTTGCAGTCGCTCAAGGGGAAGGATAACGTTACTCTTGACGGCGCAAGGATAGATATTTTCGCCAATATAAGCGGCACGGGGGATATAGGTGCGGCGCTTGTCAATGACGCGGGGGGAATAGGGCTTTTCCGAAGCGAGTTTTTGTACCTTGAGAGCGAGGATTATCCCGATGAGCAGGTTCAGTTTTCCGCATACAAAAAGGTTCTTGAAAGTATGGCGGGGAAAAAGGTTGTTATAAGAACAATGGACATCGGAGCGGATAAGCAAATTGGCTATTTCGGACTTGATAAGGAGGATAATCCCGCCCTGGGTTATAGGGCAATAAGGATTTGCCTTACAAGGCAGGATGTTTTCAAAACCCAGCTCAGGGCGCTGATGAGGGCATCCGTTTACGGCAGGCTTGCCATAATGTTCCCGATGATAACCTCCCTTGATGAGGTAAAGGAAATAAAATCAATTCTTGAGGAGGTAAAAAAGGAGCTTAAATCGGAGGGGCTGGAATATTCCGATAATGTTGAAATAGGAATAATGATAGAAACCCCCGCCGCCGCCGTAATAAGCGATATTCTTGCGCCCGAGGTTGACTTTTTCAGCGTAGGAACGAATGACCTTATTCAGTATACCCTTGCGGTTGACAGGCAGAACCCAAAGCTCGAACGCTTCTGCAATACTCACCATGAGGCTGTTCTAAGGCTGATTAAATATGCTGCGAAGTCTGCGCACAAGCACGGAAAATGGATAGGAATCTGCGGCGAGCTTGGCGCAGATACGGAGCTTACCGAGCAATGGCTTAAAATGGGAGTGGACGAGTTGTCTGTTTCGCCCCCGTTTGTGCTTGAGGTTAGGAGCAGGGTAAGGGAAATTGACCTAACCCAAAGCCGAGAATGACAGAAACGGAACAAAGGAAACGAGCATCACAGGCTGATATGATGCTCGTTCTTTTTATCGGAATATGTTTTGCCCGCCTGCCTAACGTTGATTAAGCATCTCCTCCGTAAGCTCCGCAACAAATGAGTAGCTTTCCTTTGTTCCGAGGTTTTCGGGGGAGATTTCTTTCCCCATAAGGAGCATGGGAACATACTCCCTTGTGTGGTCCGTTCCCTTGAAGCAGGGGTCGCAGCCGTGGTCGGCGGTGATAATTACCGCATCATCCCTGTTAAGCCTTGACATAAGTCTGCCAAGCTCGGCATCGAACTCGTTGAGCGCATTTGTGTAGCCCTCGGCATTGCGTCTGTGACCGTACAGCATATCGAAATCAACAAGATTGACAAAGCATAGGCCGCTGAAATCCTTGTCCGCATAGGCAAGGGTTTTTTCCATGCCGTCCGCATTGTTTTTGGTGCGGACAAATTCGGTTATCCCTTTTCCCGCAAAGATGTCGTTTATCTTTCCTATTGCAATAACATCCAGCGCCCTTGCCTTAATTCTGTCAAGCATTGTTTCCGCAGGGGGAAGAAGTGAGAAATCATGCCTGTTCGGGGTGCGTGAAAAATCGGGATATTCCCCCGTAAAGGGTCGGGCAATAACTCTTCCTACGCCATGCCTTCCGACAAGAATTTTCCTTGCTTCCTCGCAGTATTCATACAGTCTTTTCGGCGGTACAATATCCTCGTGGGCGGCAATCTGAAAAACGCTGTCGGCTGAGGTGTAGACAATGAGCTTGCCCGTTTTGATATGCTCCATACCGTAATCCTTTATAACCTGCGTTCCCGAATAAGGCTTGTTGCAAAGGATTCCCCTGCCTGTTGCCGAAATAAATTTTTCGAGGATTTCATCGGGGAAACCGTTCGGATAAGTGGGGAGGGGATTCGGCGAGATGACGCCTGCAAGCTCCCAATGACCGATTGTTGTGTCCTTGCCCATTGATTTTTCACGAAGCCTTGCATATTTCCCCGTAGGCTTAGCGGCGGGCGTTCCGAAATTTATTCCGTCAATATTGAAAAGCCCCGCCGCAGCCATATTGGGGACGTTAAGCCTGCCCGTTTTAAAGCATGAGCCTAAGGTATTTGCGCCAACATCACCAAATTTATCCGCATCGGGTTCAAAGCCTATTCCAAAGCTGTCAAGAACTATAACAAAAACTCGCTTCATAATAAATTCCTCCAAAGGCAGCATAAAAGTATTTACAATGCTTCCTGCTGATGAAAATTATGCTTCCGCTCGGAAACGGAAGCATAAGGGTTTGTTTAATTAATCTATTGTTATGCCGTAGCCCTTCAGCGTTTTCTTTGTGCCGCTGTCTACGCTGCTTGTGTCGCTGAAATAATCGGAAAGTGAGGTCCCCTTGCGGTAAACCATTATGGTGAAGGTAAGGCTGCTGCTGTCCGAGCTGAAGTTGCAGGTGTTGGTTATAAGCTCCGCATCGGTTTTCTTTGCTGCGCTTTTCAGAACATCGAAAAGCGCTTCGCAGTTGTTCTTGTTAATGTAGGACTCGAAGCTGTTAAAGGCGCTCTGATTCTCCAGCTGTATTGTAACAACGGATTTGCCCTTTGTTGCAGCCTTTGCAGTCTGATTAATAAGCAGAGCCTTCGCTTCACTGTTGGTTGAAGCGGTAAGCTTATACATTTTGTAATAGCTCTTGCTGTCATCGGTAGCGGAGGGAATCTTGTACTCGCATTCATCGGGGGTGTGATCCTTGTTTATAACCTCATCGCTGACCATAAAGTAGTTGTAGCTTATATTTTCAACAATGTTTGAAACGGGGTCATCCCATGTTACATCAACGTTATACCATTTTTTGTTGTAATAAACCTTGTTCCACATATGGGATTCGCCCCTTGATGTTCCGATAACGTTGACGGTCTGAATTCCCGCCTTGCGGCAGATAAACGCAAACGCTTGGGCATATCCCTCGCAAACTCCCTTTCCCCTTACCATAGGGCCGTAAGCGTAATGGGCGGTTTGTTCGGTTTCGGTGTATTCCGTTTTCTTTATAAGGTAGTCGTGGATGTACTTGATTTTTGCATATGTTGAAGTATCATCGTCAAACTTTGCGATAATGTTGTTCGCTACCGTGTTCATTTTCTTAATCATTTTGTCGTAGCTTTCCTTGTTGAATTTATATGCGAAGTTAATTTTTGCCCCGTTTGCGGAGATTGTTCCGCCTGTTATGGAGTTAAGATTAAAGGTAAGAACATCATAATAGAACATCGTGTTGGCGAGCTTCTGTATGGTTTCGCTTGTAACGGAGCCTTTGAGCTTAACGCTGCTTTCCTTGTTGATAACGGCGGTTCGCATTTGAAGATACCATGACTTTTCCGTGTCGCTCATAAGAGAGTAATAATAAGGGAGCATGGATTTTTCGAGGGCTGTTTCGGCGGCTTCGGCGGTTATCGCCGTGTCGAACGATGTATCCCTGAAAGCAATTCCGCTTACTGCGGAAAAAGCCATCATTGTACATAAGAGAAACGAGATGAGTTTTTTCATGGATAATAAACCTCCTTACAAAACGGTTTGCCTTAGACGTTTACGCCTAGCTTTTTGAAGAATGATACAGTGTCGTCGTCAAGGCTTTCGCTGTCATAAAAATAATCGGAAAGGGAGGAGTCCTCATAAAGAATACATACGGTGTATGTATAGGTGTCAGGGTTAGTAAAGCTCCACATACCGGTTTCAACAATGTCCGCATCAGTTTTTTTCTTTACGGAGGAGAGGAGGGAAACAGCCGCCTTTGAATTGTTCATGCCGAGATACGAAACGACCTCGTTAAAGGTTTTTTGATCCTTCATTTGTATTGAAGCGGTGGTCTGCCCCTTTTCAATTGCGGAAATCATCTGTGAAGAAAGCATATTTTTCGCATCGTTGATATTTGAAGCAACAAGGTCATTCCTTGCGAAATAGCTTTGGGTGTCGTCCGAAGCGGCGGGGGAATCGAAGCCGTATGCTTTTTCGGTATGGGTAAGCCCGATGGTTTCGTCCGTAATCATAAAGTAATTGTATGAGGAATTTTCCTTGAGGTTTGTTACGGGGTCGTCCCATGTTATGTCAACGTTATACCAGCTTTTGCCGCAGTAAACCTTGTTCCATGTGTGCTGTTCGCCCTTTGCGTCCCCGATAACGTTAACGGTTTGAATGCCCGCCTTGCCGCAGAGGTATGCGAACGCCCCTGAGTAGCCGTCGCATACAGCCTTTCCGTTTTTCAGAGCGCCGTAGGCATAATGGCTGAATGAATCGCTGCCGTCATAATCGGTGCTGCTTACGATATAATCGTGAATATATTTGATTTTTGCGTAGTCCGAGGTGCTTTCCTTAAATTTTGCGTTTATCTCATCGGAAATTTCGTCCATTTCGGACAGCATTTCATTATATAAATCGTTATCAAGGCTGTATTCAAGCTTTAATTCGGCGTTGCTGGGGGTGTAATTCAAATCAACGGAGGAAAGATTGAAGGTCAGCGTATCGTAGTAGAATAGGGTGCAGATGATTTTATACAGCGACTCCTCCGATATTCGTCCCATCAGCTTGATTTTGGACTTATTCTCCATTACGGCTTCCCTTGCCTGAAGATAAAGCCGTTTTTCTTCCTTTGTCATAAGTGTGTAATAATAAGGGAGCATTGTTTCCGATTCCGATAGGGCTTCGGCGGAAGAAACAATGGCAAAATCGTTTTCCGATTTAATCGGAAGAATTCCGCCCAAAACGGAAAATGCCAAAGCGGCGCTCAATAAAAAAGAAATTGGTTTTTTCAATGTAAAAGTCCTTTCAGGTCATTGTGAGTAAACGTTCTATCAATCATTCTAACATATTTCCGTAAGAATAGCAACACAAATCTTTATTTTGTGATAATTGTCCATATTCGGGAAAAAATAAAAGGCAATATCGCCAAACATTGTGCGGCGATATTGCCATAATTATTTATTAAACCCGTACAAAATGCATTTTAACCGATTTGAAGTCGCCGTCAACGGAAACATTAACTCCCGCATTCATAAGCGCGCTTCCGCTGTGAATTTCCCCATCGGATTCGTTTTTGTACCTAGCGTTGGGGTCAAGCCCCTTGAGCTTTATCCTGCGGCAGGGATAATTTGGTCTGCCGAGGACTTGAACAAAGGTGAAAAGCGCCTCTGATTTGTCCTTTGCAACAAACATCCATGCGTCCCAGGTTGTATCCTCAAACATATTTCCGATACGGTACTGGTCGCCTGTCCTGATAAGGGGATTGTACCTGTTGAATTCGGTTATCTGACCCGGAATGGCGTCACGGTCGGATTGGGGGATCCTTGTAACATCAAGCTCATAACCGAATGTTCCGACCATGGCGACATCGCCCCTTGTTGCGAACGGAGTGCTTCTTCCGACAGTGTGGTTGGGGCAGTCGGAAACATGGGCGCCCATTGCGGAAACGGGGTAGCATATCGAGGTGCCGTGCTGAATTTTAAGCCGTTCAACGGCGTCTGTGTCGTCGGAACACCATATCTGCGGCGAGAAGTAAAGCATTGCGGGGTCAAACCGCGCTCCGCCGCCCGAGCAGTTTTCGAGGAGGATATGCGGATAATCCGTCGTAAGGCGGTTCATTACATCATAAACGCCGAGAACATACCTGTGCCAAAGCTCACGCTGCCTGTTTGCGGGGAGGGTGGTTGAACCGACCTCGGTAAGCTGCCTGTTCATATCCCACTTGATGTACTCTATATTTGCGCTGTCAAGAATGTTTTTCATAAGGCCGTAGATGTAGTCCCTTACCTCCTTGTTGGAGTAATCGAGGACATATTGCTCACGGGACATGGACATCTCCCTGCCCTTTATCTGAATCGCCCATTCGGGATGAGCCTTGTAAAGCTCGCTGTCGGGGGAGATCATTTCGGGTTCAAACCAAATTCCGAACTTCATTCCGAGCTTGTTTATCTCATCAACAAGGTGCTTTAAGCCGCCGTTTATCTTTTTCTCGTAAACGAACCAGTCGCCGAGGGAGCTGTTGTCGGAATCCCTGTGGCCGAACCAGCCATCGTCCATAACAAGCATTTCAATGCCGAGCTTTGACGCTTCCCTCGCAATGTCGATAAGCTTGTCGGTGTTAAAATTAAAATAGGTTGCTTCCCAGTTGTTGATAAGAATCGGGCGGCGTTTATCCTTGTATTCGCCCCGTATGAGGTGATTTCTGTATAAATCATGGAATGTTCTTGACATTGCTCCGATTCCCTCGGAGGAATGAACCATAACAAGCTCGGGGGCGGTGAATTCCTCGCCGCTTTCAAGAAGCCAGTTGAAGTCGAAATGATTTATGCCCATTACAAAGCGTGTGTGCTTATGCTGTGTAACCTCGGCTTGGGCGAAGAAATTTCCGCTGTAAACAAGGTTGAATCCGAACGCTTCGCCGCAGTCCTCATCGGCATTATGCGAAACAAGCGCCGCAAACGGATTGCTTTGGTGCGATGATTCGCCCTTGACGGAATCAACGCTCTGCTTGCCGTGGTGAAGGGGGGAGCGTTCCATAATTCGTTCCCTCGCCCATGAGCCGTTAAGGGTTATAAAATCATAATCGCAGTCCTCAAAATCAACGCAGGCGGAAAGAACACGGCGGATGTTTATGCCGTCCTTTCCCGTGTTTTTAAGGCGAACGCTTCTTGTAATAACATCGAGATTTTTGAATGCCGTGTAGATAAGGACGGCTTCAAGGCCCGAATGCTTGTCAATGCAGGTTATTTCAACGGTTGCCGCCTCGTTTTCGTCCGCAAAGGTTGCGGGAATAACCGTTCCCTCCATTGAAAGGGCAGGCTTTCCGTCGTAAATTTTGTGCGAAACATAACGCAGGTCGCGGGTGGACATTCCATCCTTATCCATTACCATAAGGCAGGGTTCACGGTAATCCCCTCTGCCGTGGCAGGGATATTCAAAGGGATAGGAATCCATGATAGTGCCCGTTTCCCTTGCGTTTACCTTTAGGGTAAAGGGGTTCATATTAAGGCGAAGGAGATATGTAAGGTCGTCGTCCTCGATTTTTTTGCCGTAATAAACGTGCGCCAAAAGTCCGCTTTCAAGGGCGGCAAAGGCATAGGTTGTGTCTTTTGCCTGCAGGGTAAAGAGCTTTATATCCTCGGTGTAATCCTCGTTGGAATTTGTCTGCCATACATAGCGGTTATAGCATTTGTGAAGCTCTTTTACGGTGATGTTTTCTTTGTTCATTTGATTTAATCCTCCATTTATTTTATGATTGCGTAGGGTGAATGCTGTTTTTGGGGGGCGCTATTTGGAGCTTTTCGCTTTTCGGTTCAAAAGCTTTGACAGCGTGCTTACAACCGCATCGAAATTGAACACCGCAACGGCAATGAAAAGCACAATAAGCTGAAGATACGTCATTTTCGGTTCAAGAACCGCCACAATCGCCATATATCCCACGACAACAAGATTTACAATGAGCTTAAACCAGCTGACATCAAACCTAATGTAGCTTCGCGCATCAAAAATTCTGACCATAAAGCAGGCAAAATAGGATGCCGCCGTTGCAAGGGCCGCTCCGTAAACGCCAAGCCTCGGTATAAGCAGCGCATTAAGCACAACGTTGACAACCGCCGCAACAAGGCTTGTCAGCAGGGAGTTAACGCTTTTTTTCCGAACGTTGTATATGCTCGAAAGGAACTGGCAAAGGCACTGAAAAATCATTGCTATTATAAGTATTGGGGTATAATGGTAAGCGAAAATGTAATTTTTTTCGGGGTCGTTGTCCACAAGCATATATGTGAAAGGCTTTACAATCATAATAAGCCCCGCCGCACCGATAAAAAGCACCGATGAATATGCGCTGTAAATCCGACTGTAGAAATCGGGCAGGTCCTTTTGATCCTTATTTTCGATCGCCGACATCTGCCATGCCTGATAAAAAAGAGTTGTAACAAGCAGAAGCAGGGTAGGAATTTTATATGCGGCGCTGTATATCCCGTTGTCATGGCTTCCTATCATGCCGATAACGAACCACCTGTCCGAAGCGGAGGTTATCCACCATAGAATGTAGGTCGGCATAAGCGGCAGGGAATATTTAAGCATTTCCTTGAAAAGCTGCTTATCGAGCCGCTTGAAATCGACATATTTGTAAAGCTCGGCAATAACAACAAGCCCCAGCAGCGTGAGCGCGTCGGAAATTATTATCGAGCAGACATATCCCGTTACTCCAAGGTCAAATTTCAGAAGCAGAATAAGGTTGCTTATTACTATTATAAGGGTTGAAATAATTCCGTCCGCCGCAAAAAGCTTTACAAGCCCCCTCGCGCGTATAAAGCTTGAGGCAAGCTGCTTCAGCGATGAAAAAAAGCAGTAGACAAACAGCAAAAGACCGTATCCCTTAAAGGCTTCTATGCTGTTTATCAGCGGAGTAAATGCCGCAAGCACCGCAAGTCCGCCGAATGTGGCGGTCAGCGCAACGGTATAGATTTTTTTGTTGTTGTATGCCTTATCAATGCCGAAGCGTATTAATGCATCCGCCATACTCAGCGTAACAATGGGGTAAAGAACGTTGACGGTTTGATAGAGCAGGTCTGCGGTGCTGTATTCCTCCGTGGACATACAGCCCGTATAAAGCCTTACAAGAACAAAGCTCAGCAGCTTTGCGCCAAAGGTTCCGATTGCGAATATCAAAGTGTTATTCACAAGCTTTTGATATTTATTCATATAGCCAAAACTTCCTGTAGATAAAATATCTGTTTTTACAATCAGTATCAGAGTTCAATGTATCTTTTCCTCTTGCGGTTAAGAACCTCAAAGAAAATTTTAACAAGAGGAACGCCGCCAAGGGCAACGGCGGCTATACATACGCCGCGCCAAAATTTTTTTGATTCGGTAGGTTTCATAATAAGCCTTCTCCTTTTTTGCGGTAAATATGGGAGCTGAGCGACAGCCCCCGTTTTTTCAAACATACAAAGATATTATAGCACATCCTCCTCCAAAAATAAAGCCTTTTGGAAAAATAAAAGCATAAAAGAAGGACAAAAATTTTATCCCCCGCAAATTCGGCAGCCCTCATCGTCAGCTTCAACGCCTTCGCCTGTACCTGCATCTTCAGCTTCCTCATCGGAGA
>JAJQIG010000045.1 GCA_021199335.1 Oscillospiraceae bacterium | reverse complement strand
CGAAGATGGAACCCGCCGCCTAAGAGGCGGGGGACATCGGCAGCATTGTTATATTATGTTTATCAAAAAGGCTCGGCAGCGGAGGTATTGCTTGACGAATATATTACGATTGTAGGATTACAATGAACAGATTGCGATTGAGGTGTCCATTTATCGCCTTGCGAGGAGGGCTGACAGCGCTTTAGTTTCCCCATGCCATGCGGAAACGGTACCAAGGCTTTTCCAACCTTCAAGCCTAAATATCAATCAGCCTTTATCCTTAATAATGTAAGCCGCACATAACAAAAACGGACCGCCCGACATTATGCCGAGCGGTTCTTTCTGTAATCAGCTTACATATCGGATTTTTCCATCGTTCGATGATACTACCTTAAAGCTTTCCGCACAGGTAAAGCTATTATTATCAGCATCAGTATAATCAACAGCTATATACACCACCGCATTTCTTGTTCCATTGTCATTGATTTCCCCTGATTCATCCTCAGAAGCGCCTAATACACGCAAATTTTCGATTTTCATAGTGCTTTCATCAAAGAATGACAGATTAAAACCACACTCGGAGAGATAGTCGCCAACTGTCACGCAATATCCAAAATACAATTGGTCGGGCGAATCATAGCTCTTTATAATATCCCCGGAAGAGAGTTGTTCGCAGCCATCTAAAACTGATTTTACTTCCTTGCAAATCGTGGGTTTATGGCATATGTCGGACAACAAAACGGCGGATGCGATTATCATAATAACGGAAATAACGGCAATAATAATCGATACTTTCTTACTCATCAGATAAAATCCTCCTCTTCTTCATCCTCACAACTGCTCTCGGAGCTGTAATTTTCGTACGACTCCTGTTCTCTAAGCTCCTGAAATTCCCTAAGCTCCGAAGAAATTGCAGCCACTGCGGCTTTCGACCGAGTTTTAACTGCCTCTGCGTTTTGGACGGCGCTGCTTGCAGCCTCACTTGCTGATATTCCCGATTTGCCGAAGAACGCAATTATCGCCTTAAAATTTGTAACTATCACGAGGATTAGGAGGACTACTCCTGCAGCAAGGGCAACTACAGCGACAATTCCAACAATATTTATCTGCTCGCAAACAGCGTAAAATTCAACATATCCATATGTAGTTCCCACATATGCATCATCATCGCTGCTTTCAAGGTTTGTTTTAAAGCTGCTGTCGCTCAGTATAGTCATATTTTCCCCTACGGAAGAGAGGTAGCTCATACCGATGTCACTGCCACCACTGATTGGTCTAAAATCAATTACCGCAGAATATGATTTCATCTTTTTAAAGGGTGAACCTGTTTCAATGTCCGCAGAGTTAAATTCACACAAAACCTTTTCACCCGTGTAATTGTAAATGAAGGTTTGGTACTTGTTTGCGATAGCTTCCGCATCGTCCTTCCCGAAATCTATTCTGAATATTTTCAAGGCTGAATCTTCACTAAGCTCATTCGTTAATTCAACGCCATCGGGAACAGCATTCGCCAGGTTGTTTTCAACTGCATCCTGTATAATCGTTGACGCCTGAGCGGATATTCCCAGCTTAACGGCAAGGGATGGCTTATCCAACGACATAGAAAGCTCAATTTCCATATCCTCAAAATTCAGTGACCAACCCATGCTAAAGCATGAAATAACCGCAGTTGTTTTGCTCGGGCAAACATAGGAATAATAGGTAACGACCTGCCCATCATCCGCTTCCTCCCTACCCTGCTTGAGAGATGGAGTGAAGTATTCTTCACCCTCGGGTATTTCTTCTGAAACCGATTCTACGCCATCGGGGAAATAATATTTTGAAGTAAAGCCTGTATATCCATAACCAAGATAATACTCTGCGCTCATCTGCTCCATTATATCGATCTGTACGTCATAATCCTTACCCGTTGCGGCTTTATCCACAGCGTTTGTATTAATATGAAGCGAAGCATTATTATCAAAAAGCAGCGCAGCGGTTTGTAATGCTATAGCTTCCGAATCTGACCCTGAAAGCAAGACAGTGTAGGTTTCAGTACCCTGTTCATCCTCGATGCAGTTAACCATACCGTCAGGGCAGAGCTGTTCAAAAAAGCTTTGAAGGTCAACCCCGTTCTCCGTCAGGTTATCAACAGTAGTTTTATTGAAAACAAACTCAAATTCTCGTGAAATGCTGCCGTCATTATTAAAATATGTCTTGGAATCAATCGTCTTAGGTTTGTTGTAAACGGAATCATCGATAGAAAGCTTACTACCGCTTGAATATTCTTCTGAATTAAATAAAATAACATTGCCTTCTATCTCAAACCAGTTATCGGACGAATATGTGGTATTAACAATTCCCTCGGTTTCAAGTCCATAGACAAGCCAGCCAATCAAATCCAAGGAGGTAAAGCTTTCCTTGAAATAAACCTCCTGAACAAAAGGAGAATCGGAACAGGAAAACTCAATTTCAGGCTCATTGATGTTATTGGGGTCAGCATCAAGAATTTCCTTAACCTTTGTCCTATATTCGTTTAACCCTGAAAATTCGGTGGAAAATGTGTATGTAGTTCCATCTGCCCCAACCTCTTTTGTATAGGCAACGCTCTTCGGTTTATATGCATTTATTACAGTGTCAATGGCGGATGCTCCGCCCTCTATATATTCGTCCATGTCACTGTTGGATACATATATGGCAATATCGCGCGTTCCGCTGAAATTCTCGTCTATAACAAGCTCCGTATTTATCGGTTCACCGCAGGAAGCAAGCAGCAGCATACACACAAGCATTGCTGCAGCAAACAAAAGCTTCCTGAAATTTTTTACAAGATTCATTTCATTATTCCTCCCAAACTAAATGTCAATAAACAAGGGCGTCAAAAAGCTCATCTAATGCGCCTACGCTTATTTTGGAGAAGCAAACGAAATAAACGATTATAATGATAACTGCGCATAGCAAATAAACGGCAAATGGGGATTTAGTGAATTTATCTAACTTTTGCATACCGAGATAACCCAAAATAACAAAGGAGAATATAGCCGCAAGTCCCAGAGCCAACGAAATCGGTACATATATAAGACTTGTAATTATAGAAACAGTCAAAAGTATCGCAGACGGCATATAAGCGGTTGTGAGCATATTTGCAACGGAAGAAATACTTGTGTGCTTCTTAAGGCAATACCGCACAAACCATTGAAAAACAGCAAGGAAAATGGTATAATAT
>JAJQIG010000002.1 GCA_021199335.1 Oscillospiraceae bacterium | reverse complement strand
GCCGCCCTCATCGGACAGCTTTATTATATTACCACATTTCTTTACTTATGTCAACAGTTTTTCGGAAATTTGGCGTTTTTTCGATATTTACCTGCTATTATCCTATACTAAAATGTACAATTTATACAATAATATTCTAAAAATACCTTCTGACTCTCCCCCAAAAAACGGGGTAAAAAAGCTTGTCCTGCATAGCAAAACAAGCCTTTCAACACAACATTTATTTAAGCAAATTTTTCAATCTTTTCATTGCCTCAACGGTATTTTCCTTTGTTCCAAAAGCCGTCAGCCTAAACCAACCTTTACCGTTAGGTCCAAAGCCCTCCCCCGGAGTGCCTACAACCTGAATTTTCTCAAGCAAATAGTCAAAAAATTCCCAGCTTGACATTCCGTTCGGGCACTTCATCCAAATATAAGGCGAATTTTTTCCGCCCGTATAGCTTATACCAAGATCCTCGCAGGTTTCGGACATTACACGGGCATTCTCCATATAATATTCAATCGCTTCATGCGTTTGAGCCTGTCCTTCGGGAGTGAACACAGCTGCGGCGGCACACTGAACGGGGTAGGAAACGCCGTTAAACTTGCTTCCCTGACGTCTGCACCAGATTTTGTATACGCTCATCTCTCTTCCATCGGATGTTTTAGCCGTAAGCTCCTTTGGGATAACGGTATATCCGCATCTTGTTCCCGTAAATCCTGCCGTTTTCGAGAGTGAACAAATCTCAATTGCACATCTTCTTGCGCCCTCGATTGTAAAAATGCTCCTCGGGAGCGACTTATCCGAAATAAAAGCCTCATACGCGCTGTCAAAAATGATAATCGCATTCTTTTCAAGCGCATAATCCACCCATTTTTTAAGCTGCTCACCCGTATAAACCGAGCCTGTCGGATTATTCGGAGAACAAAGGTAAATAATATCGCAGTCAACGCTGCTGTCGGGCATAGCCGCAAATCCGTTGCTCTCATTTGATGAAGCATAAATAATTTCCTTGCCGCTCATCGTATTTGAATCGACATAAACAGGATATGCGGGGTCTGTTATAAGCACCCTGTTGGAATCACTGAAAATATCCACAATATTTCCGCAGTCGCTCTTTGCGCCGTCACTTATAAGTATTTCATCGGGATCAATCTCCGCCCCAAGAACATTTTTATAGTATCCCGCAACCGCTTCACGGAGAAAATCATATCCCTTTCCGCTGTCCTCATAGCCCCTGAACGTTTCCTGATGTCCCATTTCCTCCGCACCCTTTTTCATCGCCTCGACAACAACGGGCGCAAGCGGTCTTGTAACATCACCGATACCCATTCTTATAAGAGTTTTATCGGGATTTGCTTCACGGTATGCTTTAAGCTTCTTTGCAATATCGATAAAAAGGTAATTTTCTTTAAGATTAAGAAAATTTTCATTAATGTAAGCCATAATTTTGCTCCTTTATATATTAATTTCTCCATCAAAAACTGTTTCGGCAGCGCCGCACATTATTACATGATTATCGCTGCGATATGTAATTTTAAGATCGCCGCCCCGCAGTTTAAGAGTAATCTCCTCATCACGCTTGCAGAACCCATTGAGAACCGCCGCAACGGCAGTTGCACAAGCGCCTGTTCCGCACGCCCATGTTTCCCCCGAGCCTCTTTCCCAAACACGCATTTTAATGGTATGCCCATCTATAACCTCGCAAAACTCCGTATTGACGCCTTCGGGAAAAATCGGGTGCTTTTCATAGTCGGGTCCCATTTTTTCAAGGTCAAGGGCATCGACTCCCGCCGTAAAAATTACAGCATGAGGATTTCCCATAGAAACCGCAGTAACGTTAACCTCTCTTCCGTTTACCGTAATCGGCTTGCTTATGAACGAATCTCCATCCGCCTTCATGGGAATATCCTTTGGTTTAAGCACAGCCTCGCCCATATCAACGTCAACGGTTTTCACCTTACCGTTCTCCGCATTAAGGCGAAGATATTTTATCCCGCTTTTTGTTTCAAGGGTAATTTCGGTTTTATCGGTCATACCGTTATCGTAGACATACTTGCCGATGCAGCGTGTTGCATTCCCGCACATCATGCCCTCGGAACCATCCGCATTGAACATACGCATACGGAAATCCGCCTTATCGGACGGCATAATAAGCACAAGCCCATCCCCGCCAATGCCGAAATGCCTGTCACTCACCTTAACAGAAACCTGATTCGGATTAGGAACATCTTCCTTGAAGCAATTGACATAAATATAGTCATTGCCGATTCCCTGCATTTTTGTAAACTTCATATTCATCAATCCTCCTGCAAAATGCGGCATAATAAACAGCTTAAATTTCATATGTCCTGAGAATATCCATAGCAATCTCAATCTCAGGGACACGCTGATCCATCGCTCGTTTTTGAATCTGACGATGCGCGTCAGCTTCGGAAATACGCAGATATTCAATAAGGACACATTTTGCCCTGTCAATCTGCTTAATATCATAAAGCTTTTTTTCAAGCCTTTTGTTTTCCGCTTCAAGGGAGAGCATTTTCTTCCTTGCTTCAAGAAGAAACCGCACCGTTTGTATAAGCGCAGGCTTCGTAAAAGGCCTTGCAAGGATGTAAGCGCCGATTGAACCTATCTTTTTATATACATCATCGCAGTTTTTCTGCGAAGCCGCAACAATCAGAGCGGAGTCCGTGTTTTTGTCGATAAAAGCCGCAAGCTCAAGACCGAATTCACTTGCAAGCGGCGTGTTCAGTATAATAAGGTCGAAAGCGTTGGACTCAACAATGCTGCGGACCCCATTTCCGTCCGAAACAGAAACATAGGCGAAGCCATATTCACTTAAAATCGAAGCAAGATTTTCCCTTATTTCATCGTTTAGGGATATAACCAAAGCCCGCAAACCTGCATCCATAAGCCATTTCCTTTCAAAACAGTGTCAACTGTATTATATGATAACACACCCCGAAATATTTGTCAAGCACCAATGCAGGAAATAAATCAAAATCTTGCATTTTAATTGTGTTTTTTTAATATTTTTTTATCCCATGCAATTAAAAAGACTTGAATTTGTGAAAAACTTTCATTTTTGTATTTATACCGTTGGAGTAACAGGCACAGCGCATTGGGATAAAAAAACCTCCCGAGCATTGAGCTTAGGAAAGCCCGCTTTCCTCCTCATCCTCATATAACAATGCTGCCGATGTCCCCCGCCTCTTAGGCGGCGGGTTCCATCTTCGC
>JAJQIG010000021.1 GCA_021199335.1 Oscillospiraceae bacterium | reverse complement strand
CAAAGTTGGGTGAACAAAGTGTAAAACTCAATTAAATCAGCGTATCCTTAATATTTAACCATAGGATAAAACGCTGCACAGCGTTTAGCCTAAACAAGACATAATTTATTTTTGTGAGGTGATTATCTATGATTATTTTCTGGATTGTGGTTCTTGCCGCCGCACTGCTTATTGAAATTGCAAGCGCCGCCCTTATTTCGATATGGTTTGTGGCAGGTGCGGCAGCTGCGCTCATTGCCGCCGCTGCGGGAGCTCCGACTATAGTTCAGGTTTTGCTTTTCGTGCTGTTTTCCGCAATATTGCTTATATTTACAAGACCGCTGCTCAAAAAGCTCTTCCCAAATAAGTTTACCCCCACAAATTCGGAGCTTTCCGTTGGAAAAAGCGCGGTTGTTATCGAAGAAATCGATAACGAACACGGCAGGGGCAGGGTAAGGCTCAATGGGGTTGACTGGATTGCGGTTTCCGATTCGGAAGAGGTTATTCCGGTTGATTCGGTTGTTACCGTGCTTGAAGTAAAAGGCGCTAAGCTGCTTGTTAAAACGGCAGCGCAAAATACAAATGAAACAAATTAATAGAAAAGAGGTTTTTTTACTATGGGAGAAATTCTGAGCTTTATTTTGGTTGCGCTTATAGTTGTTGTTCTCATTATTATTATAAGCGGAATTAAGTTTGTTCCACAGGCGCAGGTTTACATTGTTGAACGCTTCGGCGCATTCAGCAAGGCGCTTTCCACCGGTCCGCATTATGTTATACCTATTATTGACAAGGTTGCGAAAAAGGTTTCCATAAAGGAACAGGTCGCCGATTTTAAGCCGCAGCCGGTTATTACAAAGGACAACGTTACAATGCAGATTGACACCGTTGTTTTCTTCCAAATCACCGATGCCAAGCTTTATACCTACGGCGTTGAACGCCCCCTCTCCGCAATTGAAAATCTTACGGCAACAACGCTGCGTAACATTATCGGTGAGCTGGAGCTTGATGCAACGCTTTCCTCCCGTGATGTTATAAACACCAAAATTACCTCTCTCCTTGACGTTGCGACAGACCCGTGGGGCATAAAGGTAAACCGAGTTGAACTTAAAAATATTCTCCCTCCGAGGGAAATTCAGGACGCAATGGAACGCCAAATGAAAGCTGAGCGTGAACGCCGTGAAAAAATTCTTCAGGCGGAGGGTGAAAAGAAATCCCAAATTCTCGTTGCAGAGGGTGAAAAGGAATCAAAAATTCTCCGTGCTGAAGCCGAGAAGCAGGCGGCAATCCTCAAGGCGGAAGCCGAAAAGCAGGCGCTTATTCTTCATTCCGATGCCGTTAAGCAGCAGAAAATCCTTGAGGCTCAGGGTGAAGCCGAGTCCATTGAGCTTGTTCAGGGCGCGCTTGCCGAAAGCCTTGTAAAGCTCAACGAAAGCAACCCGAGCGAAAGCGTTATTGCCCTCAAGAGCCTTGAGGCGTTCGGAAAGGCCGCCGACGGAAAGGCTACAAAGATTATTATTCCGTCCGAAATTCAGGGGCTTGCGGGACTTGTTACCTCCGTTAAAGAGGTTGCGGCAAACAATGCGCTCCCCATAAATCAAAATAAGCAGTAATCCCTGACCCCGAGCGGAGGATGGATAATTTCCAACCTCCGCTCTTTTCGTTTCCAAAACCATCAGCGGGAATTTCTTCAGGGAATCCGTTATGTAAGAAAAAAATAAGCGGAGCGAACCGATTTAAATCGATTTGCTCCGCTTTTTTGTCGGTAACGTTATTTATTTTGCCTCCGAAGCACTTCTCCGACAGCTGTTGCCGCTCCGCCGAGAATAAACAGCGCCGCTCCGAGCTGATAAAGGCTGCCCGAAGCCGCTTCCGAAAAGCCTTTTACAACCTCAAGGGCAAGTCCCGAAAATTCGGAAAACAAGCCTATCTGCATTGAAAACATAAAAACAGCCGCAAGCGCCGCCGCCCCGACAGCCAAAATGGGTATCCCAACAAATTTGAGTACCCTTGAAGCGTTTTTGTTTATTGCCGCTAAAAGAGCAATCAAAACGGCGGCGGCAGCAAGCTCCGCTATAAGCGCAGGAACCGAAATGTAGGCTCTTGCCGTTCTTATATAGTTACCCGCCGCTCTGTTTTCTATATTGCTTACGGATAATTCGGAAAGTATTTTTTCCGACTGTTCGATTTCACTGTATGCAAGCTGTATATCCGCATCGGAAAGCTCATATCCCGTGTTGCTGTTTATGACGGAAATATTTTCGCTGAAAACCGACTTAATTCTTTCCGAAGTAATTTTATCGGGAGTTGTTCCGTTCCGCAGATATTCCGCATATTCCTCCGCAATGCCGCTTATAAATTCCTTTAGGGTTGAATTCTCATAGATGCGGCGTATATTTCCGCTTGTTACCCCAGAGCCTGCGGTCATAACGGTAACCGCCTCCTCAACGGTGGCACCCTGCGGAATATCAAAATCCGACACCTCGGGAAGTCCAAGCTCATCGGCGGGAATGCTCAGCAGGTCTATGCTCCGAACCGCCGCCGATACGCAGCTTTTATCTGTAATAATTCGCCCCGACACAGTTCCGAAGGCAAGCGCGGAAATCCCCAGCAGAAGCACGGACAAGCACACGGATGCGGCTTTTTTCAGAACCGATTTTCCTATTTCCGCCGCCGTCCTTCCTTCCTTTACATTAAGGGAGGTTTTCGTTATGCACTCTGTCCGTTCAGCCGCCGACGACATTGAAATATTTCGGACAAAACCTCCATCCACAGGAAAATTTTCAAAAACACCATCTGCAGGTTCTGCGGAAAACTCCCCTTCGGCAGGTTCTTCGCCAAGGTCTGTATCATCGGGCACAAGCTCTGCGCCGCAGCTTATGCAATAGGTAACACGATTATTGTAACTTTTCCTGCACTTAGGGCATATCATTTGCATCATCCTTTTACTTTAAATTCCTTTAAATAGAATTATATACCATTTAGCACAATTTGTCAACAATAAAACTTCGACATAATCCCCTAAGAATTTCAGCTCTTGACATTTTGCTCGAATTCGTCCCAATTTATACGTTCCAGTGCGGCGTCAACGTAATTGTCACGATGGTTCTGCCTGTCAAGGTAATAGCTATGCTCCCACAAATCTATATTATAAACGGGTTTAAGCCGTTCGGTATTCGGAATATCGTGGTTCGCTGTAACAACAGGCATAAGTATACCGTTCTTATCTCGGACAATCCAGACAAATCCCGAACCGTAAACCTGCTCCGCAGCCTTTTTAACCGCTGATTTAAAGCCCTCCTCACTGCCGAAATCGGATTTAATAAGCTTTTTCATA
>JAJQIG010000007.1 GCA_021199335.1 Oscillospiraceae bacterium | reverse complement strand
CCAGGTCTGGAAAATCAGCCACAATTAAATACTAAAGAATCAAATACTAAAGAATTAAATACTAAATATATATATACCCCTGCGCAAAAATTGCCGTTTTTGAAAGGCGATTGCAACGGAAGCGCAAAAGCTGCGGCAAATAAAGGACTATCGGGACGGCATATATTCTCTGCGGACAAACGCATTAAGGCTTTGAACAGCGGCAGGCTGTCATCGGCATTCCCTCTATCACACAATGCTGAGCGCCTTAAGCCTTATTCTTATTTCATCGGGAGTTCTGCCATGCTCACGGCTCATTGACATTACCGAAAGGCCGTTTTTGTAATCATTACGAAGCCTTTCATCCTCGGCTTCGCTCCATGGCTTTTTACCGCGCGCCTTTTCGGAATAATCCTTGATTGCCTTTAGGAACGCTTCGCCGTAAAGCTCGCATTTTTTTCGCCCAACGCCCGAAACCTCAAGAAATTCCGACCTATTGGCAGGCAGCTTTTTGCACATATCACGCAGGGACGCATCCGTAAAAATAATATATGCGGGGACATTTTCCTCTGCGGCAATTTTTTTGCGAAGCTCCTTAAGCAAATCAAGAAGCGCAGCATCCGTATCCATATCGACTGAAACTGTATACTTCTTATCCTTCCGCGGATTAGCCTTTTTCTCCTTGGGGAGCTTCATCTCGATTTTCTGCCTGTCCCTAACAGCCGCCGCCCCAAGCGGGGTAACGGTCAAAACGGGATATTCGCCCAAGGAAACCGCAAGATAATTCTTCTCAACAAGGAAATCCATTATCGTTCTTATCCTATGCATGGGCGTATCGGACATTATTCCGTATGTCGTCAATGTATCGTATCCCATGCGTGTAACCTTATCCGACTTTGAACCGTGGAGGATATCCGCCGTAAGGGCTTTCCCTATGTATCGCCCGCTTTTATTGTAAACCCTGCAGACGCAGGAAATAATCTTCTGCGCCTCCGTTGTTATATCCGCATTTTCGAAGCCCATAAGGCAATTTGAACAGTGTCCGCAGAACACAGGCGGCTTTTCTCCGAAATATTTGAGTATATATCCCCGAAGGCAGTCGTTTGTCGTGCTGTAAAAGGTCATAAGATTCAAGCGGTCGAGGTCACGCCGTCTAAGCTCCGCTTTAAGCCTAGGGTCAAGCTGTTCGTTTTCCTCGCCCGAATTTTCGATAAGGAATTTATTGGTGTTATAATCCTGTCCGCTGTAGAGAAGTATACATGCCGCAGGTTCGCCGTCACGTCCCGCACGTCCTGCCTCCTGATAGTAGCTTTCAATATTTTTGGGCATATTGAAATGAACAACAAGCGAAACATTGGATTTATCGATACCCATTCCGAATGCGTTTGTCGCAACCATAATGCTTTTGCGGTCATAAAGGAAATCGTCCTGATTTATGCGGCGTTCCTCATCGGAAAGTCCCGCATGGTACCTTGCCGCAGAAAAGCCCCTTTCGTTAAGCTCATCGCAAACCCCTTCGACATTTCTTCTTGTTGAGCAGTAGACAATGCAGCATTTATCCTTGTTTTCGTTAAGAATTTCAATAAGAGCGTCGAGCTTTTTGGTTGGACGGCGAACCTCAAAATAAAGATTCTCCCTATCAAAGCCGGTTGTTATTGCAAAGGGGTTTTTAAGCCCGAGAATTTTTTCAATATCAGCCTTAACCTCGTCGGTGGCTGTTGCGGTAAACGCGCTTACAATGGGTCGATAGGAAAGGCGGGCGATAAACTCGGTTATTTTAAGGTAGCTTGGGCGGAAATCCTGTCCCCACTGCGACACGCAGTGCGCCTCGTCAACGGTTACCATAGCAATTTTATTTCTCTCCGCAAAGGAGATAAATTCCTCCGTAACAAGACGTTCGGGGGCAACATAAATAATCCTGTAGGCGCCCCTTTCCGCGCGTCTGAACACTTCGAGGTACTGCGGATATGTAAGGGAGCTATTAATAAACGCCGCAGGCACGCCCGACTGAACCAATGCGCCGACCTGGTCCTTCATAAGCGAGATAAGCGGAGAAATTACTATGGTTATTCCGTCAAGAAGCATTGCGGGGACCTGATAGCACACGGACTTTCCCGCCCCCGTAGGCATTATCCCGAGCACATCCCTGCCGCTTAAAATATTATCTATAATTTCATTTTGACCGCTTCTGAATGAGGTATGACCGAAATATTGTTTAAGAACATCAATTTTATCCATTTGAATAACAGACCTTTATTGTTTTTTACGCATAACGCAGCTGTATTTTCTTCCGTCCGTGTTAAGAAAAGCCCTAAGCGGACATTCTTCGCATTTGGGATTCCTCGCCGTGCAGAAGTCCCTGCCGAAAAGCACAAGCCTATGGCAGAAATCGGAGCTTTTTTCGGGCGGAATAATTTTAAGCAGATCCCGTTCGACCCTTTCGGGGGAGGTTTCCTTTGTAAGGCCCAGCCTTCCGCAGATTCTTATGCAGTGAGTATCCGTGACGATTGCGGGGAGATGGTGAACATCCCCCATAATAAGGTTGGCTGTTTTCCTCCCTATTCCCGAAAGGGTTGTAAGCTCCTCAACGGTTTTCGGGATAACCCCGCCCATTTCGTAATAAAGCCTATGCGCCATAAGCACAATGCTCCTCGCCTTGGTTTTGTACAGACCGCACGGCTTAATTATCTCGGCAATATCGGCTTCATCCGCATCGGCAAAGGATTTCAGGGTAGTATACCTCGCAAAAAGCTCCTTTGTTACAATGTTCACCCTTGCATCGGTGCATTGGGCGGAAAGCCTTCCGGCAATAATAAGCTCATACGGCTCGTTATATGTAAGAGAACATACTGCTTCGGGATAAATCCGTTCAAGCCCCGTTACGGCAAGAATCGCCCTTTCTTTTTTAGTCATAATAAACTCATTACCCTTGCTTTCTTTATTTTTCCCACGATAGACGTTTAATAAATAGATTAATTTGCATAAAAATCCCTTGACAAAAGGAATACTTTTTGTTAAAATATATACAGTGCCGAAATTTGATTATGATACAAAACATTATAACACAATTTCATAAAATAATCAACCCAAGGCAGAACCTAAAGCTCGGATTCCGTTCTCAGAGCATTTTATTCGGAGGTGTAATTAAAATGGCTGATTTTGCCACCCCAAGGTCAGGCGATGTTCAAATCAGAAAAAAGGACATCGACACAAGATCTCCTCGTGAGAAAGCTGCGGATAAATTTTACTGGGTCATAAGAATTTTTACGATTGTAAACGTTATTATGCTGTTCTTCCCTGTATTTAACCCCGCAAAAATAACCGACCAGATCAACAAAAACCTTTCCCTTTTTACCTGCGGCGTTTCCTATTCCTCGCTTGTAAGTAATTTGAAGCGTTCATTCCAAAGGGGTTGGGTTCCCGAATCCGCATTTAAGCTCCTTAACGTATCCTGCCTTATTATAGTTTTGGCGGTTGTTGTGCTTATTGTCGGCGGCTGTATGTCGCTCGGAAACAGGAAGCTGAAAAAGGCGGGTTCTCTTACAGCCTGCATAGGCGCAGTCATTGAGCTTTGCTCGCTCTTCGGCATCTACCGTTCCTATGTTATGCTCCAGGATTCGGAGAGAATTGAAAAGGTTGACCCTTACTTCCCGACAATGTTTTGGGTTTACATTGTTATTGCGGCGGCCGTTCTCATTCTTTCAATTGCGGTTATTTTTACTCTTCCGCCGGCGGAAAAGGGTACGCCATATGAAATGCAGCCGAAATTCAGGCTTTTCCTTATGATGCTTCCGATTCTCGTTCTTGCCTTTGTTTTCTGCTATCTGCCGCTTTTCGGCTGGAGATATGCGTTCTTTGACTATAAATCGGGCGAAACCCTTTCGATGGATAAATTTGTCGGCTTTAAGTGGTTTACATCGCTCTTCCAAAACGCCGCAACAAAGAAGGATATTGTACGTGTTATAAAAAATACGCTTGCAATGAGCGGACTCGGAATCCTTACAAGCTGGGTTCCTATGGTTTTCGCTATATTCCTTGCGGAAATCAGGAACACGCATTTCAGAAGAGTCGTTCAGACGTTTACAACAATTCCTAACTTCATAAGCTGGGTTCTTGTTTACGCCATCGCTCTTGCAATCTTCTCAACGGACGGCTTTGTTAACACATTCCTTACTGCCATAGGTCACACAACAACAACGAACTACCTCCTAAGCTCATCGCATATGTGGCTCAAAATGCTTGCGTGGGGCACATGGAAGGGCCTCGGCTGGAGCGCAATTATCTACATCGCTTCAATCACGGGCATAGACCAGCAGCTTTATGAAGCGGCAACGGTTGACGGCGCGGGACGTTTCCAAAAAATGTGGTACATTACGGTTCCGGAGCTTATCCCTACATATATGGTTCTTCTCCTTATGTCAATTGCAAACATCCTTTCAAACGGTATGGACCAGTACCTTGTATTCTCCAACGCCGTTAACAAGGACTACATCGAGGTTCTTGACCTTTATGTTTACAACCTCGGTATCGGCAGCGGACTTATTCCTATGTCAACCGTTATCGGTATGATTAAATCGGTAATAAGCGTAATTCTTCTCTTCTCCGCAAACGGCATATCAAAGCTTATTCGCGGCGAAAGCATTGTATAAGGGGGCGTTCCTAATGACTTTAAAGGAAAAGCACGAAGCAAAAAAGGAAGATAAACGTTTCAAGGACACCACATCGCACATTAAGCTTACACCGGGCGATATTGTCTTCAACATTCTGAACTATCTGTTCTTCTCTCTTTTCACATTAAGCTGTATTTTCCCGTTCTATTATATTTTCATCAACACAATTTCTTCAAACGACCTTGTAAGAAAGGGCGCAATTACATTTATTCCCCATGAGCTTACAATCTCGAACTACATTGCAATGAGCAACGTTAACGACCTGTGGAACTCGTTCTTTATTACAATTTTAAGAACCGTCCTCGGAACTGTATTGATGGTTTTCGCATCCGCTCTTGCGGGCTATCTTATGACAAAGCAGGAAATGTGGCACAGAAAATTTTGGTATCGCTTCCTCGTTATTACAATGTACTTTAACGCAGGACTTATTCCTACATACCTCAATTTGTCAATGCTTGGCCTTACCAATACATTCCTCGTTTACATTATCCCCGCTATAGTTTCACCGTACAATATTATCCTCGTTAAAACCTACGTTGAATCTATCCCCGGAGAAATTGAGGAAAGCGCATTTATTGACGGCGCGGGCTACTGGACGATTTTCTATAAGATCATATGGCCGCTGAGCAAGCCTATCCTTGCGACAATTGCGATTTTCGGCGCAGTCGGACATTGGAACTCGTTCCAGGATTCACTTATCTACAACTCCAATTCGCCCGAGCTTTACACTCTCCAGCACAGGCTTTATGTTTACCTCAACCAATCCTCCAACCTAAGCGCTATGATGAACGGCGCAACCAGCAGCTCCGACAGCACGGCGCTTGCAAGCGCATTGAACACAAAGGTTATTCAGTATACAATTTCAATGATTACCATTATTCCTATTATGCTTGTTTACCCGTTTATGCAGCGTTACTTTGAAAAGGGCATTATGCTCGGCGCTGTAAAGGGTTAAAAAAATTAAGTTCTTGTTTACGGGGTTTCACAGATTGCCACATCCGTTGAAATCCCGTAAAACTTTTACACGGAGGTTTTGCCGTTAATGAAACTTTTTAGTATAGACAGTCCGTTCTATCAATTTATGCAGCGGCTGTGGGATATTGTGAAGCTCAACTTTATGTGGCTTTTGTTCAGCCTGCCCGTTGTAACTATGGGAGCCGGCACCATAGCCGCATTTTCCGTCTGCCTTAAAATGTCCGAGGACAGGGAGGGCAGAATTGCGCACGAATTTGTTAAAGCCTTTAAGGCGAATTGGAAGCAGGGCATTCCCATGAGCTTTATTACATTAATCTGCTTTTTTGCGGCATATTATGATTTCCAAATCTACAATGCCCTTACGGAGAATTCTCTCCCGTTTTTGCTATTGGGAGTTTTTGCGGTGTATATTTTTACGCTGAGCCTTATTTATGCCTTCCCGCTTCTTGCAAGATATGAAAACACCGTTTTAAACAGCCTTATAAACTCGTTCAAGCTCGGTATGAGATATTTCGGAAGAACGCTTATCCTTGCCTTTATCGTTGCGATTGAGTGCGTAATTATTTTCTGGAATCTTACGACAATGTTTGTGGGGCTTCTCATAGGTCCTGCCTGCATAATTTTCACAATAAGCGGAGTTGCGATGCATATTTTTCGCGATATGGAAACAATACCGGGAACAACCGCAAATAATCCCGCCGATTTTGACGATTACGAGGGCGGAATGAGCGGTGTCGATGAACCAAATGATGATGATAATGAAATAGAATAAAAAGGAGCTGTCTATTATGGCGATAAACAGAGTTGCGCATTTTTCAAAGGTTTCCTTGGAGCAGTTCATGGCGGACTGGCAGGAAATTTACCCCGAGGACGACGACATTGCTGCAGAGGAAATATACAATCATATAAAGCTCCCGAAGCGTGCAACAAAAGGCTCGGCGGGATATGACTTCTTTCTGCCCGTTTCGATTACCCTTAACCCTGATGAAACCCTCCTTATCCCAACAGGTATTCGCGCGGAAATAAGCGAGGGCTGGGTTCTTCAAATTTTCCCGAGAAGCGGGCTTGGCTTTAAGCACCGAATCCAGCTTGACAATACAGTCGGAATAATTGACAGCGACTACTTCAACGCCGATAACGAGGGGCACATCAAAATTAAGCTCACAAACGACAGCAAGGATTTCAGCATCGCCGATGTCGAGGAGGGAAAGGGCTTCGCTCAAGGTATTTTCGTTCCATTCGGAATAACGGACGACGATGATGCGGACGGAGAACGTCACGGCGGCTTCGGCAGCACAACCTAACGCAGATAAAAAGAGGATGAAAAGCAGGATGCGTTTTCTGTTTTTCATCCCCTTCGCATTTCCGCCAATATGAATAAAATATATGCTCGGCTTTTCAAAAAGGACTATACTTTTTGAAAATAATATGATATAATTATAGTAGTTGTGATTTTCCAATGAATATTTTGCAGAAAGAGGGTGTTTTGCTCTTTGAACGGATTGATTGATAAGCTGAACGGAGTTTTCGGCAAGGATAAATTTGATTACGAGCTTAGAAGCGCTTTGAAACGCCATAGCTTCTCCGTTTCCGAAAGGAACGGAAGCGTCTATGAAATAACCGATGGCAGCACTTCGCTTAAAATAGATACGGACAACGCACGAAAGGCTTACGAAGCCTGCCGTTCCGAGGAAAAGCTTGAAGAATTTACGGCAAGCCTTGAAA
Source organism: Oscillospiraceae bacterium (assembly GCA_021199335.1). Classification (GTDB taxonomy): domain Bacteria; phylum Bacillota; class Clostridia; order Oscillospirales; family Ruminococcaceae; genus UMGS363. The sequence continues at coordinate 36,017 of JAJQIG010000007.1, read as the reverse complement.
AGCGCTGCGATATGGAGAGCCGTATGGTTTCATTCACCAACGGACAGGCTTTCCTCCGCTTTGTCGTTCTTCGTGAGAATGACGTTGAAAAAAATATGATTTCCTCCGACTTTATTACAGGCATGAAAAAGGTAATGGTCTATACGGCGGACGATATGGAGCTTTTTTACCTTGAAGAAAGGGTTATGAAGCAATGGGCAGTTCCGAAAGAGGTTCTTTTCTCCGTTGCGGACAGAAATATGTGCAAGCTTTTAAGCAAAGCCGAGGTAAAGCAATCGGAAATCGGCGATGGAGTTAATGCAATGGAATTTGAGCTTCCGTCAAAGCAGCTTGCGGTTTCCCTCATGATGTGCAACGATTTCCGCAAGGCGGTTTACAAGCATATGGGCTCGAAATTCCTTGTAATTGCTCCCTCAAGGGAAAATCTTCTTATCCTTGGGGATATAACCAACAACATACTTGAGGGGCTCGGAAAGGTTATTATAAAGGAATATAAGGAATCAAAGGTTCCGCTTACAACCGATGTTATGCTTTTTACACCCGATAATATACGAATTGCTGGGCGTTTTGCCGTTAAGGGCGAATCCGAACCATCCGAGGTTGGGAGAAAGCTCTGATAAAACGGCGGACATTATTTGAAAGGAACAAAATAATTATGGCGAACAAGAATAGAAAACCGACCAAGCCGTCTGCATATAAAGGAAAAAAACGCAGTCCTTTATTCCGAGTGGTTATGTTCATCCTTGCAATTGCTCTTGCAGTCGGAATTATTACACTCCCCGTTGCGTATTCGCTCAGCAGCTATGCGGAGGAGATGGACTTCGATATTACCGTTGCGGAATTTGAAACAGGCAAGCTCGCCGATGCGATAAGCGATGCGGCAAACGGAACGGACTATAATTTTATCACAAAAATAGCCGTTTTAAGCGGAACAATATCCGCCGAGGACTGGAATGCGCTTACAGCTATACCAAACCTTGAATACATCGAGCTTGCGGGTACGGATACGGAAAACGGCGAAATCCCCGACAATGCCCTCCCCTCAAGAAATCAGCTTACATATATAAGCCTGCCTAAAAATACCGTGAAGATAGGCGCAAACGCTTTTTCGGGGAACAGAAAGCTGCAGAAAATAAGTATGCCCTCCTCGGTAAGCGAAATTGGGGACAGCGCATTTGAATCATGCGAGGCTCTTGCCGAAATTCCGATTACGGAAAATGTAACCTATATCGGGGAAAGCGCATTCCGCGACTGCAAATCAATTACGGAGTTCACCATTCCGTCAGGAATAACCGAAATTCTGTCCTATACGTTCAGCAAATGCGGATTTTCGGAAATTATTATCCCCCCATCCGTTGCTTCAATAGGCGACGGCGCATTTTCCGACTGCGGAAATCTTACGGATATTTATGTTTACTCCGAGAACGCCCCGACATTAAGCGGTTCGGGCGTATTCCAAAATGTAAGCGCAACCATCCATGTTTATGAGGGCAGCGATTTTTCCGCATGGGAGAACGGCAACCTAAAAACGGCGGAGGATTTATCGGGCGAATATCCCACACCCGAGGAAGCTCCCGCCGAAACGGATACGGAGGAAACAATTTCCCTTAACGAGTTGGCATCAAATGATGCCATGTCATCAAGTGATGCCATTGAGGCAGACATTGCCGATGATGCTGAGGATTCCGAGGTTATTGAAGAAACCATTGTCGCATCATCGGGCAGCCTTAGCGTAGGCGTAACCGTAGTAATTGTCGTTATGGCGGTAATAATTGCGGTGCTTTCAACTATCCTTGTTATGAGCAGAAAAAAGAAATAACATTTGCCGAAATTTATTGCAGCCCTCGCCGAAGATGACTGCAATTTTTTCGTAAATCTAGTGACAACTTGAAAAAAATATGCTATAATAGATACTGTTTATTCAGAGATTTTAAGCAGGTGAATTTATGCAAAAGCAACGTAAAATAATTGGAGTTATACTTTCCCTTGCAGACGGAGATTATCAAAAAAAGCTCATAGAGGGTATCGAAAGTCGGGCATATGCGCTGGACTACGACGTTCTTGTGTTCTCAACGTTCATTAAGGTCGGCGGTTCGGAGGAATGGCAGTTCGGCGAGGCGAATATTTACAATGCAATTAACTTCGATATTCTTGACGGAGTAATCGTTGTCCCCGATACAATGAATCTCCTTAATTCCGCAGAGGAGGTTATAAAGAAAATAAAAACGGAGTTCAGCGGATCTGTCGTTTCCGTTGAAATTAAGGAGGACGGCTTCTTCTGCGTTGCATCAAACGATGTTACGCCCGTCAAAAAGATTGTCAGCCACCTTATTGAGGAGCATAAAATGACGGACATTGCCTTTGTTACGGGAACAAAGGGACACCCACACGCAGAAAGGCGTTTGGAGGGCTACTGCGAAGCAATGATTGAGCATAACCTGCCGATTGATTCAAGCAGGATTTTCTATGGCGATTTCTGGTATACCTGCGGCGAGCCGATTGTCGACCGGCTCTTGGCAGATGAGCGTCCCCTACCTCAGGCGATAGCCTGCGCAAGCGACACGACAGCTATCGGAATAAGCGAGGCGCTTCGGGCAAGGGGAATCCGCATCCCCGAGGATGTCGCAGTGACGGGCTATGACTCTGTTCCTGCGGGCATACATTATTCCCCCTGCATAACCTCCGCCGTAATTCCATCGCAGAACACGGGCGTACAGGCGGTTGAATACATACATTCCCGACTGAGCAAGACCCCATATTCGGGAAAAAACCACGGCAATGTCGAAATATCGGTTGGCGAGAGCTGCGGCTGCAGCATTCATCTGAGCGAGGTAACAAATCCGCACCATTGGCGTGACGACGACCTTACTATGGACTTTTCCTCCGCCAACAATAATATGCTCGAGGGTCTTCTCTCCGATGATGAAATAAACCGATATCTGTATGACCTTAATTGGTTCACATACCAGATTGAGCCGTTCGATACATTCTGCCTTTGCCTATGCCGTGATTGGGATAACATTGACGAGGGTGAAAAAGCGGATAACTACCTCCGTATGGGCTATACTCCGCAAATGGATTATGCAATCGAGCATTGCAACTCAATCGGCGAGGTGAGGGTTAACACCGACCGCAGCTTTGAGCTTTCGAAAATGCTGCCCGCAATCTTTTACAAACGTGATTACCCCACAACATATTTCTTTTCGCCGATTCATTTTAACGACCGCTGCTTTGGCTACTCAGTTATTTCATACGGCAGGGAAATCCGCTCCTACGATTCCCTCTACCGCATTTTTGCAGGGTACATCAACAATTCGCTTGAAAGCCTTCGCCGCCAAAGAAGGCTTATGCTAATGTACAGAAAAATGCGTGAAAGCGCAGTTATCGATACAATGACAGGCATTTATAACCGTAATGGCTTTAACCTTTACGCCGATGAAATTTTCGATATGGCGAAAAAAGGCGGTAAAAAGCTGCTTGTTATTCTCGGAGATTTGAATAATCTTAAATATATCAACGATAATTTCGGCCATATTAAGGGCGATATTGCCATAAAGGCTGCGGGTGAGGCTTTTCACACCGTCAGTGGAAGCGACAGAATATGTTTCAGGATAGGCGGAGATGAGTTTATTATACTTGATACGGGCGAATATGAGCAGAGCCGCATTGACGAAATTTTGTCCGAGATAAGGGCATATCTTACCGATAAAGAAAAGCATCTCGGCGGTGAGTTCCCTCTTTCGATAAGCCTTGGCACATTCTATGGCAATGTTGGCGCCTTTACAAGCATTGAACAGCCCATCGCACAGGCGGACGCTGAAATGTTCCGCTTTAAGCAGGAGTTTAAAGCAAATCAGCAAGGACTCCCCACTTCAAGCGGCAGATAAGCGGTGAGCGGAGAGAAATCGGCATCAATGCGTACTCCGTGAAATTGCCGAGCGTGGATTGAAGCAAACGGAAAAACGGCTACAGCCGCAGGTAGGATTAATAAAAAGCCTCCCGAAAAAGGATTTTTGTTCCTTTGGGTCGGGAGGTTAATTTTTTTGACTGATTGTTCACTCATCAAGCGGGTGACAGCCTATGGGAACGGTGTCAAAGCTTGATTTAACATCGCCCGATGTCATCTGCGTTCCAAGCTCCGCCGCCGTAAGTGGGGAATTGCTCCACATTGCGTAAACACAGCCTGTTCCGCCGCTGTCTGTCATAAAGCCGAAATAGCCCGCAAAATCCTCGCCGATATAGTCCGTTATATCGCATCGGTCGGCTGAACCGTCGGCAACGCATACCCCACTGCCCTCCGCCGAGCAGATATAGACCGTATCGGGAAGAACCGTGCCCTGCGCTATAATGACATCCGTTATGCCGAGCTGCGCCCCCTCATAAACGCTTCTTGCATTTGAGTTATACTGCGTAATTCTGGCATTTTTGGCATAGGCAAGCATAGACGGAACAAGCATCGCCGCAAGAATACCTATAATTGCAATAACAACAATAAGCTCGATAAGAGTAAACCCCTTTGCCTTTCTTCTCATAAAAAGTCACCCCATTTGTAAATTCAACTAAGCTCCCATATAAAGTAAATTTCGGGCTGCAGCTCATAAAAATCCCATACGGCGTCTGTTTTCTTCGGGTTAGCGGGGTCGTTTATAAGCATCGTTCCGTTCTCGTCAACGCTTCTTATAATAAGGGCATGACTGCCGAACGTTTCGCCATGCGTTCCCGCCATAACAACCGACCCATTTTCAAGTGCATTTATAACGGCATTTATATCCGCTTCACCGCTTTCCTCCGAATCGGGGCTGTAATCATGAATTACATATTCAAAGCCGAGATTTTCAAGAAGCTGCGGAACAATTTCATTGTCAATTCCGCCAAATGTTCCAAATCCGTCCATTTCAACTGCCGCTTCAAAAACCTTTACAGGGTCAATATCTCCGTTATGCCTTAACGCAAGGTTCGCCATAGTTATTGAAACAGCCATACAGCCGCTTGAAAACACATATGCGCCGCCAATTTTCTCATAACCCCACCTAAAATCATTCATATAGAGTGCGGGAACCGTTTCGGAATTAAGCTCCTCCTCAGTAAAGGACATATTTTCATAATCATTTTTATGTTCGGGATAGCCGCATACAAAATCAACATATCGATCGTAATCGGAATAATAATACCAAAGTATATCTTCGGGGATTTCATCTATATGCTCAAAGATATATGCGGATTTTTCATCGGTTTTGGAATTTTCGTAAAGAACGCCGTATTCCTCCGCAAGCTCACGTTCCCTTTCAATCGGAATAAGCAGAAGCATAACAGCCACGGCTGCGATTATCGCAACGGCGGAAATTATTATATATTTAAGCCTTGATTTATTTTCGTTCATCATTATTCCCTCGGCGCAGTATGCCCGCAGATTTTTTTCTAAAAAAACAGCGGAAGAAATTCCTCCGCTGTTTTAATTTTAAATTATTGCGCTAATCTTAATCAAATCAGGTTGAAGAAGTGCTGAGGGAAGGAGCAGGATAAATGCCGTAGATGTTGCCTTCCTTAGCATCGGACTTCTGATCGCCCTCTGTGATATCTGTAAGATCGGTAGCTGTTGCAGCACTCTTGATAACTCCCCAACCTTCAGCTGTATTAGCATAACCTGCAACTGATACAGAATATGTACCGGGGTTGAAGATAGCAATAAAGTAATCATCGAAATCTTCGCCGAGGTATGCAGCAATGTCTACATCGGAATCGGAAGGTGTCTTGCTAACGCCGCTCCAGCCAATGCCGAGTACGCCGCTTGTGTTATTGCCGCTTTCGTATGTCATAACGCCCTCTGTTGAAGAGTCAGACCACTTCCAGTTAGCAATACCGAGCTGTGTAAGAGCAGAAGAACAAGCTGTGTGAACCTGCTTAGCGCCCGAGTTTGCGGATGAAATTCTTGCGTTTCTAACGTAACCGAGCATTGAAGGTACGAGGATTGCAGCAAGAATACCGATGATTGCAATAACTACAATAAGTTCAATAAGGGTAAAACCCTTCATCTTTGAATTTCTCATTGGAAATTCCTCCTTTTTCAATAAAAAAATATTTTTCTATAAAAAGTGCGAACACACTTTTCCTAAATTAAATATATGTTGTATGGTTTTCATCAACGTCATTTATCATGGGATAATAACCAACGACAACACCTGCGGCATTGGTTTTTCCGTCATCGCCCTTGTACCAGCTTTTCTGTTCAAAGGTATCGCCGCAGCCATAGACGTCAACCACACTTGCTGAGCCTGTTCCCAACGTAATACTTTTCCCATACACATCGGCAAAATCGGCTTCATTTCCCTTGAGGGAATCAACATTCTCGCTGAACATAACCGTATCGACAACCCAGTTCGTCATATCGATTCCGACGTAGGCATATCCCGTAAAATTATCGGCAAGGTTATCGCTCAAGTACTTCGCAAGCTTCTGGAACGCCCTTTCCTCATCGTTTGCGGGCGATGAAGCTGACGGGAAAACGCACGATGACGAATATGTATAGCTCTTGCTCTTATTGACATTTTGAACGGTTACGTCGTCGCCTTTCATTACGCCGTCCTTGATTTCAAAGCTAAGATTCACATAATCGGCGGTGGTGGAGGCGGAACCCCCGTCAAGGACATCCGCGTCAATCGGCGAATAATCCTGATTTATTTCAAACTCAATAAGCATATTCTGAACGGCGGCATAAACCTGCTGCGCTTTATTATTTGCGGTTTCAAGCCTTGCATCCCTGACAAGCCCCTGAATAAAAACGGATGAGATTCCCGACAGAATCGCAATAATAGCGATAACTATCAAAAGCTCAATCAAGGTAAAGCCCTTAACCTTTACGAATGCGGAGGGTCTTTTTTCTGAATTCATTGGCTCTTCCTCCTAATAAGTATTACCCGACATTTTTACCGAAGGTTTAACAATGTAGGTTTTCCCTTACTGATTATATTATATTACATCCACTTTGCTTTGTCAATAGAAAAATGAATATTTTCTCACTAATTTTGTGAATTTGGATCTTCTCACTAATATGGCAAGGATTTTTTGACATTTTGACTAAAGTGTGTACAAACTTAATCGTTTAATAAATATCAGGTTCAAAAATAACATAATTTTTTTGAAAAATTCCGAAAATTTGTGCAAAGTCACGTTTTGTCGTTTCCGTGAATCGGGGGAAAAAATTTTATTCGTGAAATTGCACAAATCGGTTTGCCGAATCTTAATACTTGCTTGCGGCAACGCTTCCGCCCGCACCCTTAAGGTAACGCTCATATTCCGCAAGGTCAAGGCTCTTTTCACGGGCAGCCATATCTGTAATAACGCCCTCCTTAACAAGTCGGGCAAGCTCCTGGTCAAGGCAGACCATTCCGTCCTTTTTGCCCGTTTGGATTGCCGTTTGGATAAGGTGAACCTTATTATCACGAACCATTGCCTTAACGGAGTCGGTTGCGTTGAGGATTTCAAGCGCAGCTATACGTCCCGAACCGTCCGCTTTCGGAATAAGGGTCTGGGCGATAATTCCTACAAGAACCGTTGCAAGCTGAGAACGAATCTGGTTCTGCTGATGCGCAGGGAAAACGTCTATGATACGGTTTATTGTATCGGCGGCGCAGGTTGTATGAAGCGTTGACATAACAAGGTGTCCCGTTTCGGCTGCTGTTACCGCCGCATTGATTGTTTCAAAATCTCTCATTTCTCCGACGAGGATAACGTCCGGGTCTTCACGGAGAGCCGCACGAAGCGACATCGCAAAGCTTTCAACGTCGTCGCCGATTTCACGCTGATTTATCATGCAGCGCTTATGCTCATGAACATACTCGATAGGGTCCTCAACGGTAATAATATGCGCTGAACGGTTGCAGTTTACAAAGTCAATCATAGCTGCAAGGGTTGTTGATTTACCTGAACCCGTGGGTCCCGTTACAAGTATAAGTCCACGGGGGCGCATTGCAAATTCGCCGAGAATGGGCGGCAAATCAAGGTCGGCAAAGGAGGGAATATCATTCCTCAGAAGTCGGATTGAAATGGCGGTATTGCCCTTTTGGTGGTAAACGTTAACTCTGTGGCGGTAGCCTCTTCTTGTAACGTAGGAAAAGTCGGTATCGACCTTATTCTTAATGTTTTCGAGGTTTCTTCCGCTTGTCATCTGCTCAACAATTTTCATGATTGCTCCCTCGGTCATTTCGGGGTAGGAGCTGAGCTTGCGGAGCGAGCCGTGAAGTCTTACAACAGGGGAAATTTTCGTTGTAAAATGCACATCGGAGCAGTCGAGGACACGAGCCTCATCGAGAATTTTATCAATGCTTATAACAATCTTTTCCTGTCTGTTTTCTGTATCCATAGTGTAAGCTTTCCTTTCCAAAATAAAATTTTATACTGCGTATGTAACTCTTACAAGTTCATCCATAGTGGTATTTCCCGCAAGAACAAGCTCCGCAACGTTATCTCGAAGAAGCTTTGTTCCCTGTTTTGCGGCAAGGGCTGCGATTGCGTCGGTTTTTCCTCCGTTTGCGATAAGGCTGCTCATCTCGGTTGTGCAGGTGAGAACCTCATGAATAGCGGTACGGCCCGTATAGCCCGTGTTATTGCATTTTGGACAGCCGCAGGCATCGTAAATCGTAACGGACTGCTCAACGCCCATAAGCTCGTTTTCCTCGGGCGTTGACATTCTCGGCGTACGGCATTCATGGCAGATTTTCTTAACAAGTCGCTGCGCAACGATGCCGATAAGCGAGGTCGCAACCATATACGGTGCAACTCCCATATCTACAAGACGGGTAACTGTTGATGCGGAGTCGTTTGTATGAAGCGTTGAAAGAACCATATGACCGGTGATAGCAGCTCTTATAGCGATTTCGGCTGTTTCCTGGTCACGCATTTCACCGATCATTACGATGTCGGGGTCCTGACGGAGGATTGAACGAAGGGCGGCGGCGAACGTCATGCCCGCTTTTGCGTTAACCTGACACTGATTAATTCCCTCAATATCCTTTTCGACAGGGTCCTCAACCGTAACTACGTTAACATTCGGCTTTGCAAGCTCGCCGAGCGCCGCATAAAGCGTTGTTGTTTTACCTGAACCTGTAGGGCCTGTTACAAGCAAAACCCCCTGCGGAACCTTAATAAGCTTTGAAAATCTTTCGTAGTTGTAATCGGTCATACCGAGGTCGGTAATCTTACGAAGCGCAACGTTTCCCGTTGAAAGGATACGTATAACGACCTTTTCTCCGTTAACCATAGGAAGGTTTGACACACGGACATCAAGCGTTGTTCCGTCAACAACCTGTGAAAAACGTCCGTCCTGAGGGACACGCTTTTCAGCAATGTTCATGCCGCTTATAATTTTAAGACGGGTAACAAGCGCATTATGGACAACGTTTGACACGTTCATAAGCTCGATTAAATCTCCGTTTACACGGATTCTGATTCGTGTAAAGGTTTTGAACGGCTCGATATGAATATCGGTTGCATCCGCACGGAATGAGTTTTCAACAATTGTTGTTGCGAGCTTTACAATCGGGGCATTGTCAATTCTATCCGCCGATTCAGCGTCAATTGCGTTAAGGTCTTCGTCCGTGAACTGGTTTTCAACGCTGTCAAGGATACCCGCCGTGTTCTGCATGGAATAATTCTTGCCGATAGCCTTAACAATGGCTTCCTTTGTCGCAAGGACAGGAACAACGTCCATTCCCGTTGTAACCTTAATATCTTCGAAAATATAGAAGTTTACGGGGTCATGTGAGGCGACCGTAAGCCTTTTTCCCGTTGTTTTTATGGCGATAATCGTATGCTTTTTCGCAAGGGATTCGGGAATTTTCTTAACCGATTCAATATCGATGTGAACATCGGGGTCGTTAAGATCAACAAAGGGAACGCTCAGCTTTTTCGCAAGCACCTGCCCGAACTGAATATCCGTAACATAGCCAAGCTCGATAACGTAATCGCCGAAATACTTTCCCGGGGTGTTCTCCTCCTTCTTAACATCAAGAACGTGCTGGAGCTGTTGTTCGGTAATGATCCCCTCATTAACCATGTACTGACCGATTGGAATATTTTTCATAAATGGCTGCCTCGTTTCTCCGTGAATAAAGATTTTATGCAATATTTCTGCTCACGGCACAGAAATCTGACTGTAAAGCTATTGTAATTATACAAAATTTATGTTAAGATAATAATATCAAATTTTCAACATAAAGGAGATTTTCATATGAATATCGCATTTGCCGTTGCGGGCGAACAATTATTTTATGCGGGCGTTTGTGTTATGGTATTCCTCTTCGGAATAACAATCGGAAGCTTCCTCAATGTGTGCATTCTTCGGCTTCCTGCGGGGGAATCGCTTACAAAAAGGAATTCACACTGCATGACCTGCGGCACGGAAATAAAGCGTTACGACCTTATTCCGCTTTTCAGCTGGCTTATCCTCGGGGGAAAATGCCGTGCCTGCAAAGCTCCCATTTCGCCGAGATACTCGGTCGTTGAGGGGTTAACGGGGGTTTTGTTTGTTCTTATGTATCTGCGGTATGATTTCATCGCCGATGGTCTTATTTACCCTGCTCTGCTGTGCCTGTTTCTTGCGGGGGTAATCGTAATCGGCTTCGAGGATTTCGATACGCAGGAGATGTCCGTCTGCGTGTTGGTCTATCTCGGTGTACTAGCCTTTGCGACAAGGGTTCTTTCGGTGCTTTTCCCAACGGCGCTTAGGGGCAACAGCCTTTCAATCACCGATGGTTTAGTCGGTATGTTCAGCGTAAGCGTGCCGCTTCTTGTTATAGGCTTTGTTATAACCCCGCTTTTCTACATACTGTTCATCAGCGAGGATCACAAGACTGTTCGAAAGCTTAAAAAGCGCCTAAAAAAGGAGAAACTCAGCGATAAGGAGCGTGAAAAGCTGACTAAAGTCCTTGATGAAACGCTCCTGTCAATCAAGGAAAACGGCCCCGTGTTCGGGTTTGGCATGGGCGATGTAATTTTCATGGCTGCGGGCGGCCTGATGCTTGGCTGGAAAGCCGCAGTGGTTGCGCTTTTTATAGCAATTGTCATTGGGGCGGCAGCCGCGCTTGTAATAAAGCTCAAAAGCTCCAAAAAGGAGGATGAATCGAGCAGCGCCTTTGCGTTCGGCCCTTGCCTTGCGATTGGACTTGGGGTTGCGGCATACTACGGAACGGAAATTTTCGATTGGTATATCTCCGCAGTTACCACCGTGCCCGTTATTTAAGCAAATCAAGTGATTTTATTAGGGTGTGTGCCTTTTCGGGGTACACACCCTAATATTTTTGCTGATTTACTCTATCGGAAGAAGGAATACAATGTAAATTTTGCTGTTTGGGGATGAATCGCTGTAATGGGACGTATCGTATATATGTCCCGTTATTCCGAGGTTCTTCAATGAAACGCTGCTCTCCGTTGAAACGGCAACAGTGTTTGCTTTCAAGGAAGAATAGGGTGCGCTTGTAATCGTAAATGTGAGCGTATTGTTGCCCGTGTCGGGTACAACCGTAATTGTATAATCGGAGGAACCGTAGTATGCCGAGCCAAGCGCAAGACGTCCCGTAGTGGTGTCCGCCTTTTCGTCATTTGCGTTAACGGTTTGAGCTGTTGCGCCCGATTCATCCGCAACCTTACGCCTTATAATTCTTCCCGTATATGTTTCGTTTCCGAATGAATAGCTTGTGCTTTGGTCGATAGTTATAATCTGGAGCCTGTTTTCAAGCTCCTTTTCCTCGGCTGACATGGAAACGTAGGGCGTTCCCGTAACCTCCTCAAGGAACAGCTTTGCCGCATCGACCGAATTACTTACGGAGGAATCGGAATTTCCGTAAATACCCAAATTCGTAGCATACCTTACCGATTCGCACAGATACTGACCGATTCCGCTTTGGGTAGTCCTCTGTGATTCATACAGGGTTGAATCAACGTAGGTATCACGTATAGGCGACATAAAATGCATAAGCGCAGCCATAATAATTGTCATAATCGCCATTACAACGATAAGCTCAACAAGGGTAAAGCCTTTGATTTTCTTCATCATTTCGCCCCCTTAGCTTGAATAGCCCTGCATATAGCGGTATCTCAAGTTGTATTTGTCCTCGCTTTCGCCCGAATAACCTGCATCGTCCGAATCCAAGTCATCCGAATCACGGCTGAGGAGAACGTAAATATTAACGGCATAGCTGTATGTATCGGTGTCATTGAATGTAATAGCGCTGCTGTAGCTGCTTGATTGGTAATTGCTTTTAATTGTTATATAATTATTATTGCTTGTTCCCGAAAGCTTGTGCGCGGGCTTTTTACCCGATTCGGTTGTACCGTACACTATTTTTACGGTTTCCGAGTCGGTATATTTCTCAACATATTTCATCTGCTGGGAAAGGCTTGTGTTTACAAGATGATTATCAAGGTTTATCCTGTTTACATTCGCATAAATCTCAGCCATAACCAACGCGCCTATACCAAGGATAGCGAGCGCCACAAGGCACTCAACAAGGGTAAAGCCTTTGAATTTACTTTTCATTGTCATTACCTCCTTAGTTTCTCATGTACTGGTATGCATCCCAATTGAACTGCGGGTCGCCATACTGGTAATTCGTTGAGCTGTCGCCAATGTAAGCAACGCAAGGCTTTGCGGACGAACACTCATACTCGCCGCATATGATTGAACCTACAACCACATATTCGCCGACATTTCCACCCTCATTATCAGCAGACTCGCCGTTATAGTACGTTGTAAAGGTCATTCCATGGTTTTCTGCGTAGAACGTTGAGAACGGCGCATAGATATGGGCTGATGCGAAGCAATTGTTGTACATATTTATTTTGGTTACAGTATTTGCGGCATACATATGTATAGCGGGTGAAGCTGTAAGTGTCTTTCCCGTTCTTGCCTCTGTTCCAAGCTCAAGGGTATGTGTACCGCTCTTCCACTCCTTATAGAGGTCATATGTCCACAATTGGAATTGGTATCCCGTGTTTCCAAGGTTATATACCTTCTCATCCGAGGTTGAGCAGGGGAGGAAGAATCTTACCTCATTGCTTCCGTAAACAATAAATGTTCCGAAGAATGTAAGCGTTGACGCCGTATCGGTTGTGCATCCGAGCTGAATGTCAATATCACCGGCGGTAGCGTCAATAATAACCGTTCCGTAATTGTTGTTAGGACGAATATATCCGCTTGTGTTGATATATTTATTTGTACCTGCCAAGCTCCATACCTCATCGGGAATGGATGTTGAACCGTCATTGGTTTCAACATTAATTTCATTGGAGTATATGTAGAGAGTTTCATCCGTAATACCGGCTTTTTCCGCGCCGTCAATGTATGTACTCCAATAATTCTGAAGAGCTGCCTGATATGTGGGGTCACTCGCCTTTGCTGCTGCTACTGCGTTATTGTAAATAGTGGTAGCCCAGTTTTTATCATTATTATAATCACTGCTCCAATATTGCGCACCCTCGCCGTAGTAAAGGATTTTGGTTGCATCGTCCATACCGTTAATGAGCGCATCTATATACGCACTGTTGCTGCTGTTTGCCTGCGCTACAGCGGATGCGGTAATTGTTTCATACCAATATTCACTATAATAAACCGTAATAGATGTTTGCGTGTAATCCGGGGTAACAGTAGGGGTTGGATATTCCGTAACTGTTGTGTCGATGCTGCCGTTCTGACCCTGATCCGGCGTTTGATCCACAAATGCGGTTTCCTCAAATATTTCCTTATAAACTGTTCTTGCTGTGGGAATTTCGACAGTTGTTTCGGAGGTTGTTCCCGCAAGCGCAACAGGCATTGTGAATGTCTTTTTGTACTCGCTTGTGAGAGAATAATAAGAGGGGTCACTATAGGACATTTTCACTTCATAAGCGTTTGTCGAATATCCTGTAAGATTCGTGTTATAGGAATTGCCCAACGAGTCGGTGAGAATACCGATTCCCGCTATTGTGTACTCCGTTCCGTTTTTATCATAAACCTTCGCCTTCGCTATATTAACTCGCGAAAGGTTGGTGTAGCTGAAATTCAATGTATCATTAATTCCATCGCTATCGCTATCTATAGGCTCTGCGTTGCTGTCACATATAACATTGGCATAAATATTTGCATCCGCATTTGTATAAACTCCATTTGTGATATTAAGAGTATTTACATACATATTTCCATATAACGAACCGCCGAACCAGTTCGCATCCGAACCTGTAAATTCATTTACAATAAGGTTTGTTTTATGTGAAGGCGAGCCAAACGTTACCGCAGTTCCTCCGACAGTAACAGTTCCTCCGACATAGAGTACAGAACCGCCGCTTTCATAATAACTTGCATTATGTCCGTTCTCAAATGTCATATTTCCGAGAACCGTATGCACGGTATCGGAGAAATAATATACCTTTGCGCCCGCAACCATTGTAAGGTTGTTGGAAACATACATATCACCGACAAAAAGGGATGAGTTAGTCGTTGAAAGATCGCCGTCAAGCGTACTGGTTCCGCCGACAGGAATAAAGCTGTCGCCGCTTGTTGCTGTTCCCAACGATATAATAGCCTTTGAAGCGAGGACGGGGTCAGCTTCATCGGTGTCATAAAGCAAAACCGCTGTTCCTTCGGTATCCATAAAGTAAACGGTAGCGGTTATTTTAAGGCGCATTTTATCCTTTGTTCTTTCGCCTAAGCGGATAGCCTCTTTAAGGTCATTTTTTGAATATGAAACGCCGCCAACAATAATGCTTCCGTTTGAAAGCATCTTTAAATCAGCATCGGACATCGCTTCAAAAACAGCGGCATTCTCACCGCCAAAGTTGTAATGCCGTTCAAGTATTTCCACAGTAATTGTTGCGTCCTGATCTTCATCAACAAATCTGCCGTAATCGTCTGTGCCGTCAGAAACGCTTGGAAATGTAATATCATATTTTATTTCATCACAGTCAAGATCTGTACAATAAATGTTATCACTTGCTTTTGTTGAAGCATGGCTCGGGTCAAAGATATTATCGGTCTTTTCAAAATTTGAAGCAAGACCCGCATCATTCTGCGCCTTTATTTTATACATTTCAAGCTCCAGCGCAAGGCCCTGGGTCATATTTACAGCGGATGAATCGTTTCCGTCCTCATCCGTGTACTTATAGGTTCTTACAGTGCCACTGTCATTATACGCTTCGTGGTCGCTGTCATTAAGCATTTTCTGCGTGAAAACATCTAACGCAGACCGAGCTGTGTAGTAAGCCTGGTTTTCCTCATACTTGGTGTAATACCTGTTCTGAGCCGTTGAAACAACGGTAAGCGTAGCAAGTAGCATTATTATCAGGACGAACATTACGGTTACAACCATGATAAGAACAGCGCCGCTCAGTTTTCCGCCGTTTCGCGCGCTTTTGTTTTTTGCCATTTGCAAACCACCCTTTCTGTAAAATTTAAAGCCCCGATACAAATCGGATCATTCTCTTTTAATATATCTTCGGCAGCTTTTTTATGTTATCTTTAATTGCCGTTTCAGCCGATGAAGTTATTTGCTCGCTTCATCGGCCTCATTCGGCAAAATTGCCTTAATTATTCTGCAGCCTCTTCATCTGTTTCCTGAACATCGACAATTTCAACAGTATCGGATTCCTCCATAACCCTTTCAATGTTAAGGGGATAGATGGAATAAAGCTTAAGCTCAAGCGAGCCATCCTCCTCGCCTGTTGAATTATCCTTTTCCTCCGCTTTTGTAAGGGAGGTAATCTGCATTGTCTTTCCGTATTCGGAAATTGTATCGGCAAACGCAAGGACGTTTTTAAGGTCAATGGAATCACGGTAATTAACCGTCATCGTTGTTACGCCGATGGTAATGCTCGAACCTGTCGAATATCTTACGCCGTTATAATTGTCATAAACCTCCTGCGGAAGCTCTTCGTAAAGGTCGCCGTCAATAAGCAGGTCATATGAAACAACATTTGACGGAGTTACAACGTACTCGGTGAACGGAGATGCGCTTGTATATCTCGTTTCCATTCCGAGGACTGTTACCCTATCTCCATCGAGGATTTCGTGAACAAACTGCTCGTTAAGGTAAGGATCCTGCTCCGTAAGGAAGTACGACTGGATTTCCTCAACCTCGCTCGCCGTTGATTTAAGCGTTTCAACAAGCTGGGGGAGGGTATCTATTTTCGACTGAACGTCAGCCTGTTCCGACTGCTTCGATTCAAGAGCGGATTTTGCCGAGTTCATATCCTCAAATGCGGGCTTAATAAAGAGGAAAAATCCCGCTACAAGAATTACAATAACAATTGCGCAAATAAAAATTACCTTATCTCTGTATGAAAGCTTCATAAATTATTCAACCCCCTCTTCAACGGACTCTTCGTCCTCTTCAACGGCGGGTACCCTTATTTCAAGGTTAATGGTAAAGGTGTATGAATCCGAACCGTTCTCGTCCTCTCTGTAAGAGAAGCCCGTATATGTAACGTTATCAAAAATATCCTGTTCAATGAAGTTAGCGACAACGTTTGAAGGCGCATTATTGTCGGTTGCCTTACATGAAAGGCTGATTTCGCCCTCGGAGAAGGTATAGGACAAAATTTCCGCCTTTTCGCCGCTGAAGTTGCTTTCAAGATCCTTAACAACCTGCGAGGTAATTATAGGCTGGGTATCAAATATATCCTTGGCGGTCTGAACGCCGTCCTTAAAGTCGTTCACCTTGTTGATTTTAGCCTGCATAGCGTCAACGGCGGCGGTTCTCTGCGCCGTTTCGGGGCTGTCAAGCCATTCCTGTATTTCGGCGGTGTCCGCCTGATACTGGCTCTTGATGATATTTGCGCCAAGGGTTACTCCGGCGCAGAGCGCAGCCGAAACAATTGCCGCAACCGCAACCGTTACGAAGAACGAAGCGCCCGCCGCGGAACGTCCCGAAGCGGCATCGACCTCAAGAAGATTAATTCTCTCGGACTCGTTGCTCTTGAGCATTGCGCCGATAGCGTTTGCGTAAGCCTGGAACTCGAAGTTTTCATATCCGCCGACATTGTTCGGAACGCCGAGGAGGCTTGTTGCAATATCAAGCTGTTCAAGCGAATTTGTAAGGCGGATATACTCGGTTGTATCGCCGTAGAATATAACGTTTCGAATGGGATTGTCGCCGTTCCTCGACCTCTGGAACTGGAACATACGGACAATGTTTTCGTTAACAGCCTCGTAAACGTAATCCTCGGGGTTATCATAGTCGGATGGGTCAATCGAAGCAAAACGGGAGAATGTAAGCTGGTTATTTTCATAAAGGTTAAGGCTTACGAAATTCGGGTCAATCTGAACAAGAAGAAGCGGCATTTTGGACTTCATCTTCGGATCGGAGATTATAAGCCTTGTAATAGTGTTGCAGGCAACCGCTACCGAACGGAGTCCAATGCCGAGCATTGAGAACACCTTTCTGAAGCAGTCAACAACTTCAAACGGACAAGCCGTTGCAAGAATTTTCATTGCCTGAACGCCGTCCTCCTCGATTTCTCCTGCGATTGTATAGGAAATGGAGTAATCGTCGGCAACGCCCATTGTATGCTGCATCTGGTTCTGAACCATTGAAAGAAGCTGCGTTCCCTTAGCCTTCGGAATATGAAGCTCCTTAAAAATTACAAGGTTAGATGAGATACTTATAACGGCTTCCTTATCAGCCATTTTCTTGTTTTTAAGCTCATCGTTTATGATTGTTGCCATTTTGGGTATATCTTTAATGTGACCATTAACAATCAGACCCTCTTCAAGATCTATCGAAGCGGCAGCGGAAACCTTGATTTTATCGTGCGATTCCGTACCGCGGATAATTCTGACGTGTCTGTCGGTAATATCAAATGAAAGCATACTCGTCACCTCACTAAATTATTTTTTATATTATTGATTTTATGCTTTTTGCCCCAATTTTACTGGATATTTTCCATTGAGTTGTAAAGTGCGGGAAGGATACCTGCGATTACAAATCCGATAGCCGCGCCCATGAAGATAATCATAACAGGCTCAATCATACCTACAAGACGCTGGATAGCCGAGTCCGATTCATCCTCATAAAACTCTGCGGATTTTGTAAGAATTGTATCGAGCGCACCCGATTCCTCACCAACATAGATGATTGAAACAAACATTGATTCAAAAATTCCCGTCCTTTGAATTGAAACCGAGAGCTGTTCGCCCTGTTTAACCTCGTCAACAACGGTTTCGAAGGCTTTTTGTATATAATCGTTGTTAAGGATAGCCGCGGAACGCTCGATAGCCTCAACCATAGGGATACCCGATGAATAAAGGGATGAAAGAGTTCTTGCGAATTTACCCGTATAAACCTTTACAACAAGCTTTCCGAAGCCCGGGCCCTTACATTTAAGCTTATCGAACTTATACCGCACCGACGGAATTTTAAGCGAATATTTAACAACAAAAATAACTGCGAGAACAACTGCGACATATATGTACCAATTTGCTATAAGGCTGTCTGAAAAAGTAAACAGCGCACCCGTAATGCCCTTCATATCATCCTCGGTCATCAAATCCTTGAACGTAGGCATAATGAACGTAAACAAAGCGACAACGATCGCAACGCAAAGCACCGCAAGAATGATAGGGTACATCAAAGCGCCCTTAATTTTGTTGTTAAGCTTTGATTCCTTTGCGTAGTTATCCTCAAGCCTTTTTGCGATAACGTCAAGGCTGCCCGAAGCCTCGCCCGCCTGAACCATGGAAATCATGAAGTTCGGGAAAGCGCCCTGCTGCATTTTAAGGGCGTCGGAAAAGGACTGGCCCTTCTGAACCTCCTCGTAAATTTCCTGATAAATCTGCTTCTGAGCCTTTTTTTCCTGCTCCTTATGCAGAATATCGAGAGCCTTTACAAGGGTAAGGCCCGATGTCAGCATCGCGCTGAGCTGGCGGCAATCGTTTGAGAGTTCCTTTGTCGTAAATTTATGAAGCGTGTTGCTGCTTTTGGCAGAAGCCTCCTTATAGGAAGAGCAGAACATTCCCTTTTCGTGAATCTTCTCCAAAAAGTCATTTACATCTTCCGCAGTCATTCGGGCATTTTTGACGGTATTGCCCTGGACATCGGTCGCTGTGTAGATAAACGTCTTCATATATGGTTGACACCTCCGATATGGAATAATTGTTATTTAGGCACAATTCACCTACAATACTATAACCTATTATAACATTTTGGTTACAAATTAGCAATATGTTATTTTCAACAACTTTTACAAATATATTGCACATTTATCACAAAACAGCCACCAAAATGGCTGCGGATTGTGCAGGATGAACATTTTGCCTTACAATATTTGTAAATTAATATTAACTCTTTAACAAAATAAGTCTTAACTCCTCCGTGCGGGATGATAAAGGATACGCATTAATATAATAGTATATTCCGCCGTCTGAATATGTTAAATAATGATAAACTTCCACAAATTGCAGTCCGACATTGCTTTTATTTCATTTTTGCAATATTTTATTAACGCTTTTGGGGGTTTAAGAAAAAAATTGATTTTTTTGAAAAATTCCCTTGCAATCTTTTCCGCTATAGTGTATAATGAATGATAGCGGTCAGGGAGCGGAGATTCATTTATCCGCAACCGTTTGAAAAACTATTTTATATGGGAGGCCTTTAATATGGCATTTAAAAACGCATATCTCCAAAAGGTTTACGACAAGGTTGAACAGCGTAACCCCGGAGAAAAGGAATTTTTACAGGCAGTTCGTGAGGTTCTCGAATCCTTTGAACCCGTTGTTGAGAAGGACAAGTCCTACGAAACAAACGGCATTATTGACAGAATCGTTGAACCCGAAAGATTCATTCAGTTCAGAGTTTCATGGATTGACGACAACGGCAACGTCCAGGTTAACAGGGGCTATCGCTGCCAGTTCAACTCCGCTATCGGACCTTACAAGGGCGGTTTAAGACTTCATCCGTCCGTATGCGCTTCCGTAATCAAGTTCCTCGGCTTTGAGCAGATTTTCAAGAACAGCCTTACAGGTCTGCCTATGGGCGGCGGCAAGGGCGGCTCCGACTTCGACCCCAAGGGTAAGTCCGACAGGGAGGTTATGGCGTTCTGCCAGAGCTTTATGACTGAGCTTTCCAAGCACATCGGCGCAGATACAGACGTTCCCGCAGGCGACATCGGAACAGGCGCACGCGAAATTGGATATATGTTCGGTCAGTATAAAAGACTTCGCAACGAATTTACAGGCGTTCTTACAGGTAAGGGCCTTTCCTACGGCGGTTCACTCGCAAGAACGGAAGCAACCGGCTACGGCCTTTGCTACTTCACAGAGGAAATGCTTAACTGCATGAAGAATGACAGCTTCAAGGGCAAGACAGTTGTAATCTCCGGCTCGGGCAACGTTGCTATCTATGCTACACAGAAGGCTACACAGCTCGGCGGTAAGGTTGTTGCTCTCTCCGATTCAAACGGATATATCCATGACCCCGACGGAATCGAGCTTGACCTTGTTAAGCAGATAAAGGAAGTTGAAAGAGGCAGAATCAAGGAATATGTTGAAAGAACCTCCCATAAAAACGCTACATATACAGATGGCTGCAAGGGAATCTGGACAATCAAGTGCGATGTTGCTCTTCCTTGCGCAACACAGAATGAGCTTGACGGCGAATCCGCTGATATTCTTATCAAGAACGGCGTAATCGCAGTTGCCGAGGGCGCTAATATGCCTTCAACTCCCGAAGCTGTTGAAAAGCTCCAGGCTGCAGGCGTTCTCTTTGGACCCGCAAAGGCTGCAAACGCAGGCGGCGTTGCTACATCCGGCCTTGAAATGTCACAGAACAGCGAAAGACTCAGCTGGACATTTGAAGAGGTTGACGCTAAGCTCAAGGGCATTATGGTTAATATCTTCCATAACGCTTATAACGCATCCAAGGAATACGGACATGAGGGCAACCTTGTTATGGGCGCAAACATTGCAGGCTTCCTCAAGGTTGCGGATGCAATGAAGTGGCAGGGCGTTTCCTATTAATTAATAAAAAAATAAAGCAATTTCTTTGCGGCCGCATTGTTTTTTCAGTGCGGCTGCATTTGTGTAGGTGGGGATAGGATGAATTTTGAGATAAAAAAACTTGAAACCGAGGGCGAAATAATCTGCGCTATCGACCTTGCAAAAGAGGTTTTTATGAAATTTGAAGCTCCCATATATCCGAAAGAGGGAACAAACAGCTTCCTCGGCTTTCTTTACGGGGAAAATATGAGAAGGATGCTGCTTGAAAAAAGCATTGTATTTTTCGGAGCTTTTGAAGAAAATCAGCTTATCGGAATGTGCGCCGTGAGAGATAAAAATCATATCTCCCTCTTTTTTGTAAGGGAAAGCTGCCAAAGGCGGGGTGTTGGCAGAAAATTATTCTATACTATAAGTAATTTTGCCAAAGAAAATTACAATTCCAAGACTTTTACCGTCAATTCATCCCCTTTCGGGCTGCCTTTTTACAGTGCAATGGGGTTTATTCCCACGGATATGGAACGTATTGAGGACGGAATAACCTATACTCCCATGATAAATGTATCGTCCCCCGCCAAAGCCTAAGGCCCGATATTTAAAAGCACAAAAAGTCGGGAAAATCCTCCGAGCGGATGCTATACTTTAACTGCGGAGGATGAAGAAAAGCCGATAAAAAAGCAAGGAGCAGAGCAAAATGAACGATTGGAACGAGGGCATATCAAACGCAGTTGACTACATTGAAAAAAATATCGAGGAAAATCCCGAGGATGATTACAGCGAAATATGGATTCCCGTAAAGAAGGCTCTGTAAAATTCATACGGCATCGATTGCACCGAAATCCTTTTCGGTGCATTTTTTTCGGGGAGAATTATCCAAGCTGTGCGTTCTTCAGCAAGCCTTTCAATAACCCATTTGTTGAACATTTTACCGTTTTGCTATTGAAATAAGCGATTTAATGTGATATAATTTCAATAATGATTTATGATAAACGGCGGAAGCAATTTGGTTTCCCACACGCTTTCACCATTACTTCAAGCGAAAGGAAATGTATATAAAATGAAAGAAATGAACCCCAACGCTAAAATTGAAACAAAATGCCTTCATGCGGGCTATACTCCCAAGAACGGCGAACCGAGAGTTGTTCCGATCGTCCAAAGCACAACCTATGTCTATGACTCCACAGACGATGTCGCAGCCGTTTTTGACGATCCAACCAAGAGCCTTATATATTCACGCTTTGAAAATCCAACAACGGATGCGGTCGAAAAGAAAATTGCCGCTCTCGAGGGCGGCGTTGCCGCAATGTGCACCTCCAGCGGTCAGGCTGCTTCTCTCCTTTCTATCCTGAATATATGCGAAGCGGGCGACAGCTTCATCGCCTCAACCTCAATTTATGGCGGAACAATCAATCTTTTCTCCGTAACCCTCAAGAGAATGGGGATAGAATGCATTTGGGTAAGCGTTGACGCAACAGAGGAAGAGCTTAACGCCGCATTTAAACCGAACACAAAAGCCGTTTTCGGCGAAACAATCGCAAACCCCGCGCTCACCGTGCTGAACATTGAAATGTGGGCAAATGCTGCCCACGCCCACGGCGTTCCGCTTATAATTGACAATACCTTTGCAACGCCCATTCTCTGCCGTCCTTTCGAATGGGGCGCAGATATTATTATTCATTCAACCTCAAAATATATGGACGGTCACGCTGTTCAGGTCGGCGGAGTTATTGTTGACAGCGGCAAATTCGACTGGAAAAACGGCAATTTCCCCTGCATGACCGAGCCGGACGAAAGCTATCATGGCATTGTTTATACCGAGCAGTACGCCTTTGCGCCGTACATTGTTAAAGCAAGAATGCAGCTTATGAGGGACTTCGGATGCTACCCTGCCGCAAACAGCTCGTTCCTGCTTAACCTCGGCCTTGAAACCCTTGCCGTAAGAATGAAGCAATATTGCCAAAACGCACTCGCTGTTGCAAGGTTCATTCAGCAGAGCGATAAGATACAGTCCGTTACCTACCCGGGACTTGATGATAACAAATATAAGGCTCTTGCCGATAAATATCTCCCCGATGGAGCAAGCGGAGTTATCGCAATTTCCATTAAGGGCGGACGTGACGCCGCCGTTAAATTTATGGACAGCCTGAAGCTCGCCTCCAACGAGGTTCATGTTGCCGATATACGCACCTGCGTTCTTCACCCCGCTTCCGCAACGCACCGCCAGCTCACCGATGAGCAGCTTGCCGCAGCGGGAATTGACGGCGGACTTATCCGCCTGTCCGTTGGACTTGAAAATGTCGAGGATATTATTGCCGATGTTAAGCAAGCGCTTGACAAGGTTTGATTTCGGGATGAGCTTTGGATTTTGCTCCTCAAAAAAATCTGCGGCGGCAATGCGGCAAAAAAACACCCCAATGCCGTTATTCATGGGTTGAAAGGATGATTTGATGTACCCCAGCGAACTTGCGGAGGCAGCCGCTTTTCAGCTTAGCTGCGATTACTCCTGCCGCCCCGAGGATTTTATAGGTAACATTAATCGCGCCTTTGAATCAAAGCTTTCCAAGGGCAGACGCAATATAACGGAAACCGAGGATTTTTTCCGCATGGCAACAATGGGGAATGCCGCAATCGCTTCCGCCGATAAAAGACTTCTGCCTTTTTTGGACAGACTTATGGGGAAGTATGAGGGCTGTCAGCTTTTTACGGGAAAGATTCGCTACCTGCTCAACTGCGAGCTTCAGGCTTTCAACAAAGCAATCGGTGATGTATCGATATACTACCTCCCGCAAACCCCGTACAAATATGTTCGCCGCGGCGGCTTTAATGTAAGGGTCTACGAACAGGATGATATTTCTGAGGTTTTGTACCGTTACAGCTACAAGAAGGACTTCTCCAACGCCCTTTTGTATGACACCGCAAAAAAACGAAAGGACGTTCTTGCGGTATGCGCACTCAACGGAAACGATATAATAGGTATAGCAGGGGCAAGCAGCGACAGTGAACGCTTCTGGCAGATAGGAGTGGATGTCCTTCCCGCATACAGAAAAATGGGGATAGCCTCCGAAATTGTTTCCGCGCTTACATATGAAGTCCTTATGCACGGCGCAATACCCTATTACTCCACATGGAGCGGCAATATAACTTCCCAAAACACTGCCCGTTCCTGCGGCTATATTCCCGTATGGACGGAAATGTTTGCGCAAAATATTGAGGAATGGCAGGCGGCTACATAAGTCCCCTGTTCCGTTGCTTCGATAAAATATCTCAAAGGCGACTTCGTTCCGCGAAAATATCTGTTAAAACAGTAGGCAGCTATACATTGTTGCTTTAACCATACGCCATCAATTCTTTGCGAGGTTTATTATGAAAAAATTGTGTGTGTTCCTTGCGGCGATGATTTTTTTCGCCGCCGTTCTTCCCATTAAATCAAAGGCTATAACCTTTACGCCGAACTTTACAATCAACAGCGAGGCAGCCGTTCTTATTAATCTTGATAAGGACATTACCGTTTATGAGAAAAACCCAACGAAGAAGCTCTATCCCGCCTCGCTTACCAAAATTATGACAGCCATAATTGTGCTGGATAATGTCACGGATTTGGATAACACTACCTTTGAAGCTCCCCTCGTTGTTTTTGATGAGCTTTACGGTCAGGGCGCTTCAGCCGTAGGATTTTCACGGGGAGAAATTGCCACCGTTTCCGACCTTATGTATTCCATGCTTATGTATTCCGCCTGCGAATCGGCGGGAATCCTTGCATATAATGTAGGCGGAGAAAGCATTCCGAACTTTGTTTCAATGATGAACGAAAAGGCGGCGGAGATTGGCTGCACAGGTACGAATTTTGTCAACCCGCACGGACTTTTTGATTCCGAGCAGTATACAAATGCAAGAGATATGGCTCTTATCGCAAAGTATGCCGTTGAAAATTATCCGAAGCTGGTTGAAATTGCCTGCACAACGGAATATACAATGGGCGCAACAAACTATCAGGCGGAGGGCTGGGCTACAATTTACCACACCAATAAAATGCTTTCCACCGGCAGCGATTACTACTATCAATATGCAAGGGGCATTAAAACGGGAACCCTCGATGAATCGGGAAGAAATCTCGTTTCAATGGCTCGCAAGGACGGCAATAATTATCTGCTTGTAACAATGGGCGCGCCGATGTACGACGCCGACGGAAATACCGTCAACGGTCAGTATGAGGATCAGAAGAATATTTACGAGTGGGCGTTCAATAACTTCTCCTATGAAAAAATTCTTTCAACAAGCCAGGAAATAACCGAGCTGCCCGTTACCCTCGGTCAGGACAGCGACCATGTTCTCCTCGTCCCCGCAGAGGATTTTTACACGCTTTGGCCCTCCACCCTTGATGTTTCAGCCCTTAAAACAGAAATAGACACGGCGAATTATGTCGGTGAGGACGGCTCCGTTACCGCCCCGATTGAAAAGGGGCAGAAGCTCGGAACATATACTCTTTCCCTCTCGGGGGAAGTCCTTTGCACAGTTGACCTTATTGCCAAGGACGGGGTTGAGCTTTCACAAATTGACTATAACCTTATGAAAGCAAAGGCGTTTGTCGATTCATTTTGGTTTAAGCTTGCCGCAGGAGTAGCTTTGCTGCTCATTGTCGCATATGTTGCGGTTTACGCCGCAGCCGCAAAAAAGCGCAGGAAGAAAATGAAGCGAGTTTCGGGCAAGCGCCGCCGCTTTTAATATTCAGCAGGGAGGATTTTACCATGTATGAAAACCGTACGGATAAGAAAAAAATCTGCGTTTCAAGCCTTGTCCTCGGAATAATCGGAACGGTATTCTCGTTCTTTATTCCCGCAGTGACCTATTCCTGCTCCGTTACAGGTCTTGCTATCGGAGCGGCAAAAAGCAAAAAACGCAGAAGCGCCGCAGGAATTACTCTTAATATCATCGCCATAGTTATTGCCGCAGCAAATTCGGCTCTTGCAATTTTAATGACGCTTCGGCTTTTCAACCCGAAGGACACGGATAACGAGGAAAGGGACGAATCGTGACCGTTGTCCGCAAAATTAGTGCCGCTTATTTAAGGAGTATTGTTTTTTATGAATAAAGCTACAAAGGTGCTGAAAAACAAATGGTTTATCCTGTTTGTCAGTATTTTAAACGGAATATATACCTTGGGACTTCTCTATTTTGCATATGTCGCAGTTTTCTATAAGATTGAATATACCAACACCGTAAGATTTGCGATTGTTTATTCGGTTATTTCGGTTGTTGTAGGTCTGCTTATGCTTTACACAAGGGATTCTGCGCTGACCTGTGTTTTCAACATACTTAATATGTTCGCATTTTTGCCTTCCCTGCTTCTCCATTGGGGAAACTGGCCGCTGCTTATTCCTGCGGCGATGGTAACGCTTTTCGGCTTTTTCTCCTGCAGGATGAACGACACGGCAAGGACTGTTTTCGGAACAATTTTCCTTTTGCTTTACATCATCGGCTGTATAGCCTTTTTCCTCATAATGAATGTTTTCAGGGTAACAACCGTTGATACAACCATTGAGGCGGGGCTTTCCCCCTCGGGCAACTTCCGTTACTATGTTCTTAACGTTGAAAATAAGTCATCGGGAAAAACTGCGGTCTATGTTGAACCGAACACCCTTGATATTGATGTCGGCGGTATGTTTAAGCTTGATACAACGATTAAAAAGCTCGTTAAACAGGCAAACAACCCCACGACAATGGAATGCCGCTGGGACGGCGTAAGGCTTTATATAAACGGCGAGGAGTATTTTAACGAGGATGATTACTGCACCGATAACAACGGAGTAATAGAGTACAACTTCCTTGACGATAACTGGACTCACACCTATTTCTCGGCTGATTATCCTCTCCTCGATTCTGTTTACAGCATCATAAAAGCCGTTGAGGAGCTTGTTGACACCCTCTTTTCCGACAGCGACAGCGGTGTAGAAGCCGTTCGCAGGGTTGTACAGCTTTAATCCCAAAAATTCATTCACAAAAACGAAAAAAATTATCAGAACCACACTCCTGAGCCGCTGCTTTGTCTGCGGCTCATTTATTTTTTAATTTTTATTAAATTTTTCAAAAATACAAGACAAATAAGAAAAAATATGTTATAATTATACTAATCTGTATATTTTAGAGTGTTTCCTTTGCTGTATGGAACTCTCGGAAAGGAAATGACAGCTTATGATGCACGAAAAATCCTGCGGAGCTATAGTTTATCGCAAGCATCACGGCAACATTGAAATTTTGCTGATAAAGCACGTCAACAGCGGGCATTGGTCATTCCCCAAGGGGCACGTTGAGGATAACGAAACCGAGGTTGAAACCGCCCTGCGTGAAATCAAAGAGGAAACAGGTCTTGATGTTATTATTGACCCTACTTTCCGTGAAACTGTAACCTATTTCCCCCGAAAGGATACTCAAAAGGTTGTGGTTTATTTTATAGCTAAAGCGAAAAATTTTGACTATGTGCCGCAAAAAGAGGAAATTGCCGATATAAAGTGGGTAGATGTAGGCTATGCGACATCGGTTCTTACCTATGAAAACGATAAGTCTATTGTAAACAAGGCAAAAAAGGTAATCAAGGACTAAGGCAAAATAAAATTCTCCGATGGAATCAGGGAACCATCGGAGAATTTTATTTTTTTATACTTGTTTCAAGCCACGCTCGGCAATTCATCCCGCCGCTTATCTATCGCTTGAAGTGGGGACTTCTTGCGAATTTGCGTTAAATCAGCCTCCGCTGAAATCCAAATCATAAAGGTCAAGCACCTTGTTTATGGAATCATAGCTGTATCCTGCCCTTGCAAGAGCATTTTTTACCCTGCGCACACCTTTTTCATCAACAAGATAGCGTTCGTATTTCTTTTCAACAAGCTCCTCAAGGCGGCTTAAAACATCCTCATCGTCAAGATACGGCTCAATTGCCGCTTCAATAACGCTCCGTGGGAGTCCCCTTCGCTTCATTTCCTGAACCGCTTTCATTTTCCCAACACGCTTTATCTCGAAAAGCTGCCGAGCGAGCTTCTCCGCATAGACATTATCATTAATAAAACCAAGCTCCGCCATCCTGTGGCAGACACTAAGGCACATCTCCTTCGGATAGTTCTTTTCCAGCTTATTGTAAAGCTCCACAAAGCTGTAATCCCTTGCAGTAAGGAGATGAAGCGCGCGCTGCCTTGCCTTGCGTTCAAGGTCGGAGCTTTCTATTTCCTCAAGGGCGGCGGGCGGCAGCTCCAGCCCCGATCTAAGGCTGTATTTTTCAACCGTCTGCTCCCCTATATAAACATTGGGGCGGCCCTCAATTTCAAGCTGCCATGTTGTGCCCTTATACTGTGATACCGACAAAATTCTCATAGCTTTTTACTTAACGGGTGTAAACTCCTCAAAATCATCCTCCGCATCAATTTCAACATTGACGGATGAAACAGCCTTCACCGCTTTGCTTGCCTTTTCCGCTTCCGCCATAACATCCGCAGCCGTTGCCGCATCCTTCACCATGGCTGTTTCCTTTACGGTCTTTTTATTCGCCGCAATCTTTTCGCTGCATTTAGCCTTGATTTTATCCTCAATCTCCTTCATAACATCGGGATTGTTCTGCAAATATTCCTTTGTATTGTCACGTCCTTGCGCAATTTTTGCATCATTATAGGAGAACCATGCGCCGCTTTTCTTAATAATATCAAGATCAACGGCTAAATCAACAACCTCGCCCGTTCGTGAAATTCCCTTGCCGAAAATAAGGTCAAATTCGCATTCCCTAAACGGGGGAGAAACCTTATTTTTAACAACCTTACACTTAGTTCTTGCGCCTATAACCTCGCCGTCAACCTTAATTGACTCTCCCTTTCGAACTTCAATTCTTACGGAGCTGTAAAACTTCAGCGCACGTCCGCCTGTGGTAACCTCCGGGTTGCCGTAAACAATGCCTATTTTTTCACGAACCTGATTAATAAAAATCGCAACGCAGTTTGATTTTGAAATTACTGCGGTAAGCTTCCTCATCGCCTGCGACATAAGCCTTGCCAGCAAGCCAACGTGAGTATCGCCCATTTCGCCGTCAATTTCCGCCTTTGTTACCATAGCCGCAACGGAGTCTATAACAATGCAGTCAATAGCGCCCGAACGGACAAGAGCCTCAGCTATTTCAAGAGCCTGCTCGCCGCTGTCGGGCTGAGAAACAAGCATATCGTCTATATTTACCCCCAATGCCTTCGCATAAACGGGATCAAGGGCGTGTTCAACATCAATAAAAGCGGCAGTTCCGCCCTGCTTCTGTGATTCGGCGACAATCTGGAGCGCAACCGTTGTTTTGCCCGAGCTTTCGGGTCCGAAAATTTCAATAATTCTGCCCTTTGGAACGCCGCCGATTCCGAGAGCCATATCAAGGGTCATTGAACCCGTAGGTATAGCGTCAACATGGAAATCAACAGCCTGTCCAAGGCGCATAACAGCGCCCGCTCCGTATTGCTTTTCAATATGCTGAATAGCGGCTTCGAGCGCCTTTTGCTTTTCCTCCGCATTTTTAGGTTTAACGACAGCTTCTTTTTTGGAAGCGTCTGCTTTTTTTCTTTCCGCCATTTTATAATATTACCTGCCTTTCAAAAAATCAGAAAAACTTCACAACCTCATCAATTGGTTTCCTCTGAGGGGCATCGGGGTCAATCGCCCTTATTCCCACTGAAATAACCGAAACAATATCCTGACCTTCGGGAATATCGAGAATGCGGCGGAGCCTTTCTCCGTCACGGATTCCCATAATAAGAGTATCATAGCCCATATCACGGGCTTTAAGAATAAGATTTTCATTCTGCAATCCCAAATCATAAGCTCCCCATTTGTCGCCAAGCTCATTGGACGGCTTACCGTCACGTTCAAAGCCCGACCTTGCCCTTTCAAACGCGGTAACGATAAGCGCAGGCGCATTCTCGCTGTTATTGCGATTAAATTCGGGCAGGCACTCCCTTACCTCTGCGATTTTTTCGGGGGAAATTACAGCATAATATCTGCCTGTTTGGGAATTTTTCCATGAGGGCGCAAGCTGCGCCGAGCGAATAATCTCCTCAATATCGTCCCTGCTTACAGAAGCGTCGGGCTTATATTTTCTTATACTTCTCCGTGATTTTATCAATTCCGAGAATTCCATATCGTCTGCTCCTTAATATTTCTCAATAAGAACCGTTTCCCCGCTTTCAAGAGTTTTCTTTAAATCGATTATGCGCTGATTTGAAGAGCCCCGAAAGACAAGAGATATATCCTTTAATTCCTCTTTAAACTCACCGTCGACAAGAACATCAATCATGCCGAGCATTTCGTCCGTAGCCTCGCACCTTGCCCTACTGTTCCCGAGAAGATCCGTTTCAAGCGTGTAGCCCGTATAGCACCACACATTTTTCCGCGGAAGCTCCGCCCTGATTCTACGCAGCAGCGGAACAAGCTCCCTTTGGTTACTCGGCTCAAAGGGTTCGCCGCCAAGGAGCGAAAGTCCGTCAACATATTCGAAGGAGAGCATATCCATAATGCTCCGCTCCGTTTCGGCGGTGTAGGGCATTCCGTAGCTGAAATCCCATGTTTCGGGGTTAAAGCAGCCCTTGCAGTGATGAGTGCATCCCGAAACGAACAGCGAAACTCTTACACCCTCACCATTGGAGATATCATAATTTTTTATCTCACCGTAGTTCATATTACAGATGAAGTACCCTTTCCTTTATTTCTTGGGTTCTGCCTTGATTCCAAAACTGGGTGCCGATATAGCCGCAGGTTCTTCTTGCAACATTAAGCTTGTTTTGGTCACGGTTTCCGCAGCTCGGGCATTCCCAAACCAGCTTTCCGTCGTCCTCAACAATGCGGATTTCTCCGTCAAAGCCGCATACCTGGCAATAATCGCTCTTAGTATTAAGCTCCGCATACATAATGTTTTCATAGATAAACTTCATTATCTTCAGAACAGCGGGAATATTATTCTGCATATTCGGCACTTCAACGTAGCTTATTGCTCCTCCCGGTGAAAGAGCCTGGAACTGCGATTCAAACTTCAGCTTTGTGAAAGCATCGATTTTTTCGGTAACATGGACATGGTAGCTGTTGGTAATATAGCTTTTATCTGTTACGCCCTTGATTACGCCAAAACGCTTTTGCAGACATTTGGAGAACTTGTATGTCGTACTTTCGAGGGGCGTTCCGTAAAGCGAGAAATCAATATTCTCCTTTTCCTTCCACTCCCTGCAGGCATCATTCATATGCTTCATAACCTCAAGCGCAAACGGGGTAGCCTCGGGGTCGGTATGGGATTTGCCCGTCATATATCTTGTGCATTCGCAAAGCCCCGCATATCCGAGGGAAATTGTGGAATATCCGCCGTAAAGCAGCTTATCTATGGATTCACCCTTTTTAAGCCTTGCAAGGGCGCCATACTGCCAAAGAATGGGGGCGGCATCGGAAAGAGTTCCCTTGAGCCTTTCATGCCTGCACATAAGCGCACGATAACAGAGGTCAAGCCTTTCATCAAAAATCTTCCAGAATTTATCTGTATCCCCGCCCGAGGAAAGCGCAACATCCACAAGATTTATAGTAACAACACCCTGATTAAATCTGCCGTAATACTTGGGCTTGCCGTTTTCGTCAACATACGGTGTCAAGAAGCTGCGGCATCCCATGCAGGTATAGCAGTGCCCCTCACCGTTTTTGTCTATTTTAAGCTCAAGCATAACCTTTTCGCTGATATAATCGGGAACCATACGCTTCGCCGTACATTTTGCCGCAAGCTCCGTAAGATAGAAATACTCGCTGTCCTCCTCGACATTATCGTCCTCGAGGACATAAATAAGCTTCGGGAAAGCGGGGGTAATCCAAACGCCCGCTTCATTTTTTACGCCTTGGTAACGCTGACGGAGCATTTCCTCAACAATAAGGGCAAGGTCCTTCTTCTCCGCAGGCGTCCTAGCCTCGTTAAGATACATAAATATGGTAAGGAAGGGCGCTTGTCCGTTCGTAGTCATAAGGGTTATAACCTGGTACTGCATGGTTTGAACGCCCTTTTCAATTTCCTTATGCAGGCGTTTTTCAACAATCTCCGCTATGCTGCTCTCATTGGGGGGGCAGCCGAGGGTTTTGATTTCGTCAAGAACCTCCCTGCGGATTTTCTCCCTCGAAACCTGAACGAACGGGGCGAGGTGGGCAAGGCTTATGCTCTGACCGCCGTACTGATTGCTTGCAACCTGCGCTATAATCTGCGTTGCGATATTGCAGGCGGTGGAAAAGCTGTGCGGCTTTTCGATAAGAGTTTCGCTAATAACCGTGCCGTTTTGGAGCATATCCTCAAGGTTAACAAGGTCGCAGTTATGCATATGCTGCGCATAATAATCGGAATCATGGAAATGAATAATGCCCTGCTTATCCGCTTCAACGATATCGGGGGGAAGAAGCAGACGCTTTGTAATATCACGGCTCACTTCACCCGCCATATAATCCCTTTGAACGCTGTTTACAACGGGATTTTTATTGGAATTTTCCTGAATAACCTCCTCATTATTGCATTCGAGAAGGGTAAGAATCCTGTCGTCCGTTGTGTTTGCCTTACGAACGAGCGAACGAGTATATCGGTATCTTACATAACGGCGAGCTACATCGAAGGCACCCTTTGCCATAATCTGGTTTTCAACCATATCTTGAATTTCCTCAACGGAAACCGCACGGCTCATTTTCGAGCATTTATATTCAATATACTCCGCAATATCTTCGATTTGTCCTTTTGTAAGCTCAACAGTTTCGGGTTCGCCGTTGGAAAAAGCGTTATTTGCCTTTGCAATGGCGTTAATAATTTTCTCTATATTAAAAATTTCCTCCGAACCGTTTCTTTTTATAATCTTCATTTGCTATCCTCCCCTAAATCCGCAGCTTAAAAGCCCTTTAAACCGCTTGCCAAGCGCCAAACCGACACTATATATTGATAATTATTCCTTAAAAAAATACTACATCTTGAATTATAACATAAAAGAAATCATATAGCAATGACTTTTTACACAATAATTATATAATATTTTTGGCACAATAGACACTTGACAGGATAAAAGGCAAGGGTAGAAATATTAACTCTTGCCTTTAAAAAATCAATAATTGGGTTTGTTTCGGCTGTTTTCGGTGAGAATTGCTTCTATCGCCGCCGCCCTGATATAATATACCCTCAAGCCTTTTCTACGCTGTAAATTTTGGCGGAGAATGGCGCAAACGTATCCTTAAACGACCAGTTATGCCTTTTATGCGGCGCTCTCTCCGATTTTATGGGCAGGACGGCTTTCGTCGGTGTATTTCCACTGTAAATATCGCTGTCACTGTAGAGAATTTCGGTAAAAATCTCCTCCCCGTCCACTCCGACAGTGTAATTTTCATAGCCTTTGTCGGAAAGATTCAGAACAACAAGTATTTTCCTGCAATCCGCCATACGCTCATAGATATAGATGCAGTCCTCGGCGGCATCGGCTTCGAGCCAGCGGAAGCACTCGCTGTTATATTCGCCGTCATAAAGCGCAGGGTTTGATTTATACAGAGCCGAAAGGTCGGAAACAAATCGGCTGAACGAGTCATGTCTGGGATATTTCAGCATTTCCCAATCCTGCTCCCTTGTTTCGTCCCACTCCCTGAATTGGGCAAACTCGCTTCCCATAAAGTTAAGCTTTTTGCCGGGGTGAGTATACATATATGCATAAAATGCACGGCATTGAGGAAACTTAACATCGTAATCTCCCCACATTTTCTGGATAACCGTAGCTTTCCCGTGAACATTTTCATCATGCGAAATAGGCAGAAGATAAAGCTCGTTATAAAAATACTGCATTGAAAATGTTATCTTATTATAATGCCTGCTTCGCTCCTCAGGCGGGGTACGGAAGAAATCGAGGGTATCATTCATCCAGCCCATATCCCACTTATAATCGAAGCCCAAGCCGTCATACTCAACGGGTGCGGTAACCTTTATATAATTTGTTGAATCCTCCGCCATAAGGATAGCTGTGGGATGGAGGTGGTGAAGTCCGCTGTTCATACTTCGGATGAAATTGACTGCGCCGTTGTTTATACCTCGTTTCGCATCGCCCTGCCAATAGATAATATTGCTTATCGCATCCATTCTTATGCCGTCAAAATGATATTCGGAGAGCCAATAATTTGCCGCCGACTGCATAAAGCAGCGTGATTCTCCCCTAAAATAATTAAAGTTGTAGGTTCCCCATTCGCTCGCTCCCGCACCTGTGTTGGGGTATTCATACAGAGCTGTTCCGTCATATTTTGCCAAGGAGTAACCGTCAACGGCGAAATGCACGGGGACAAAGTCGGTTATAACTCCTATTCCCGCATTATGGCATTCGTTAACGAAATATTTAAGGTCGTCCGGAGTGCCGTAGCGTGAGGTTGGGCTGAAAAATCCCGTTACCTGGTATCCCCATGAGCAGTCGGCGGGATGCTCGCTGAGGGGCATAACCTCAACATGGGTATAGCCGTGCGTTTTAAGATATGATATAAGCGGCTCTGCTATCTCACGGTAGGAAAGCCAGCGTTCCTCAACGGGCAAGGGTTCGTCCTCATCGCCCTGCGGCTCATCATGCTTCATTTTCCATGAGCCCATATGAATTTCATAAATATTCATTGGCAAATCATAGTTTTTCTGACGGTTTCTCATCCATTCGCCATCGGTAAATTCAAAGGCGCGCATATCGACAATATATGAAGCGGCATTTGGGCGAAGCTCCATCCTAAAGCCGTATGGGTCGCTTTTGTCCACAACGCTTCCGTCGCCGCCATGTATGCGGTATTTATACATCTGTCCTGCGGACGCATCCCTTATATATGCGGAAAACACGCCGCTTGTACCTTCTTTTGTCATATAAAATCCGTTCCAGCCGTTGAACTCACCGATAAGCTCGATTGCCCTTGCATTGGGGGCATATGTACGGAATGTAACGCCGCCCTCATATTCGATATGCGCCCCGAAATAGGTATACGCATCAAAGGCTTTGCCCTCATAATAATCCTGTATAACCATTTTATAAAACCCGCCCTTCACTAAAGAAAAAATGCAAACCAACTTATATGTTATTATACTATATCGGGCTTCTTTTTTCAACAATTTTTATAATAATTCACAAATGTTCAGGAAAAAATCTTGGTTATGGACAATATCCGCAATCTGTGGTAAAATAATTTCAGGATAGTATAAAGAAAGGATTTGATATAATAGTGCAAAATCAATTTTATGCCATGCTCTCAAGAATGAAGCTTATCAACAGGTGGGGATTAATGAGGAACGTCCGCAGTGAAAACATATCGGAACACAGCCTTGAAACAGCTATGCTTGCACATTGCCTCTCCGTTATAAGGAATACATATTTCGGCGGAAACGTAAATGCGGAACGCTGTGCGCTGCTTGGAATTTACCATGATGTCACCGAAATTATAACAGGCGATTTGCCAACTCCCGTAAAATATTATAACCCCGAAATCCGCACCGCCTATAAGGAGGTTGAGGAAACCGCAAAAAATAAGCTTGTTTCAATGCTCCCCGAGGAAATGCAGGGGGAAATAAGTCCACTCCTCTCCCCCTCCGAGGATTGTTCCGCCGAGGAAAAGGAGCTTTGGCGGATAGTTAAAGCGGCGGATAAGCTTTCCGCCCTCATAAAATGCATTGAGGAACGAATGACGGGCAACTCCGATTTCCTGAGTGCGGAAAAGTCAACGGCGGACTCACTTTGTCAAATGCATATGCCCGAGGTTGATTATTTTATGGAAAATTTTCTTCCGAGCTACGATCACACCCTGGATGAGCAAACATAATTGAAAACAGGAGTAAATTGAAGCTATCGTGAGCATTCGGGAGAATATGCGGGATTATCCCCTATCAAGATTGATGATTTGCAGCCCCGATTTTGGCATTTGCTTTCAAAAATTCGGCGCTGATGTCACAAATCCGCCGAATTTAAGCCCAAAACATCCTTGCTTTTTTCTTTAAGTTATGTTAAGGATACGCTGATTAAATGACCTTTAGGCCAGAAAAATCGGCTTCCAAGAC
>JAJQIG010000039.1 GCA_021199335.1 Oscillospiraceae bacterium | reverse complement strand
GTCTTGGAAGCCGATTTTTCTGGCCTAAAGGTCATTTAATCAGCGTATCCTTAACTCAATCTGTATAAAATATGTATTATAATGGATTTATCAACAAAACGGAATTATCAAGAAAAATGGAGGAAAAGATATGTTTAATATGATTAATGGAAAACTGGAAAATTCTACCGAAGAGCTTGAACAGTTGCTTGCACCGCTGGAAAATGGAAACGTTGACCTTTCTTTTTTTGAAAAGCTATGGCAGAGTTTCCTTGATTATGTCCCAACACTTATCCTTGCCATAGTTATTTATTTAGTCGGATGTATTCTCAATAAAGTCGTGTTGAAGCTTCTCGGAAAGGGTCTTGAAAAGAGCAGGCTTGATAAAACGGTTCATGAATTTATTAAATCTACTGTAAAAATTGTGCTCTTCGGTTTCATTATAGTTATTGTATTGACCGTTCTTGGTATTCCGATGACCTCCATAATTACAGTAATCGGTTCGGCAGGAATTGCAATAGGTCTTGCGCTGCAAAGCAGCCTTTCTAACGTTGCAGGCGGCGTGATTGTGCTCATGGGAAAAAATTTTAAGGTAGGGGATTATGTCTGTATTAACGGTGATGAAGGAACAGTTGCGGAAATTTCGGTTATATGCACTAAGATTATCACTGTTGACAACAAGGCAATCTATATTCCGAACGGCACCGTTTCAAATGCTGTAGTTACAAATTATACTCAGGAAAGGACAAGAAGAGTTGACCTTGTTTTCGGAATTTCCTATGATAATGATGTTAAGAAAGCAATTTCTGTCATAAACAATGTACTTGCAGAAAATTCCAAGGTTTTAGTCGATCCATCCCCATTTGTACATATTAGTGCATTTTCGTCAAGCTCCGTGGATATTACCGTGAGAGCATGGACTGAGTCAGCCAATTATTGGGATGTTTATTTTGCGCTGCTTCAAGATATAAAGGAAGCGTTTGACAAGAATGATATTGTTATTCCTTACAATCAGATTGATGTCCATATGATTGAAAATAAGTAATAGGAAA
Organism: Oscillospiraceae bacterium; assembly: GCA_021199335.1. Lineage (GTDB taxonomy): Bacteria > Bacillota > Clostridia > Oscillospirales > Ruminococcaceae > UMGS363. Next base: position 45,572 of record JAJQIG010000039.1, on the reverse strand, counting down.
AACAGCTGCTAGCATAAGGTTAAGTGAAACTGCAAACAAAGTATATCTAGAGAAGACGAACTTGAATTATCATGGAGGCAGATATGCGGAAACCGTTAAATATCAGTCGGGAAGATTTTCCCGAAACTGCACGCACATCGGATGGTATGATAACAATATCACCTAAAATTGAAAATTTTGATATGTACTATATAGAGGATGTTGTTTATCTTAAAAGGGGTGTTCAAAATCTAACTCTGCAGATTATCCTGCCCTGCGATTACACTGTCCTGCACCCGTTGATTGTGTATATTCCCGGTTCGGCTTTTCACCGTCAGGAGTTAAAGGCATCCATACCGAATATTTCTTTGCTTGCAGCAAAGGGATATGCGGTTGCAGTTCTTGAATACAGAGGTTCGGAGGATGCTTCCTTTCCATCAGTTGTACTTGATGCAAAGGCGGGCATTGCATTTTCTAAGGAATACATGAAGCGATATTCTGTTGATAACGAAAGAGTGTTCGTAATGGGTGATTCGTCGGGTGCGTATGCAGCGCTTATGGCGGGACTTACCTACGGTGTGAAATCCCTTGAGGACGAGTACAGCAGCAACAAGGATTACAGCGTAAAAGCCATTGTGGATTTTTACGGACCTACCGATTTTACAACTATGAATGATGAGCTGTCAACACAGGATCATACTGTTGCCAACAGTCCCGAGGGGTTGTTTATCGGCGGTAAAGCTGTTGATCCCACTTCGGAGTATGTTCAGCATACCATAATAAAAAACTATATCAAGGATGGCAGGAAATTGCCGCCTATTATGATGTTTCATGGTAATGCCGATGAGCTTGTACCGTTTTCACAGAGTTGTGAGTTGTACGAGGCATTAAAGGAGAACGGACACAACGCAGTCTTTTATCGTGTAAAGGGCGCTCATCATGGCGGCAGGGAGTTTTGGTCGGATGAGATACTCTCTATGGTGGATAAGTTTCTTAAAACCAAGGTGTAATTTTTGAGTGTAATCAATGCAATTTAAAAACCTCTCGGTTCTGTTTGAGGAATCGGGAGGTTTTGTGTTAACCATATTTTCAAACTATATAGCGATAACAAATAACTGTTGTTCTTTTAATTTTTACTTTCAAGAAGTGCAGCCATATCATAAAGACCAGCGGACTTATTAGAAACAAACACTGCAGCATTGACTGAACCTACTGCAAAGACCTCTCTTGACGCCGCATGATGGGAGAGAGTAATTACTTCATCTCTTCCTGCAAAGATAACATCATGTTCTCCAACAATAGTGCCACCTCTCACCGAATGGATACCGATTTCATTTTTATCTCTCTTTTTACGCTGAGAATGTCTGTCATAAACATAATTGCAGTTGTTATTGAGAGCCTTGTTGATAGAATCCGCAATCATGACGGCGGTGCCGCTCGGGGCATCAAGCTTTCTGTTGTGGTGTTTCTCAACGATTTCAACATCAAACTGATCTCCAAGAACCTCGGCAGCGGATTTAGCCAGCTTGATTAGCAAGTTAATTCCCAAGGACATATTAAATGTAAAAAACACAGGAATTTGCTCTGCAGCTTTTTTTATTTTGGAGATTTGTTCTTCCGTGTATCCCGTTGTTGCGATGACAACTGCCGTTCCTGTTGAAAGACAATAGTCGAGCAGCTTATCAAGGGCTGATGGATGAGAAAAATCAATAATAACATCAGGCTTTGAAGGGAGATTTGAAGGTTCCGTATAAATGGGGAAATCAGAATATGCTTCTGTAACTACATCAATCCCCGCCAAAACCTTGCAATCGTTTCTTTCCGAAATAACCGAGTTTATAACCCTGCCCATGTGACCGTTTGCACCGCTTATAACAACTGAAATCATAAATTTCACATCCAATTCGTTTTTTATTTAATAAGTCCTGCGTTTTTAAGCGAAGCCGTCAAAACGTCAATCTTTGATTGCTCCATTCTAAGCATCGGAAGCCTGCATTCTCCTGCATTCATACCGAGAATGTTCATTGCCTCCTTGACAGGGATGGGATTTACGTCAATAAATAGGCTGTTTGCAAGGTCAAGATATTTAATCTGAAGCTCGGCAGCCTTTACAAAATCGTTATTAAGACAGTGCTGAGCTATTTCGTGAGTTTCTCTGGGAAGAATGTTTGAGAGGACACTTATTACACCCTTTCCGCCCAGGGACATAATCGGAACGATTTGGTCATCGTTGCCACTGTAAACGTCAACATTATCGCCGCAGGCTGCGATGATCTTTGCCACTGCGGAAATGTTTCCGCTTGCTTCCTTAATTGCAGCAATATTTTTATGCTTTGAAAGGGTAACATAAGTATCAACAGCGATATTAACACCTGTCCTTGAGGGAACGTTGTAGAGAATAATTGGGATATTTACGCTGTCAGCAATGGCTGTGAAGTGGGCGATAAGACCCCTCTGAGATGCTTTATTGTAATAAGGCGTTACAACAAGGAGGGCATCCGCGCCGAGCTTTTCCGCCTCTTTGGAGAGCTCCACAGCATACTTTGTGTCGTTGCTTCCGGTTCCTGCAATAACAGGAACCCTTTTATTTACCTTTTGTACGCAATACCTAATGCATTCAACGTGTTCTTCATCTGTCATTGTAGCGGATTCACCTGTTGTTCCACAGATGATTATTGCATCTGTCCCGTTTGCAATCTGATATTCGATATTCGTACCAAGAGCGTCAAAGTTAATCGATCCGTCAGGATTCATCGGGGTAACAATGGCAACTCCCGCGCCTGTAAAAATTGTATTTTTCATAATAACACTCCTTTAAAATAAAGAAAGTTTCATATCTCAATTGTATAAGTAAGCCATTGGTCTTTTGAGCAGTTTCCTCCGATTTTGTTGTAGAATTTCTGCGCCGATATATTCCAATCTAAGCATTTCCATTCAAGGCGAGCGCAGTTGTTTTCCAAAGCGATTTTTGTGGCAAAGTCAAACATAGTTCCGCCGATTCCGCATTTACGGTAAGCATCGTCCACGAAAATATCTTCTATATACATAACCCTTTTGCCGGAGAAAGTTGCTATTTTATAAAAATAATATGTCATAAATCCAACGGGAGCAGCGTCATACTCGGCTATTACAGCGCTAAGACCGTTAGGTTCTTCAAGCAGTTTGATAAGTGTTTCTTCAGTAATATTACATAAATCACCAAGCTTTTCATATTCCGCTAATTTTTTCAGATAGGATACAATAAGCCCTGCATCTGCATCCGTTCCTTTGCGAAGTATGACTCTCATCAATCGAAATAACCCTTTGCCGCAAGAAGCTCCGCAAGGAGAACTGCACCGCCTGCCGCACCTCTGAGGGTGTTGTGTGAAAGGCAAGCAAACTTATAGTCATATTGATTGTCTTCGCGAAGACGTCCTACAGAAACAGCCATACCGTTCTCAATCATACGGTCGAGCTTAGCCTGAGGACGGTTATCCTCCTCAAAATAATGGAGAAACTGCTTTGGAGCACTCGGGAGATTAAGCTCCTGTGGAACACCGCTGAAATTCTTCCATGCATTGATCATCTGTTCCTTTGTGGGCTTCTTCTTGAACTTAACAAAGACAGCCGCAGTGTGACCATCGGAAACAGGAACACGGAAACATTGTGCTGTGAACAGAGGCTCTGTTGCACTGACAATCTTGTCGCCTTCAATTTTGCCCCACAGCTTAAGAGGCTCCTGCTCAGATTTTTCCTCCTCGCCGCCGATATAAGGAATAACATTGTCAAGAATTTCGGGCATTGTGTCGAATGTTTTTCCTGCGCCCGAGATAGCCTGATATGTGCATACAAGAACCCTGTCAATTCCGAATTCGTCTTTCAATGGGTGAAGTGCAGGAACGTAGCTCTGGAGGGAGCAGTTGGATTTAACGGCAACAAATCCCTTTTTCGTTCCCAGACGCTTTCTCTGAGCCTCGATTATCTGGATATGATCGGGGTTAATTTCGGGAACAACCATAGGGACATCAGGTGTAAATCTATGCGCGGAGTTATTGGAAACAACAGGACACTCAGCCTTTGCATAGCGTTCCTCAAGTGCTTTGATTTCGTCCTTCTTCATGTCAACAGCGCAGAATACAAAATCAACCATTGAAGCGATTTTTTCAACATCTGCTGTTGCGTCCATAACAATCATATCTTTCATTGCATTGGGAATGGGGGACGACATAGCCCATTTTGCGCCAACGGCATCTTCATATCTCTTTCCCGCACTTCTCGGGGAGGCCGCAAGAGCCACAACATTAAACCAAGGATGATTTTCGAGGAGTGTTGCAAATCTTTGACCGACCATACCCGTTGCACCGATAATACCAACGTTAAAATTCTTCATTCTAAAAAGCTCCTTTAAAAATGATTTCTAAAATAAAAAAATCGGTTGAAAACCGATTCACCATACAATTATAACAGAAATACTGACATTTAAAATGCCGATAGCACTCCATCACAATGTATGATGACAATTATATACCTTTTCGATATATAATCAGGAATCAATCTGCCAAATCTCATCCTTCGGCGGTATTGCCTTTCCCAACTGCATAAACGGCTTTGGCAGCCTGTCAGCAGGTACTGATCTTTACCGCGCCTCTATCAGGGTTCAATTCATATTATCACGCTTCAACAGATTTGTCAATAGATATTGAAAAAAATTAATATTATTTATGCCGTAAAAATTTGACTTAGGGAGTATTTTGTGGTAAACTTTGAAGAAGGAGATATTTTTGAAAGGATTACAGTTTTTATATGCTTAAATCTGATTTTTATTATGATCTGCCCGAAGAGCTTATTGCGCAAACCCCCATTGAACCGAGAAATTTTTCGAGGATGATGAAGGTTGACCGAAAAAGCGGAGAGATTGAACACTCTCACTTCTATAATCTATGCAATTTCCTTAAAGAGGGTGACTTGCTTGTAATGAACGATTCAAGGGTGCTGCCTGCAAGGCTTTATGGCGAGAAGGAGGGTACAGGAGCGTTCATGGAGTTCCTTCTGCTTGAACAAAAGGGTGATAAGCTGTGGGAAATTCTTGTTCGCCCGGGAAAAAAGGCAAAACCCGGGGCAAAGTTTTCTTTTGGCAACGGCAGAATTAAGGCCGAAATAATTGAAACAGCGGAAGATGGCAGCAGAATTGCAAAATTTGACTGTGAAGGTAACTTCTTTACAGCACTGGAGGATGTAGGACAAGTGCCGTTGCCGCCATATATTACTGAAAAGCTTGAAAACAAGGAACGATATCAGACCGTTTATTCCCGTGAATTAGGCTCTTCTGCGGCTCCTACGGCGGGACTTCACTTTACAAAGGAAATGCTTTCAGATTTGCAGTGCAAAGGAATAAACCTTGCATATGTTACACTTCATGTGGGGCTTGGAACATTCCGCCCTGTTAAGGAAGATGATATCCTTGACCATAAAATGCACAGCGAACATTACTATTTTCCGCAGAAAACTGCCGATCTTATAAAAAACACAAAGGCTAACGGCGGAAGAGTAATTGCGGTTGGAACCACATCATGCCGAACGCTTGAAAGCGTTGCATCGTTTAATAACGGTGAAATTAGGGAGTGCGAGGGATATACTGACATTTTCATTTATCCCGGTTACGAGTTTAAGGTTCTTGATGGACTTATTACAAATTTTCATCTTCCCGAAAGTACGCTTATAATGCTTGTTTCTGCCTTTATGGGATATGAAAATACTATGAATGCATACAAAACAGCTGTTGAAGAAAAGTATAGATTTTTCAGCTTTGGCGATTCTATGCTGATTTTGTAACGTATAAATGAAATAACAAGGCTTAGGGAGATAAAAATGTATACTCTTTTAAAACAAGAAGGTAGGGCACGGCGGGGAAAATTTGAAACTGTTCATGGAACATTCCAAACGCCATGCTTTATGAACGTGGGAACTGCCGCTGCGATAAAGGGCGGAGTTTCGTCGCTTGACCTTAAAGGACTTAAAACGCAAGTTGAACTTTGCAACACTTATCATCTTCATGTGCGCCCATCGGACAGGGTTATAAAGGAAATGGGCGGTCTGCATAAATTTATGAATTGGGATAAGCCAATCCTCACCGACAGTGGCGGATTTCAGGTGTTTTCTCTGGCAAAGCTGAGAAAGATAAAGGAGGAGGGAGTCTATTTTAATTCCCACGTTGACGGAAGAAAAATTTTCATGGGACCTGAAGAAAGTATGCGTATTCAGTCAAATCTTGCATCAACAATAGCGATGGCATTTGATGAGTGCGTTGAAAACCCTGCAGCTTACGAATATTCAAAACGTTCCTGCGAAAGAACTGTCAGATGGCTCTATCGTTGTAAAGAAGAAATGGAAAGGCTTAACGCTTTACATGATACGATTAACAAGCACCAGCTCCTTTTTGGGATTAACCAAGGCTGCACCTATTCCGATCTCAGAATAAATCATATGGAAGCAATTGCAAGACTTGATATGGACGGTTATGCAATCGGAGGGCTTGCCGTAGGCGAACCTACCGAGGTTATGTATAAAGTAATTGATGATGTTGAGCCTGTTATGCCGAAAAATAAGATACGATATCTTATGGGCGTAGGTACACCCACGAACATAATTGAGGCAGTTGCTAGGGGAATTGATCTTTTCGATTGTGTTATGCCTAGCAGAAATGCGCGTCACGGTACAATTTTTACATGGAACGGCATTATGCACATAACTAATAAATGTTATGAAACCGATCCGTTACCGCTTGACACAGAGTGTGACTGCCCCGTTTGCAGGAACTTTTCAAGGGCATATATCCGTCACTTATTTAAAGCTGAGGAACAGCTTGCAGGTCGTTTGGCGGTTATGCATAATTTGTATTTCTATAACACTCTTACCGAAAAAATTAGGTATGTTCTTGACAATGGCTGCTTTGATGCTTTTAGGGCAGAATATTCTGAGAAGCTTTCCCGTAAACTTTGATAGATAAATCGAAAGGATATTTCTGAAATGAAAATGAGGGATTTATACAAAAAATATGTTACGGAAACCTTTGATGAAAATGGGGTTTTAAGCAATCTTGAATTTAATGTTCCCGACAATTTTAACTTTGGATATGATGTTATCGATGTGATAGGTCAAAATGAACCAAATCGCCGTGCCATTGTTTGGGTAAATCCCGAGGGAGAGGAGCATATCTTTACTTATGGTGATTTGATGAGGGAATCAAACCGCGCGGCAAATATGCTCATTGCTCATGGAGTGAAGAAGGGCGATATCGTAATGTCTGTCTTGAAAAGGCATTATCAGTTTTGGTTTTTGCTTATTGCACTTTGTAAAATTGGCGCTGTAATTGTTCCCGCAACAAACCAGCTTATGAAAAAGGATTATACCTATCGTTTTAACGCCGCTGATGTAAGCTATATCGTTGCCACAGGCGATGGGGATACGGCTTCTCATGTTGAACAAGCCCTGGAAGAATACGATGGAATTAAGGAAAAATTTATTGTTAGAGGACACGGAAATAAGGGTTGGACTAATTTTGATGCTGAAATGGCAAAATATCCCGATACGCTCGAGAGAATTGAAAACAATACCGATGATAATATGCTTCTTTACTTTACATCAGGAACAACAGGCTATCCCAAAATGGTGATGCATAACCATTATTATTCGTTGGCTCACATTGTTACAGCAAAATATTGGCATAATCTTGATTCGGAAAGCCTTCACCTTACAATTTCCGAATCCGGTTGGGCTAAATGTATGTGGGGAAAGATGTACGGTCAGTTTCTTTGTGCTGCTTCAATATTTGTGTATGACTTTGACAGATTTCACTCCTCCGATATATTGCAGAAGATACAGGACTACAAGGTTACATCATTCTGCGCCCCTCCCACAATGTATCGTATGTTTATTAAAGAAGGGGTAGGTAGCTTTGATTTATCCAATCTCAAAAGGACAAGCATTGCGGGGGAAGCCCTTAATCCCGAAGTTTTCAACCGTTGGTACGAGCTTACGGGATTAAAGGTTATGGAAGGTTATGGGCAGACAGAAACGGTTCTTGCGATAGGAAATATCTGCGGGATGAACCCCAAACCCGGCTCGACCGGAAAGCCTGTGCCGCTATTTGACACAAAAATTGTCGATGATGACGGAAATGAAGTCGCTTACGGAGTTCATGGAGAGCTGGTTCTTACCCCGAAAACCGAAAAGAAAATAGGTATTTTTAAGGAGTATTATAAAAATCCCGAAGAAACCGCTTATGCATGGCGTGGAGGGGTTTATCACACAGGCGACCTTGCATATAAGGATGAAGATGGCTACCTTTGTTATGTTGGGCGGAAGGATGATGTTATAAAATCTTCGGGCTATCGCATAGGACCATTCGAGATTGAAAGCGTCCTAATGGAGCATCCTGCGGTGCTTGAAGTCGCCGTAACAGGAGTAAGCGACCCCATAAGAGGTCAGGTTGTAAAAGCTACTATCGTCCTTACAAAAGCATACAGAGATAAGGGCGATGAAATACTTGTCAAGGAGCTTCAGGAACACGTAAAAAGGCAGACTGCACCATATAAATACCCACGTGTGATTGAATTTGTTGATGAACTTCCAAAGACGATAAGCGGAAAGATACGCCGTGTAGCTATCCGTGAAAGAGATAACGGAACTAAGTAACTATTGAAAAATGCCCTCGAGAAAATCTCGAGGGCACTCTTTTATGCAATTTATTTGAAGTAAGCTACGCCGCTTTCAAAGATTTTTTGATCCTTGCAGCCGGGAACATTTTTGCAGATTTCCGTTCCTATACGTTCGCTGTGTCCCATTTTACCGAGAATACGTCCATCCGGGGATGTGATTCCTTCAATTGCCTCAATTGAGGTGTTAGGGTTAAAGCGAATATTAAGAGTTGGTTCACCGTTTAAATCAACATACTGAGTTGCGATTTGACCGTTGTCGGCAAGCTGCTTTATAAGCTCGGGAGATGCAACAAAGCGCCCTTCACCGTGTGAAATTGCAATTCTGTGAATATCTCCAACCTCGCAGCCTGCAAGCCAGGGCGATTTTGTGGAGCATATTCTTGTATTAACCATCATGGATTGATGTCTGCCTATAGTGTTAAAGGTAAGTGTAGGGGAGTTGTTCTCCATATCAACAATGTGTCCGAATGGAACAAGTCCGAGCTTGATAAGCGCCTGGAAACCGTTGCATATTCCAAGCATAAGTCCATCGCGGTTGTCCATAAGGTCATGAACCGCATCTTTAATACGCGGATTTCTGAAAAATGCGGTAATGAACTTACCCGAACCGTCCGGTTCATCACCTCCGGAGAAGCCTCCCGGGATCATTATAATCTGTGAGTTTTTGATTTCCTTTTCAATGTGGGAAACGCTGTCCTCAAGAGCCGAGGCGGAGAGATTCTTTATAACAACAACCTCAGGAATTGCTCCCGCACGTTCAAATACCCTTGCAGTGTCATATTCGCAGTTTGTACCCGGGAATACGGGTATAAGAACACGGGGTTTAGCAAATACAGAAGCGTGGCGAATAGGATTTTCCGCTGTGTAGGTGAAAATCTTTACAGGTTTGTCGTCTGTCTTAATATTGCATGGGAATACAGGTTCAAGACGGTCCTCCCATTTCTTTTGAATGTGAACCATGTCAACGGTGTAATCCTTGCAGTCAATTTTATATTCATCGATAGTTGTGCCAATAACATTTTCAACTGTGAACGGATCTCCGTTAAGCTCAATAACAAAAGCACCGTATTTCGAGTAAAAGAGCTGATCCTCGGACAGCTTTTTATCAAACCTAAAACCAATGCGGTTACCGAGTGACATTTTTGCAACAGCTTCCGCAACGCCTCCGAAACCAACTGTCCATACCGATAAAGCCTGTCCGTCCGAAATAAGCTTTTCAACCTTTTCAAAGCATTCTCTTATGCTTGCAAAAACAGGAAGGTTATTTTCGTCATATTCGGGGGTGATAAGAATAACCTTATTTCCTGCCTTTTTGAATTCAGGGGAGATTATGCCCTTGCTGCTTCCTGTAGAAACCGCAAAGGAAACCAATGTTGCAGGAACATCAATATTTTCAAACGTGCCTGACATTGAATCCTTGCCGCCTATTGCGCCGCAGCCAAGCTCAATCTGTGCCTTGAATGCGCCGAGAAGCGCTGAAAAAGGTTTGCCCCAGCGTGTGGGATTGTTTTGTGTGCGTTCAAAATATTCCTGGAATGTGAGCCAGCAACGTTTGTAGCTTCCGCCTGCAGCAACAATTTTTGCAACCGATTCAATTACAGCGGAAATTGCGCCATGATAGGGGCTTCTGTCGGTCACATAAGGGTTAAATCCCCAGCCCATAATGGAACAGGTGTCTGTTTCACCCTTGAGTACGGGTATTTTTGCAGCCATAGCCTGTGTGGGAGTAAGTTGATATTTTCCGCCATAAGGCATAAGAACTGTTCCTGCACCGATAGTAGAGTCAAAACGTTCAACAAGACCCTTCTGTGAGCAAACATTAAGGTTCGTCATAAGCGACTCCCAACTGTCGGCACAATCCGTATATGTTTTGAGTTGAGCCGTAATAGGGAGGGGAACAGCAACATTCGTGTGTTTTTCTGCACCGTTTGAGTTAAGGAATTCTCTGGAAAGATTTACAATTATTTTGTCATTCCATTTCATTTTAAGGCGGGGTTCCTCCGTAACAACAGCAACAAGAGTAGCTTCAAGGTTTTCTTTTTCAGCTTCTGCAATGAATTTTTCCGCATCGTCACGCCTTACAACAACAGCCATACGCTCCTGGCTTTCAGAGATTGCAAGCTCTGTTCCGTCAAGTCCATCATATTTTTTGGGAACTGCATTGAGGTCGATAATAAGACCGTCCGTAAGCTCTCCTATAGCTACGGAAACACCTCCCGCACCAAAGTCGTTGCAGCGTTTAATCATATGTGTAACCTTCGGATTTCTGAATAGCCTTTGCAGCTTTCTTTCAACAGGGGGATTACCCTTTTGAACCTCTGCGCCGCAGCTTTCGAGAGAAGCCTCCGTATGGGATTTTGAGGAACCTGTTGCGCCGCCGCATCCGTCACGTCCTGTGCGACCGCCGAGGAGAATTACAACATCATCGGGTTTGGGAATTTCACGCACTACATTTTCTTCGGGGGCGGCGGCAATAACCGCGCCTATTTCAAGGCGTTTTGCAACATAGCCCGGATGATAAATTTCCGCAACATGGCCCGTTGCAAGACCTATCTGATTTCCGTAGGAGCTGTAGCCGTTTGCTGCTCCGACTGTGATTTTTCTTTGAGGAAGCTTTCCGTGAATTGTGTCTTCAACAGGAACAAGGGGATTTGCTGCACCTGTTACACGCATTGCTTGGTATACATAGGAACGTCCCGAAAGGGGATCTCTTATGGCACCTCCAAGACAGGTTGCGGCCCCGCCAAACGGCTCAATCTCGGTAGGGTGATTGTGGGTTTCGTTCTTGAACATGAGAAGCCAATCCTGCATTTCTCCGTCAACATCAACCTTAATTCGCACCGAGCAGGCATTAATTTCCTCCGATTCGTCAAGATCCTTGAGAATTCCGTCTTTTTTCAGCTTCTTTGCAGCAATTGTGGCAATGTCCATGAGGGTAATTGGCTTTTCGCTTCTGCCAAGTTCGTTTCTTGCATTGATGTACTCATCGTATGTTTTCCTTATGTAGTCGGCGTTGATGTCAGCATTATCAATAATCGTGGAAAAGGTTGTATGGCGGCAGTGGTCTGACCAGTATGTGTCAATCATGCGTATTTCGGTAATGGTAGGATCGCGTTTTTCTGTATCCTTAAAATATTTCTGGCAGAATTTTATATCATCGAGATCCATTGCAAGACCGTATTTTGCAATAAAATTGACAAGCTCCGCCTCCTCGAGATATATGAAGTTCTCTATAACGGCAACTTCTGTCGGAATATCATATTCGGAAGCAAGGGTAGTCACTTCATCAAGGGAAGCCTCACGGCTTTCAACGGGGTTAATTATATAAGCCTTAAGGGCGCAAAGTTCTTCATGCGTGAGCTTGCCGTCAACAATGTAAATTCTGGCATTTTTAACTCTGCATCTTTCACCTTGAGTAAGGATTTGAATACACTGTTCGCAGGAATCAGCACGCTGATCAAACTGTCCGGGTAGATATTCAACGGCAAAAACCGATTCGGTTTCCGAAAGTTCAGGCAACTTTGAACCGGTTATATCAACTGCAGGCTCGGAAAAAACATTTCCTGCCGCAAGTCGGAAGTCAGCATCGGAAAGACCCTCTGCATCGTAGCGGTTAAGGATTCTGAGGTTTCTTAGTTTATCAAGCCTGAGGGCAGTTCTGACATCTGAGAGAAGATTTTTGGCTTCAACAGCGAATTCAGGCTTCTTTTCAACATAAATACGGAATACAGACATAAAATATACGCTCCTTAAAATTAATAAATAATTTCGCCTATGCAATAGTCTTGTTCTAACCCTATTATTTTAACATAAAAAATCGTATTACGCAAACTTTTGTCTGAATTTTTTGTAAATATTTTTACAGGGGTATAATTTGGCGTATATCCGTGAGGGATATTGTCGGATTTTTCACGTTCAAAAAGCACGGGAACAGTAAGTCCTACCTGACTTTCAAGAAATTTCATGTGGGATTCCTCCGTAACATCAGCCATACGCTTTGCGCGTATATTTTTTATGTGCATAGGAATTTGATTTTCCATTTTGGCGGCGGGAGTGCCTTTCCTTGAGGAATATGGAAAAACATGAGACTTTGAAAATTCAATTTTTTTGACAAATTCAAGAGAATTTTCAAAATCCTCCTCCGTTTCATCGGGAAATCCGACCATAATATCGGTGGTTATAGCACAATTTTCAAAACACTTCCTTAAATTGTTAACAAGTGAGGCGTAATCATCGGAGTTATATCTCCTGTTCATTGCACTCAGTGTCCTGTCACAGCCGCTTTGCAGCGATAGGTGAAATTGGGGGCAGAGCTTCGGCAGAGACGCAAGACGTCTTATATCCTCATATGTTATCATTTCAGGTTCAAGTGAGCCAAGACGTACACGTTCTATTCCATCCTGCGCACATACGGCTTCAACTGCATCGGCAAGTCGCAGACCGAATTCTATGCCATAAAATGAAAGATTTATACCTACAAGTACAATTTCCCTATATCCCGCTTCTGCAAGCTGTTTTACCTCTTCTTTAAGCTTTTCCATAGTCTTTGAGCGGAATCCTCCTCTCGAATATGGTATGATGCAATAGGAACAGAACATATTGCAGCCATCTTGAATTTTTACAAAAGCACGGGTATTGTTGGCGTAACCTGTGTTTTGCATATCTTCAAAGAGGTCGCCGCGGGAATAATCACATACCTTGATTTGTTTTTTCTTTGTTTTAAGATAAATATCGAGCAAAGAAGGAAGTGCGCTGCGATTTTTTGTTCCGGTTACTATATCAGCTTCCGAAATCTTGAAAGCATCCGATGAAAAAGCCTGCGGATAACAGCCTGTTACAACGATTACGGAGTTAGGATTTTCACGTCTTAGCCTCCGAAGCTCCTTGAAAAATTTTTTATCCCCCGATTCGGTGACTGTACAGGAATTAATGATGTAAATATCGCAATTTTTTTCATCCTCCGATATTGTGTATCCGTGATTAGAGAAATTTTGCTTCATATTTTCGGTTTCGTAAAGATTGACCTTACAGCCAAAAGTCTTAAAGTGAATATTCATAAATAACTCCATATATTTTTGTTAAAATTGACTAACGAAATTTTTGGTAGCTTTTAAATTCTATACTATTATACAATATTTAAAAAAATTTTTCAATTCCTCTTGACTTAAATAAAAAAAACTGTTATCCTATATTTGTACCATAAATTTGGTGCATTGGGAGACACATTGTTACAATACAGAAAAATTGGAGGGAACTATTATGGCTAAAACTACTGTTATGTTAGCAACAATCAATGATGTAAAGACTTTCGTTACTCTTGTTTCAAAGTGCGAGTTTGACGTTGATTTGATTTCCGGCAGATATGCTGTTGATGCAAAATCAATTATGGGTATCTTCAGCCTGGATCTTTCCAAGCCTATCGCTCTCGAAGCTCACACTGATGATGCTTCAAAGTTCTTTGCAGAAATTAAGCAGTTCATTGTTGAATAATTTTACGGCTATGAACCGCCGAGCGTCGGATTAAGTTCCGACGCTTTTGTTGTGTAAAAATATTTGTTTTCCAAGCTGCATAAAATTATTTGAGGTGGTTTTATGCTTATCGGGAAAATTAAGGGAATTATTGTTTCCGCAGCTATTGTTTTAGCGGTATGTTCGGAAGCTGTATTTGCGGAGGAAAAAATCGAGTATAAGGAATGCAGCATTCTTTTTGAGATTTCAACAGGTGCGGTTATAGACAGCGGCAGTGAAACGGAGTGTGTTCCCATCGGCACTATGAACAAGCTTATGACAGTGCTTCTCGTCGCCGAAAAAATTGAAAACGGAGAGATGGCTCTCGATGAATCGGTTAAGACATCGGCGGCGGCAAATTCAATGCAGGGTGCGCAAATATGGCTTATGCCGGGCGAGGAGATGTCCGTTGAAGACTTGCTTAAGGGTGTAATTATAGGTAATGCAAACGATGCGTCCGTTGCTCTTGCCGAAGCGGTTTGCGGAACGGAAAGTGATTTTGTTGAGCTTATGAATCAGCGTGCCGGAGAGCTTGAAATGTATGATACATCCTTTACAAACTGCTGTGGATACTATGACGATTCATCGCAGATCTCCACAGCCGAAGATATGTCAAAGCTTGTATCCGAATTGTTTAAGTATGATTTTCTTCAACCCTACTTTGTCTGCTGGCTCGATTATCTCAGGGACGGCGGTACAGAACTTGTTAATTCAAATATCCTTGTTAAGAACTTTTCGGGAATCATCGGATTCAAGGCGGGATTTACCGAAAGCTCGGGTAATTGCATAGCCGCTGCCGCAAATATTGACGGAAAAGCTTTCGGAGTTGTACTTTTGGGATATGAGGACAAGGATATAATGTTTTCAGATGCAAAACGTCTGCTTAATTATGCGTTCTCGAATTATCAAATTATGAAACCCTCATTGCCTGAGAATATGCCGGATGAAATTTCTGTCAGGGGCGGCGTAACTAAATTCGTCGGACTTGAATATGACGATGTGAGGAATATAGTCATTCCAAACGGTGCGGTTGGAACAATATCATCCGAGGTTTTTGTTCCCGATTATGTCTATGCACCTGTTAATGCGGGGGATAAAATTGGAGAAATCCATTTTTACAGAAATGGGAAATTCATTTTTTCGGTTGATATTAATGCAGAAAAGTCTGTTGAAGGAATGAATATAAAAAAGTCAATGGTGATTTTGCTTAAATTTTTGCTATCTTTTTAGTAAAAAATCAATAAAACTTGGCAATAAAAGATTATAGTTTTCAAAAAATATTGCAAAATGCTCAAATTTATAGTAGAATAAAACTTAGGAATTTTATTTGGAGGAATAGTTCAAATGTCTATCTCATTAAACACTAAATATTTAAAGAGCTTTGTTGCTCCCCATGAAATGGAGGCGGCTAAGGCTCAGGCTGAGCTTGCAGCTAAAACTCTTCATGAAAAATCAGGCCTCGGAAATGATTTTCTCGGATGGGTAAATCTTCCTACCGATTATGATAGGGAGGAATTTGAAAGAATTAAAGCTGCCGCAAAGAAAATTAAGGGTAATTCCGATATCCTTATAGTTATAGGAATCGGTGGCTCTTATCTTGGAGCAAGGGCTGCAATTGAGCTCCTTAAATCTCCTTTTTATAACAATCTAAAGAAGGATACTCCGGATATTTATTATGTGGGCAATAACATTAACCCCACCTACCTTAACGAGGTTCTCTCTATCTGTGAGGGCAAGGATATTTCTGTCAATGTTATCTCAAAATCCGGCACAACAACCGAGCCTGCTCTTGCGTTCAGAGTTTTCCGCGAACTCGTTGAAAAGAAATACGGCAAAGACGGCGCTAAGGATAGAATTTTCTGCACAACGGACAAGGCGAGGGGTACCCTTAAACAGCTTGCCGATACAGAGGGCTACGAAACCTTTGTTATTGCGGATGATGTCGGAGGAAGATATTCCGTTCTCACAGCGGTAGGTCTTTTGCCCATTGCTGTCGCAGGTTGTGACATTGATTCGATTATGGTGGGTGCAAAACGGGCCCAGGATGAGCTTATGGCGGATTTTGACAATAATGATTGCTATAAATATGCCGCTTTGAGAAATATCCTTTATTCAAAAAATAAATCTGTGGAGCTTCTTGTTTCCTATGACCCAAGTTTTACAATGATGGCTGAGTGGTTTAAGCAGCTTTTCGGAGAGAGTGAAGGAAAGGATGGTAAGGGTATTTTCCCCGCATCTGTTACTTTCTCAACTGACCTTCATTCTATGGGTCAGTTTATCCAGGACGGTTCAAGAGTTATGTTTGAAACCGTTGTTGATATAAAGAAGCCTAAGAAGGATTTCTTCCTTGAACCTGATACCGAAAATCTTGACGGACTCAATTTCCTTACAAACCAGAATATGTCTGTTGTAAACCGCAAAGCTTTTGAAGGTACGGTTCTTGCGCATACAGAGGGCGGTGTTCCCAATATTATTCTTGAGCTTGAAGATACAACCGAAAATAGCTTCGGATATATGGTATACTTCTTTGAAAAGGCTTGCGCAATCAGCGGATATATGCTCGGTGTTAATCCGTTTAATCAGCCGGGTGTTGAAAGCTACAAGAAAAATATGTTTGCTCTTCTCGGAAAGCCGGGTTATGAGGATATGAAAGCTGAGCTTGAGGAAAAGCTTAACTAAGTTAAAAATCACGTTTCGTGATATTAATATATTAGCCAAAAAGGCGGAACGGAGTGTTTCACATGGTAAAAATTATTTCAGGCAAAAAGGGTACAGGTAAAACTAAGATTTTAATTGATATGATTAATGAAGCTTCTAAAAAAACGGATGGATATGTTGTTTGCATCGATAAGAGCGAAAAGCTCAGATATGACATTCCTACATCCGTAAGAATAGTTGATACTGACGTTAACAAGATTTATTCCTTTGAGGCTTTCTATGGACTTGTTGCAGGACTTCTTGCAGGCAACTATGATATTAAGGAAATATTTGTTGACTCGATTCTTAAGGTTGGTGGAGCTGATTTTGAGGCTCTCGGTGCTGTTTTGAACAAGATTGACACCCTTTCCGGAAGCGAAGTTGAAGTTATTTTCACGGTTTCCGCCGATAAGGATGATCTCCCTGAGTCTGTTGCAAAATATGCCGTTAAATAAAAATTGAAAAAAACTATTGACAGATTATATCAAGCGTGGTATAATTTATAAAGTTGTGTTTGGGGTGTGCTATGGTTGTAAACTTAAAGCAGCTTTACAATAATGTCGGCGAGAAGCAGATTGTGGATTATTCTGTTGATTCCGAAAGGCTGAATGAAGTTAAGGGTTACAGCTTTGGGAACCCTATGACTGTTAAGGGAACAATTGTAAATCGTGCGGGTGTGGTTATTCTCAGTTATACCGTTGATTTTACCCTTAATGCTGTTTGTGACAGATGCCTTGCCGAGTTCAAAAGTAATTTCAGCTATGATTTTGAACATATTCTTGTTCGTTCTCTGAATACGGATAACGATGAGTATATTGTTACGGATTCGGATATACTGGATATGGACGAGCTTGTTATTATGGATATTCTGTTGCAAATTCCCTCAAAGATGCTCTGCAAAGAGAATTGCAAAGGTTTGTGTCCTCATTGCGGAACAGATTTGAATTACAATGAATGTAACTGTAATGGTTAACAGATAAGGAGGTGCTGAATAATGGCAGTACCAAAGAGAAAGGTATCAAAAGCTAGACGTGATAAAAGACGTTCTGCTGTTTGGAAACTGGATGCTCCTGCACTTTCCAGATGTACTAACTGCGGCGAACTTACATCTCCGCATAAGGTTTGCAAGAATTGCGGATACTATAAGGGTAGAGAAGTAATTTCAAAGGAAGCGTAATTGCTTTCCAAGAAACCGAAGAGGGAGATTTTTTCCTTCTTCGGTTTTTGTTTGTAGGAGAATTTTTATGGCTATAAAAATAACATCAGTTATTAAAAATTCGCCTGCCTTTCATGCAGGAATAAGGGCAGGGGATATGCTGCTGTCGCTCAACGGACATATGGTTCACGATGTCCTTGATTATATGTTTTACGCAACCGAGGTTAATGTAAAAATTTCTGTGGAGCGTGACGGATGCGTAATTAATGCGGATGCGATAAAGGATGAGTATGATGATCTTGGATTGGAGTTTGAGTCCTTTCTTATGGACAAAAAGCAAAGCTGTACCAATAAATGTATTTTTTGCTTTATAGACCAAATGCCACCTAATATGAGGGAAACTTTATATTTCAAGGATGATGATGCAAGGCTCTCTTTCTTGCAAGGTAACTATGTAACCCTAACAAATCTTACTCAGGATGATATAGATCGCATTATTCAAATGCGTCTTAATATAAATATATCTGTCCATACAACTAACCCCGAACTGAGATGCAAAATGATGAACAACCGCTTTGCGGGCGAAAAGCTGGATTATTTAAAACAGTTTGCCGAATCGGGGATTGCTATGAATTGCCAAATTGTTCTTTGCCCCGGAATAAATGACGGAAGGGAGCTTGAAAGGACGTTAACTGACCTCGGCGGGCTTATGCCTAATATCCAAAGTATAGCTGTTGTGCCCGTAGGAGTTACTTCATTCAGAGAAAATCTTTATCCGATTGAAATATTCAATAAGGAAACCGCATCAGAGGTATTGGATTTGGTTGAGCGTTTTCAGAAGATGTTTCTTGAAAAGTATGATACGAGGCTCGTTTTCCCTGCCGATGAATTTTATGTTACTGCACAAAGAGAGCTTCCCCAGGGAGAATGCTATGAGGACTATTGCCAATACGAAAATGGTGTAGGAATGCTTAGGTCGTTGGCTGACGAATTTAATTCTGCTCTTGAGCTTGCGGATGAACCGACAGAAGAACATATTACCTCCATTGCAACAGGTGTGGCGGCATATAAATTTATTTCGGAATTGGTTGAAAAAGTCGAAAAAAAGTGGCATAATATAAAGTGTAATGTTTATCAAATCAAAAATTGCTTCTTTGGTGAAACAATAACAGTTTCAGGGCTGCTTACGGCAACGGATATAATTACTCAGCTTAAAGGCAAGCCTTTGGGAGATAAATTGATTCTTACAACATCAATGTTTATACGCGATACGGATATTTTTCTTGATGATTTGACCGTTCCCGATGTGGAAAAAGCCCTTAATGTAAAGATTGTTATTGCTCAAAATGACGGCTTTGATTTGCTTGACAAAATATTGGGCGTTTGAAACTGCCCATATATAAAAACGAATGGAGATGATAGCTTTGGCTTTACCGATAGTTGCGGTTGTAGGACGACCAAATGTAGGAAAATCTACTCTTTTTAACAAACTTATAGGAAAGCGTATGTCCATAGTTGAGGATACTCCCGGTGTGACACGTGATCGGATTTATTCAAAATGCGAATGGAGAAATCGTGAATTTATGCTCGTTGATACGGGAGGAATCGAGCCTAAAAGTTCGAATATAATCCTCTCACAGATGAAACGCCAGGCGGAGCTCGCCATTGAAAAAGCGGATGTTATTGTTTTCCTTACCGATATTAAAACAGGAGTTACCGCAAATGATTATGAAGTTGCAAAAATGCTACGGAAAAGCGGAAAGCCTGTTATTCTCTGCGTAAATAAATGCGATTCAATCGGCGATCCTCCTGCGGAGTTTTATGAATTCTATAATCTTGGACTCGGCGATCCTATCGCTGTTTCAGCGGCTCATGGTCACGGTTCGGGAGATATGCTTGATAAGGTTTTTGAATATTTTCCCGAAGAATCGGAGAATGATTATGGTGATGAATATATTAAGGTTGCAGTAATAGGCAAGCCAAATGTTGGAAAATCCTCCCTTATAAACAAGGTTTCAGGCGAGGAAAGGGCTATTGTTTCCGATATTGCCGGAACAACGAGAGATGCTACCGATACAATTGTTGAGAATGACTATGGAAAATATATATTTATCGACACGGCAGGGATAAGAAAGAAGTCAAAAATTCAGGAGAAAATCGAGCATTACAGTGTACTCCGTGCATATATGGCAGTTGACCGTGCTGATGTTTGCGTTATTGTTATTGATGCCGAGGTTGGATTTACCGAGCAGGACTCAAAGGTTGCGGGATATGCGCATGAACAGGGCAAGGGATGCATTGTCGCAGTAAACAAGTGGGATGTCGTAGAAAAGGATACCCATACTATGGATGAGTTTCGTAAAAAGCTTGAGGATGACTTCAGCTTTATGTCTTATGTTCCGTTTGTGTTTATTTCTGCAAAAACAGGACTGCGGCTCAATAACCTTTTCGAACTTATCAACAAGGTTAATTCCAATAATTGTATGAGAATATCAACAGGTATGCTTAATGATATCCTTTCCTATGCTACAACAAGAGTTCAGCCACCATCCGATAAGGGCAGACGTCTGAAGGTTTATTATATGACCCAACCATCTACAAGACCTCCAACGTTCATAGTTTTTGTTAACCGTGCCGATCTCTTTCATTTTTCCTACCAGCGTTATATTGAAAACCAAATCCGCGGAACCTTTGGTTTTGAGGGAACTCCCATACGTTTCGTTGTAAGAGAGCGGAATCATGATGACGACTAATTTTATATCAGGAGTATTGTATTATGCTTAAAGTTATAATTTGTCTTGTTTTAACTATGATTATTTCCTACCTGCTTGGAAGCTGCAATTCTTCAATAATTGTTGTAAAGCTCCTTAAGCATGAAGATATAAGGGAGCATGGCAGCAGGAATGCAGGCCTCACCAACACCTTGCGCTGTTACGGAAAATTGCCCGCATTATTTACGCTTATCGGCGACCTTGTAAAGGGAATAGCTGCGGTATTGTTAAGTCTTCTTGTTTTCAGACTTATAATAGGAGGAGAATGCTTTGATAACCCTCCTGAATGGTATCCGTATATCCTTGATGAACAATCTATCGGATACATATCGGGATTTTTTGCGATTCTCGGCCATATTTTCCCGATTTACTACGGCTTCAAGGGCGGAAAGGGGATACTTGTTTCCTCTTCAATTCTTATTGTAATTGATCCGCTCACATTTGCAATAATAATTCCGTTTTTTGCAATTGTACTTTTTATTACAAGATATGTTTCGGTTTCGTCCATCTCTGCGGCGGTGTTTTATCCAATACTCACGTTTTTACTCCATTATTTCGCAGAGGGAGAACCCTTGGCAACCTGCATTACACACGTCATTCTTGTAACAGGCACAAGTATACTCTTAATTTATATGCATAGGGCAAATATTAAACGTCTTAAAGAGGGTACAGAAAATAAATTCAGTTTCAGCAAGAAGCAATAAGGGAGGTTTCTATGGCAAAGTTTACAGTTCTCGGAATGGGCGGATTCGGACTTGCGCTGGCAGTAATGCTTAACAATTTTAATCATGAGGTTACTGTGTGGTCTGCTTTTGAAAGTGAGGTAGCGGCTATCAGAAGTGATGGCGAAAATAAGCAAAAGCTCCCCGGAGTTAAGATAAGCTCTTCTATCACACTTACTAACGATATTTCTTCCGTAGAGAATCGTGATATCATTATTTTCGGCGTTCCTACAGGCTTTGTAAGGACTGTCGCAAGGCAGATTGCACCATTTGTATCAAAAGAAACTGTTATCGTTAACACAAGTAAGGGCCTTGAGGATGGAAGCTTTAAGCGTATGAGTGAGGTTATGAAGGAAGAACTCCCTGATTCTCCGATAGTTGTTCTTACAGGTCCTTCCCATGCCGAGGAGGTCGCCATCGGTATGCCGACGACTGTTGTTGCTGCTTCGGAAGATGTAAAATACGCCGACTACGTCCAAAGCGTAATGTCCAACAGCCTTTTTAGAATTTATATTAATGATGACATAATAGGATGTGAAATAGGCGGTTCGTTGAAAAATATTATTGCTCTTTGTGCCGGAGTGTGTGATGGAATGAACTGTGGCGATAACACAAAGGCTGCACTTATGACAAGGGGAATAACGGAAATTGCAAGGCTTGGCGTCGCTCTCGGTGCCCAGACCGAAACCTTCGCCGGATTGTCAGGTATAGGCGATTTGATTGTAACCTGTACAAGTATGCATAGCCGCAACAGACGTGCGGGAATACTTATCGGGCAGAACATTTCCCCAGATGATGCCGTTAAACAGATTGGAACAGTGGAGGGCTATACCTGCACAAAGGCTGCATATGGGCTTGCCAAAAAAATCGGTGTTGATATGCCGATAACCGAGCAGTGCTATAATGTTCTTTTCAACGGACAAAACCCGAGAATGGCACTCAGCAACCTTATGGAGCGCCCAAAACGTCATGAAGCCGAAACGGTTTGGGTTAAAAAATGACAAAATTATTAAAGTTGTGGTTGATTTTGTATTTGTATGCTGATATTCCAAAAAAATTTGCAGAATTTTTAAAAAAATCATTGACAAGTTTGTTTCAGGATGATATAATAATAAAGCCGCTTGTCTTAGGCTTTTAAAGTTATGCCATTTTGACATACGCCTATTGTTACAGCGAGTTTTTATGAAAAGGCAGGTGCCATAATTAATGTACGCAATTATTGAAACAGGCGGAAAGCAGTATCAGGTAAATGAGGGCGATGAGATTTTTATTGAAAAGCTCGATGTTAACGCTGATGATTCTGTCACATTCGACAAGGTTATTGCTGTTGGTAAGGACAGTGGTCTTGAGGTGGGTGTTCCATATGTAAACGGCGCATCCGTTGAGGCTAAGGTTCTTAAGAACGGCAAGGCTAAGAAAATTACTGTTTTCACCTATAAGCCGAAGAAAGGCTCTTCTCATAAGAAGCAGGGTCACAGACAGCCCTACACAAAGGTGAGAATTGACGCCATCAAAGCATAATTCTTGTTAATTTTCGGATTATTACATTTAACGGAGGTGTAATATAATATGGCACATAAAAAGGGTATGGGCTCCACCAAGAACGGTCGTGATTCGGAATCCAAGCGTCTTGGTGTTAAAAGAGCAGACGGTCAGGCAGTACTTGCAGGCAACATCCTTGTTCGTCAGAGAGGTACTCACATTCACGCAGGCGAGAACGTAGGTATGGGTTCGGATAACACACTTTTCGCAAAGGTTGACGGAACTGTACGTTTCGAGCGTCTTGGACGTGATCGTAAGAAGGTCAGCGTTTATACAGTTG
This sequence comes from Oscillospiraceae bacterium, assembly GCA_021199335.1. GTDB lineage: Bacteria > Bacillota > Clostridia > Oscillospirales > Ruminococcaceae > UMGS363. Next base: position 22,221 of record JAJQIG010000039.1, on the reverse strand, counting down.
ACTGATTTCATATTGTCTTTGAAAAAAAGGGGTAGAAATTCTATCCCTTTTTTATATTTTGTATTGCAGTATTTGCTTTTTTATGGTATAATAATTTGGGTAAGATGCGCCCCACCGTTAAACTAAGCTTTTTAAGTTTGGCGGCGGGATACATTTATGTTTGGCTGAGGATAAAATTCCGGATCAGCATCCAACCATACGGTTTGCGGAGTATGATTGTGCAGTGCCGCACTAATATTTCGACTAACGGAACAGAAAGGCGTGTGTTTATGTTCGTTGATAAGGCGAAAATTTATATCAAAGCAGGTGACGGCGGCGATGGTGCAGTTTCATTTCATCGTGAAAAGTATATCGCTGCGGGCGGCCCCGATGGGGGAGATGGCGGTAAGGGCGGAGATGTAATTTTCTGCGTAGATACTAACCTTTCAACGCTCATTGATTTCAGATATAAAAGAAAATATGTTGCTGAAAAGGGTCAAAACGGCGGAGCTGCAAACTGCACGGGAAAAAATGCCCCCGACTTAATTATTAAAGTCCCGAAGGGAACCCTCATTCGTGATGCGAAAACAGGGAGAATTATGGCTGATATGTCATCGGATGAGCCTAAAATTCTTGCCAAAGGGGGAAAGGGCGGCAAAGGAAATGCGAGGTTTGCAACCCCTACGAGACAGATTCCTAGGTTTTCAAAGCCCGGATTTATAGGCGAGGATTTTGAAGTTACCCTTGAGCTCAAGTTGCTTGCTGATGTTGGACTTGTGGGATTCCCGAATGTAGGAAAATCCACGCTCATATCGGTTGTTTCCGCCGCAAAGCCTAAAATTGCAAATTATCACTTCACAACATTGACACCTGTTTTGGGAGTTGTTAAGGTTCAGGATGGAAAATCGTTTGTTATGGCGGATATTCCCGGACTTATTGAGGGAGCAAGCGAGGGTGTTGGTCTTGGTCATGAATTTTTAAGGCATGTTGAACGATGCAGGCTTATTATCCATGTTGTTGACGTGTCCGGAGTTGAAGGAAGAAATCCTGAGGAGGATTTCAAAATTATCAACAGGGAGCTTAAAAATTTCAGCAAAGAGCTTTCTGATCGTCCACAGATTGTTGCCGCCAATAAATGTGATATGGCTTCAGAGGAACAGATTGATAAATTTAAAAGCTATATAGAAAACGAAGGCTTGATGTTTTTCCCAATCTCCGCTGCAACAACCCAGGGCACAAAGGAGCTTATGGATGCCGTTTCGGCTGAGCTGGACAAGCTACCTCCTATAAAGGAGTACGAAGCAGAGCCTATGACCCGGCAGGAGCTTGATGAAAAAGCGGGAATTGGGGAGAGGTTTGAAATCACAAGGGGAGATGACGGCGTTTTTTATGTTGAAGCACCGTGGCTTGAGCATATTATGCGTACTGTTGATATGGATGATTATGCATCGCTCCAGTATTTCCAGAGAGTTCTGCGGAACAGCGGTATAATTGATTCCCTTGAACAAAAGGGCATAAACGAGGGGGATACTGTTAACATCTTTGGATTTGAGTTTGACTTTGTATCTTAATGGATAATGGAGGGCTTATGGAATTATTTGATATTTATAACATGAACCGTGAAAAAACAGGCAGAATAATCCCGAGGAGTGATAAGCTCAAAGATGGGGAATACCATATAGTTGTTCATATTTGCCTTGTAAATTCTCGGGGGCAAATGCTCGTACAGCAACGTTGGCCGTCAAAAAGAAGCTGGGGCAATATGTGGGACATCAGTGTAGGCGGGAGCTGTATTTCGGGGGAAACAAGCGCAGAGGGCGCTCATCGTGAAGTGCTTGAGGAAATAGGGCTTGACATAAACTTCAGCAATATTCGTCCATCGCTAACGGTTAACTTTGCTGACGGTTTTGATGATATTTATGTCATCCCATATGATTGTGAACCTTTTCTGCTCCGATTACAGGATGAGGAGGTCCAAGCAGTGGAGTGGGCGGATAAGGAAGATATTTTCCGTATGATTGACAGCGGAGAGTTTATTCCATATCATAAGGCTTTAATTGAGCTGATGTTTCACTTTGTAAATCACTGTGGAACGTATACACGGGACGATGATAGGGAGAAAGGCAGGTCTTTGGCATAGAAAAGCATGATGTAAATCAGTACAGTCCGCTTACGTTGGCATTTCTCGGCGATGCGGTCTATGAACAGCTTGTCCGTGAAAAAATTGTAATTACGGCAAATATGCCTGTGAGCAGGCTACATATGGAAGCCGTTGAAAAGGTAAGGGCAGCTTACCAGTCGAAGGCAGTTGATGTTGTACTTCCCATACTTACGGAGGACGAAAAAGCGGTGATGAAACGCGGGAGAAATGCAACCACCAATACAGTTCCGAAAAGTTCCAATCCAATTGAGTACCGTCGGGCGACATCACTGGAAACATTGTTCGGTTATTTACAATTGCTTGGAAATCATGAAAGAATGGTTGAAATTTTTGATACTATTTGGTATAATACAGAGGTATGATTGTGCAAATCGGAATTAGCGTATAAAATCCGTTCAACAAAAAAGCTAATATGTAAAAATTCTTTAAGGAGAGATATAAAATGTCAGGACATTCAAAATGGAACAATATTAAAAGGAAAAAGGAGGCAACGGACGGCGCAAAGGCTAAGATTTTTACTAAAATCGGACGTGAAATTACCGTTTGCGTAAAAGAGGGAGGCGGAGATCCGAACAATAACTCCAAGCTTCGTGATCTTATTGCAAAGGCAAAGGCAAATAACGTTCCTAATGACAATATTGACCGAGTTATAAAGAAGGCAATGGGTTCGGGGGATAAAACGAGCTATGAATCCAATATTTATGAAGGCTACGGTCCAAGCGGCGTTGCAGTAATCGTTGAAACACTTACGGATAATAAAAATCGTACTGCTGGAGATATACGTCACTACTTTGATAAGTTTGGTGGAAACTTGGGAACAACGGGATGTGTATCCTTTATGTTTTCAAGTAAGGGAATTATTGTTGCGGACGGTGCAGGCATGGATGAGGACAAGGTTATGGAAGATGTGTTTGACCTTGGCGCTTCCGATTTCTCGATTGAAGATGATACAATTGAGATTGAAACTGAGCCTAATGAACTCTCCTCTGTAAGAGATGGTCTTGTCGAGAGGGGATATAAGCTGATTTCCGCAGATGTAGAAAGGATACCCGCAACATATACTACCCTTACGGATGAAGATGCAATCAGAAAAATGAATCTTCTTCTTGAAAATCTTGAGGAAAATGACGATGTTCAGAACGTATACCATAACTGGGATATGCCTGAAACGGATGAAGAAGACTAACCTCGGCATTTTAAATGTATTTTTTTGAATGAATGGAGCTAATTTAAAATGAAATGGACAGGACTTAACGAACTTCGTGAAAGTTATCTCAAATTTTTTGAAAGCAAGGGTCACCTTCGTATGGATTCTGCACCTCTTGTTCCCCAGGGAGATAATTCTATTCTGCTTATAAATGCAGGTATGACACCGTTAAAGAAGTATTTTCAGGGCATTGAAACTCCGCCTTGCAAGCGTGTTACAACCTGCCAGAAATGTATAAGAACCCCCGATATTGAAAATGTCGGAAAAACTTCCCGTCATGGTACTTATTTCGAAATGCTGGGAAATTTTTCTTTCGGGGATTATTTCAAGCATGAAGCTACCGCATGGGCGTGGGAATATCTTACAAAGATTCTTGAAATTCCTGCTGAAAAGCTTTGGATTACAATATATGAAGAAGATGACGAAGCGGGTGAGATTTGGGCGAATGAGGTCGGAATTCCACGTGACAGAATTATAAAGCTTGGTAAAGCCGATAACTTTTGGGAACACGGCAGCGGTCCATGTGGTCCCTGTTCAGAGATTCACTTTGATAGGGGCGAAAAATACGGTCCGTTTGAAAGCTTTGAACAGGCAGGCGAATGTGACAGGATTATTGAAATTTGGAATCTCGTGTTCACACAATTTGATAATGATGGTCATGGAAACTATTCTCAGCTTGCTACAAAGAATATCGACACAGGTATGGGTCTTGAACGTCTTGCTTGTGTTATGCAGGGTGTGGATAACCTTTTTGAGGTTGATACAGTTCAGAATATCATGAGGAAAATTTCTGAGCTTACAGGAAAAACATATAAGGAAAATGATAAGGATGATGTGTCAATCCGTGTTATAACCGACCATATAAGAAGCACAACATTTATGGTTGGTGATGGTGTTCTTCCCTCAAACGAGGGAAGGGGATATGTCCTTCGCCGTCTGCTTAGGAGAGCGGCAAGACATGGCAGACTTTTGGGAACGACCAATCCGTTCCTCTATAAAGTCGTTGACACGGTTATTGATGAAAATGTTTCAGCGTATCCCGAACTCGATTCCAAGAGAGAATATATTAAAACGGTTATTCGAAAGGAAGAAGAAGCCTTCGGAAAAACAATTGACAATGGCTCGCAAATTCTTGACCGTTATATAACAGAAATTGAAGCAAAGGACGGGGATAAGGTTCTCGGTGGTGAGGAAGCCTTCAAGCTCCATGACACCTATGGCTTTCCGCTCGACTTAACAAAGGAGATTTGCACTGAGAAAGGAATCTCCGTTGACGAAGACGAGTTTCATGAATGTATGAAAGTTCAGAAGCAGACAGCCCGTGAGAACAGAAAGCTTGGCGGAGGTTGGGATGATGCATCAGCAAGCGTTCTTACGCAGTTTACAACTAAGTTTGTGGGCTACACAGATCTTGAATGCAGCACCAAAATCCTTGCTATGGTCAAGGACGGTGAATCTGCCGATATTTGCGAGGGAGGTGACAGAGTAACTGTCCTTATTGAAACAACTCCTTTCTACGCAGAAAGCGGCGGTCAGGTAGGAGATAAGGGTATAATCAGCGCAAACGGCAATGTAATGGAGGTTGTTGATACTCAGAAACTCAACGGCGGTCAGTTCGTGTGCCACTGTGAAGTAACCGAAGGCGGATTTACAACAGGTATGACAGTAAATGCAAGTGTCAATAGGGAGCTTCGTGCTGCAACAGCAAGAAATCATACCGCTGCACATCTGCTTCAAGCTGCACTCAGAAAGGTTCTCGGTGATCATGTTCATCAAGCAGGTCAGTTAGTTTCACCCGAGAGAATGAGGTTTGACTTTGCGCATTTCAGTGCGGTTACTCCGGAGGAGCTTGTAAGGATAGAAAACCTTGTTAATGATGCTGTACTTAGCGCAATTGAGCTTGATATTAAAGAAATGCCTATAGAAGAAGCTCAGGAGCTGGGCGCCATGGCTTTGTTTGGTGAAAAATACGGCAAGGTCGTAAGGGTTGTAAATGTTCCCGATGTTTCACTTGAATTTTGCGGAGGTACTCATGTTAAGAATACATCAAATATAGGACTTTTCAAGATTGTTTCCGAAAATTCCGTTGCTGCGGGTGTAAGGAGAATTGAAGCTGTAACGGGTACCGGGGTTCTTTCGCTTATTGATGAATATAAAGACATTGTTTCACAGGCTGCAGCAGCAATAAAGGCTCCAAATGCAAACGAGCTTGCTGTTCGATGTGCTACAGCTTCTGCCGAAATCAAGACCTTGGAGAAACGGGTATCGGAGCTTAACTCTAAGATTGCTTCCTTCCAGCTTGATGATATATTAAAAAATGCAGTTCCTTATAATGGCTGCCGTGTAGTTGCTGCTAGATTGAATGGAATTAAGTCTGATGTTTTAAGAACAATGGGAGATCAAATTAAGGATAAGGCTCCTGATATTATTGCAGTTTTGGCGTCTGTAACGGACGAGGGCGGCTCTATCCTCTGCATATGCGGTAAGTGTGCTGTTGCGGCAGGTGCCCATTCAGGCAAGATTGTTCAGAAGATTTCGGCTATAACAGGCGGAAAGGGCGGAGGACGTCCTGATAGTGCTATGGCAGGAATCGGTGATAAGAATAAGGTTGATGAAGCACTTGCAACCTTGATGGATGCTGTTAAGGAATTTATAAAATAAATGGACGTAATTCAGTGCAGCGGAGAGTTTCTGCTGCACTGAAAAAGGAGAAAATAAAAATGGATTGTCTTTTTTGCAAAATAATTGCAGGGGAAATTCCCTGTGACAAGGTTTATGAGGATGAACAGGTTCTCGCATTCAAGGATATAAATCCTCTTGCGCCGGTTCATATTCTTGTTATACCTAAAATTCATATCGAAAGCGTTGCCGCTGTTGATTCGGAAAATTCGGCTGTTGTTGCTCATATTTTTGAAGTAATTGCAAAAATTGCAAAGGAACAGGATGTGGACAAGGACGGTTTCCGCGTTGTTTCCAATTGCGGAGAAAATGGCTGTCAGAGCGTAAAGCATCTTCATTTCCATATCCTAGGCGGGCGCAGGCTTGATGCAACTATGGGTTAAACTTTTTTCTGAATAAAAAGTGGAGGAAATAAAAATGGTGCGGAAAATGGCTTATGTGGGTTTTTCATATCTGCTTGGTTTGCTTTTCGCATCATTTTTTTATTTTAAACTTAACATTGCCATAGGTATAATTCTTATTGTTGCTGCCACTGCGTTTGGAGTAATGACTAAAGGAAAAAAGCCCGTGGTTTGCGTTTGTTTCGTATGCTTTTCGGTCGGAGCGGTATTCTATTCCTGTTATGATGAGCTTCTTTATGAGAAAATAATCGCTTATGCTGACAATACTGTCGAAGTAAACGGAGTTTTAACAAGCTATAAATACTCGGGTAGTGATATGGCGTTTTACACAATAAAGGGGACGATTAATGGAACAACCTCCGCCGAAATTACTTGTTATGGCACAGATGAAGGCGGACGAGTAGGCGATGAAATCTATGTAAAAGGCAAAGCCGCTGTTCCGAACAATACATATCTTTTTAACAGCAAGGACTACTATAAGGCAAAGGGGATATACCTTAGCATAAGCTGGGCGGAGGATATTGAAGTCACTCCTGCCAATAAGTTACCACTGAAAAGAGCTTTGTGCAGCTACAGAGAGTATATCTACGACAAAATGAATAATTACCTCGGTTCGGAGGAAATGGCAATTACGAAAGCAATGCTTTTCGGTGATAAATCTGATATTGAAGATACAACCGTGACCCTTCTTTACAGGGCCGGGATAGGTCATATAATGGCAGTTTCAGGGGTCCATCTCTCAACAGTGTGTTCGCTCTTTTGGTTTATCCTTTGTTTATTCCCCATGAATAAATATGTGCGGTTTGGAATCTTACTTGTCCCGATGGGCTTGTTTGTAATGCTTTCGGGAGCCTCAAATTCAGTAATACGCGCAGCAATTATGCTTATTTTAGTTTACGGTTCAAACCTGTTTAACAGGCGAGCTGATATAATGAATTCATTGGGGATAGCTGCAATAATTCTTACTGCAGCTTGTCCATTTACTGTAAGAGATGCCTCGTTCCTCCTTTCAGTAGCGGGAGTTATAGGGATAGGAGCGGTCGCACCTGCGGTCATTGAGCTTATTGAACAAAAGTATACACTGAAGAAGTATATGAAGTCATTTATCGCCTCGTTTTGCGTATCTGTGATTGTTTTTCCCGTTTCATTTTTATTTTTTGATGAAATTTCCGTCATATCACCGTTCTCAAATATGCTCTTGATTCCTCTCTGTACGGTCATACTTACGTGCGGGGTAATATCTGCCCTATTTGGCGGAGCGACCTTAGTAATGATGCCAATGATGAAAGTATGTGGAATCTGCTGCAAATTTGTTTTGATCGTGTCAAAGCTGTTGGGCAGTTTCCAATTTGCGTATATTCCTCTTGGGTATAAGTTTACCGGATTTGCGATAATTTCATCAATTGTAATTGTGGTGGCTGCGGCGTTTTATTTCAGAAAAGCAGCGCATATTGCGGCAATATCGGTGGGAGTGTTTTTCTTATGCACCGCAGTTATCGCTTTTTACAGGGTTATACCGTCTGACCATATATCTCTTGCAGTACTGAATAACGGAAAAGGCTCCGCTGCAATAGTTGTTCAGGATAGGAGAAAGGCATCTGTCATTGACCTGATAAAGGGTGGTAGAACGGCCGGATGTATTGTAAAATATCTTAACAGGCATGGTATAAATCGTATAGAATTGCTTGGATTGACAGTGGACGACATAACCTCTGTGTCTATATATCAGCATGAACTTGAGCTGTTTGACATTAGCTCAATAATTTCCCCTGAAAATGATTATGAAATATCGTTTGGATATTTGGGTGCAGATAATGTTGTTAAATATGACATTAACCGGGACAGCGTTATTACAGCGTCTGATTTTAGACTGCTATTATCTGAAAACAATACTGTGCTTTTTAATATAAATGGATATATTGTGCTCGCTTACAATGGAAAAACCACCTCTGATTTAAGCGGAAATTATGATGTAGTCATTGATTACGCAGGTACATCTGCCAATGAAAATATTACGGGGGATATAGTGATTTTCGTGAATGATGATGCGAAGGCATCGGTGAGCAAAGATTCATCTGTTTATATAGGTGAAAATGTAGAAATTAACATTTATAAAGACAAAATAGAATCGGAGGTGATTTACGGTGGCAATAGTTACTGACAGCAGCTTAAGGGCAGCAATAAAAGCAGGAACTATAGACAATCTATACTATTTTTACGGAAAAGATATTGCTGCCGTTGAAAAATTCAAGAAAGCACTTGTTGAAAAAACCGTAAAAAAAGGAGATGAAGCGTGTAATCTTCGCTCCTTTGACGGCGAAAATTTTGATATAAATGAGTTTATAGATGCCTGCGAGGCACTGCCAATGTTTGCGGAATATGTTTGTTGCACTGTTTCTAACCTAAATGCAGAAAATATCGGCACAGGAACTTTAAATCGACTTATTGAATTTATCGGAGATATTCCTGATACAACTGTTTTGATTTTTTATTATACCTCTTTTGATGTTACAGGAGGAAAAAAATATCCAACAACCAAAAATAAGAAGCTTATGGATGCAGTTTCAAAAAAAGGCTCGGTATGTAACTTTGCATACAAAACTCCCGATATGCTTTCAAAGGATATTATGCAGAAAGTAAGCAAAAGCGGTTCTTCCATATCAAAGCAAACGGCGGCTTATCTTGCACAGATATGCGGCTGCGATACTATGATTTTGGAAAATGAAATCAGCAAGTTGATTGCATATTCGGGAAACATCGAGATAACAAAGGAGATAGTCGAACTTCTGTGTCCAAGGCAAATTGAAACTACCTCTTTTGACCTTGCAAGGGCAATAGCAAGGCATGACAAGACATTGGCAATGCGGCTTTTAAACGATTTATCATCTGAGAGAATTGATCCTATTTCAATAATGTATGCAATAACCGGAAATATGGTTGATCTATACCGTGCAAAGGTTGCCTTGGGCAGCGGAAAGGCACCATCGGAGGTGACATCCGACTTTGGTTATCCGGCAAATATTAAATTCAGAGTTGATAATGCTTTTCGTGATGTACGTACATCTTCTCTTGGACATTTAAGAAAATGTATGCAGATTCTAACCGAAACAGACGTTAAAATGAAATCACTCAAAACTGACAATATGACATTGCTTGAAGAGGCAATAATAAGGATGCTTTCATCAAAATAAATGGGGAATGTTAAAAATGCTTCATCTTGAACAGGCTGTTATCGTCGAGGGAAAATACGATAAGATTAAGCTGAAATCTATAATTGATGCTGTTATTATAACAACGAACGGTTTTTCTGTTATAAGAGATAAAGAAAAACTGGAAATGATACGCTATTTTGCCAAAAATAAGGGAATAATTATCTTAACCGATTCCGACAGCGCAGGATTCAAAATCCGTGGCTTTCTTAAAGGAGCAATAAGTGACGGGAAAATCATAAATGTGTATATTCCCGATGTGTTCGGAAAGGAAAAGCGGAAAACGTCTTACTCTAAGGAGGGTAAGCTCGGCGTTGAGGGTATTGATAAAAATGTATTGCTTGATGCATTTGGAAGAGCGGGGGTCTTATCTTCGGAATGCGCTGAAAAAAAATCTCCGATAACTAAGCTTGACCTTTATGAGCTTGGATTCACGGGAACAAAGGATTCCTCAGAAAAACGAAAAATTCTCTTGAGTGAGCTGCATATGCCCCAGCTTCTGACTACGAACAGTATGCTTGAAATACTTAACACAATGATGGAACGTGATGAATTCATTGCATTTGCATTTAAATTATTACGTAAGGAGGAATGATTTCTAATTTATGGTTTTTTCAAGTCTTATATTTTTGTATTTCTTTCTCCCTATTGTAATGATACTGTACTTTATCCTGCCGAGTAAATACAAAAACCTACTTATTTTTATTTCAGGCTTGTTTTTTTACGCTTGGGGTGAACCTAAATATGTTATAATTATGATTTTATCAACCATTATAGATTACACAGCAGGAAGGCTTATGGACTATTTTGACAATAGCCCCCGCAAGAGGACAATTTGCCTACTTGTGTCAGTTATAATGAATTTGGGACTTCTTGCCGTGTTTAAGTACAGTTCATTCTTAATTACAACAATCAATTCTTTATTTGGAATAAATATTCCCGACCCGCAGCTTCCGCTTCCGATAGGAATCTCATTTTATACCTTCCAAAGTATGTCATATACTATAGACTTGTATTTACGCAAAATAAAGGTGCAGAAAAATGTTATAAGCTTCACCTCTTATGTAACGCTGTTTCCGCAGATTGTTGCGGGTCCGATTGTTCGCTACGAGGAGGTTGCCAATGAAATCGACAACAGAACCGTCAGCGTTTCTAAAGTAGGGGAGGGAATAGGAAAGTTTCTTAAGGGTCTCGCCAAAAAGGTACTTCTTGCAAATAACATCGGTTTAGTATGGACTCAGGTTAAAGCAATGGATTTTACGGAAATTTCAGCCGCAACCGCATGGCTTGGAATACTTGCATTTACATTCCAAATTTATTTTGATTTTTCAGGTTATTCCGATATGGCAATGGGCCTTGGTAAAATGCTTGGATTTAATTTCCCTGTTAATTTTAATCATCCATATATTTCAAAAAGCATAAGTGAATTCTGGAGAAGGTGGCATATAACCCTCGGATGTTGGTTCAGGGAGTATGTTTACATCCCTCTTGGGGGAAATCGAAAGGGACTTCGCAGAACAATTTTCAACACCTTTGTTGTATGGACACTTACGGGGCTGTGGCATGGAGCAAGTTGGAACTTTGTACTATGGGGCTTGTACTTTGGTGTTCTTATAGCAATTGAAAGATTGGGTTGGGGGAAGATACTCGCAAAGCTGCCGCAAGGCTTGAGTATGCTCTATACATTTGTACTTGTTGTTTTGGGCTGGGTATTGTTTGACACAAATACCATTGCGGATGCATGGGTGTTTATTAAGGCTATGTTTGGTTTCAACGGAGTCTGGGGCGACAGTACAGCAATGTATTTGTTTACAGGAAATGCTGTCATTTTTGTCATATGTGTTTTGGCGTCAACAAATATTTTCAATGTCGCTGTATCAAGGTTTGATAAGAAAAAACCTACCCTCATGAAGTGCATTGTACCATTGGCACAGCTGTGTGTTATGGTAATATGCACTGCCTATCTTGTAGATGCATCATATAATCCGTTTCTTTATTTTAGATTTTAAGGAGGTGCGTTACAAATGAAATCCCCCAAAAGATGGAAACTGAATATTTCTTCGGTAATAATATGTATAGCATTTTTTGCGGTTTTAATAGTTCTTCCTGTTGTTACAATTGCCCTTCCTAAAAAAAGTTTTTCCGATATTGAGAATAAATCTCTTCAAAGTATGCCGAGTTTTAGCGTAAAAACGCTTTTTAACAGGACATTTACGGATGATATTGAAAGCTACATTTCAGACCATTTTGTTGGAAGAACATCATGGATAAAGATAAAGTCTGGGTTTGAAGCTATACTTGGGAAAAAAGAGCAGAACGGTATCTATATACTGGAGGACAGACTTATCGAAAAAATTGACGAGTTGGATTACGATGAGATTGACAAGAGTATAGCCGCAATTGACACATTCGCAAAGGACAACGACGTTCCTGTTTATATGATGCTTGTCCCTACATCGGCAGAGTTTTACAAAAATCAACTTCCCGATTATATGCCAAATCTCGACCAACGGCAGTTTATAGAGTATGTTTATGATAAGTTAGACGATTCCATTTCACTGATTGATGTTTATCCCGAAATGGCAGCCAATGCCGGAGAATATATATACTACCGCACCGACCATCACTGGACATCCCTTGGGGCATATATTGCATATGCCGCAGCCTCACGGAAAATGGGATATACACCACTTGAATATTCTGAATATAATATTGAACACGCAAGCACAGAATTTCAGGGAACATTTTATTCAAAAACTCTTTGTGACAATATTGAAAAGGACACAATTGATTTTTACAGCAGCGTTGTGGGAGAAAAACCTGTAACGGTGGAAGTAAGCCAAGTTATAGGAGAAGAGCCTGAAATTTATGACAGTATGTATTTCAGGGAATATTTAAACGTCAAGGATAAGTATTCCGCCTTCCTCGGTCAGAATGCGCCTGTTGTTACTATAAAGACAGATAATGACGGCGGCAGGCTGCTTATTATAAAGGATTCGTATGCGCATTGCTATGCGCCGTTCCTTGCGGAAAATTACTCGGAAATAACTCTTTTGGACATGAGATATATTCAGATTTCCTATAAATCAGTTGTCAACGTTTCGGATTACGATCAAGTTCTTTTCCTTTACAATGTATCATCATTTGCCGACGACATTGATTTAAAAAAGCTCATGTATGAGTAATTACGTATTGTAGCCAAATTTGCTTTTTCGCATAAACTGAATTATACGGTGTAGTGCGAAACAGCAGCTCAGGGTGATATTTTTTAATATCCGTAGGGGAGCCTTGACTATTCACTGACGTATAAGCCGTATTGAATATAGATTAAGGTCAAATGTTGTTTTTTTCACATTTGACCTTGATTTTTTTGAATGAATATTGTATAATTAGACTGTGTCAGTTTGTAATGGTTAATTTATTTCCAAATAATGAATGTTCAGTGCTCTTTAGCCGCACTGTTTTAGTATTTCGGAGGCTTGATGTGAAAAAAATTATTTCCGCTTCTATATTAAGCGCAGATTTATGCAACCTTGAAAGAGAAATCGGACGAGCCGAAAAGGCAGGCTGTGAATATATACACTTTGATGTTATGGACGGTGTGTTTGTTAATAATATAAGCTACGGAATTCCCGTTTTGAAATCCGTATCAAAGGTAGCAAGGGCAGTTCTTGATGTCCACCTTATGATAATTGATCCGATAAAATACATAAAGCAGTTTGCGGAATCAGGCGCGGATATTATTACATTCCATTATGAGGCTGCCGAAAGCTGCGCAGATGTCATGGATGCGATACATTCCTGCGGTAAAAAGGCGGGCATTTCAGTGAAACCCGAAACCCCTGTTTCTGTGCTGGAGCCATATTTGGATAAGGTTGATATGATTCTCGTTATGACAGTCGAACCCGGCTTCGGAGGACAAGGCTTTATATATGATTGCCTTGATAAAATAAAGGAACTAAAGGCTATGCTTGACAGCAGAAATCTTCATACGCCGATTCAGGTTGATGGCGGAATTAATGATGTTACCGCAATGAGGGCATCAGATGCAGGAGCAGAAATCCTGGTTGCAGGTTCATATCTTTTTAATTCCCCCGATATGGAGAAGTCTGTGTCGCTTCTAAAAAAATAAAAACGGGATATTTGTAAAATGGATAAAATAAAAACCGAATTAAGCATATTGACTGATATGCTTATTGTACTTATAATTCTCTCTGCGGTTTCGATATATTATTACGGAGCAAGAGCAATGGTGATACTTTTGCTTTCGGTTTTGACATGCATTACTGCAGATATGCTGTGTCATAGAATACGGCATATTAAGTCAGAGGGCTATGACATATTGTCGTCGTTTGAAACCGGACTGGTGTTGGGGCTTATGATGTCAGCTGCCGTTCCCTATTATGTGCTTGTTACTGCGGATATTTTTGCAATTGTTATCTGTAAGCACTCCTTTGGCGGCAGGGGACATGAAATATTTAACAGTGCGGCAGCAGCTTTTCTGTTTGCTTCATTGTGTTTTTCGGGCTCAATGCTTGTCTATCCGAAACCATTTGATTATATTGGTCTTGGCAGCAGTGCTATTACAGATGCATCGCTTTTCTCCTCTATGACCAAAACATTTATATCGACTGATGCCCCCTCAGCTTCGATTATGGATATGTTTATCGGAAAGTTCAACGGTCCAATGGGTACAGGAGCTACAATCATTTTGCTTATATCGGCAGTATTCCTCGCTTTAAGGCGTTCAGTTTCGGCAATATCTTTTTTTACCCAGCTTGCCATAGTCGCAGGATATACATTTATATACAGCAGATTTAGCCTTGAATACACATTGAGTAACATTTCGGGTGGCATGCTGATTTTTGGAATGATATTTTTATCCTGTGATTACAGAACTATACCAAAAACTAAATCGTCAAGGTTTATTTATGGTGTGATAATGGGAGTGCTGGTTCTTGTTTTCCGATTTTATGCTAATGTTGAAAATGCGGTTATATATGCAGTAATAATTGCAGCACCCTTTGGAATAGAGCTTGATAAAAGGTCGGTTTCCTTTGCGGAAATTTTATCAAAAGAGAAAAGTGGCATATTTGTGAAATTAAAACGTAGGTTTAACAAAAATCTTAATCATGTTGGTGAAACTCTTACACTTATCAATGGAAGTGATAATAATGGACAGCAATCACACAAGTTTACAATCCACAGGAGAAACAAAAAAAGCGGAAAATAACGATACTAAATCGATAATTTATAATGCTATGGTAAAACGTAACCCAATTCTTGTTTCGGGAATGGTGATTGCTCCTGCCGTAGTGTTTGCAAATACATACATGAGAGCTGTAACATTAGTCATAACGTTCTCATCCATAACCCTGTTTACATTGTTATTTTCATCTTTTGTTTCACAAAGGATTCTTTACACAATAAGAATCATAATTTACACAATTATCGGTTCGTTGGTTTATGTACCTGTTGCGATAGTGCTTAATACGTTTATTCCGGACAGTGTAACCGAAATGGGAGTTTATTTCCCGCTGCTTATAACAAATTCGTTTATTATTTCATGCTCCGAAACTACTTTTTTTGCAGAAAATAAAGGAAAAATGCTTATTGACATTCTTTTTAGCATTTTGGGGTATGATATTGCTGTATTGATATTCGGTGTTGTCAGAGAAATTATATCAACGGGCGAGCTTAATGGCAAAATCATTGCCATGCCAATGCAGTTTTCGGGCTTTTCGGAGGTTTACGGCGGATTCATACTGCTTGGAATATTTGCGGCTTTGTTTAGGGCTATAAATCTCATTGTCAGAAAGATTAAGCAATAAAACGGAGTTGAGTTGATATGTCATATATTTTGCAGATTATAATGGTATCCTTTGTTGCTGTGTTTGCGGAAAACACAATTTTTGCAAGAGCATTGGGTACAAGCACTCTTATAACGGTTGCACGAAGCAGGAAAAATATTCTTGGATTTGGTATATGCGTAACATATATTACCGCAGTAACGGGCGCATTGTGCTATTTTATCGATAAGTATTTGAACGGCAGTGAGAGCAACTTCGCATATATCGTTAGACCGCTCATATATATAATTACATTGGGTCTTGTATATGTGGTGACACTTCTTTGTCTGTGGAAGCTTTTGTATAGGATTTTCGGCAGGATAAAAAAGTATGTCCATATATCAGCATTCAATTGTGCTGTGTTGGGTGCAATGTTCCTTAATTCAAAGTATTGTACAACTCTTGCCGAGTATATATTTCATGGGATCGGAATAGGACTTGGATTTGTATTTGCGGTTTATATGGTTGTCATTGTTTATGATAAGCTTTACTCAAAGGAAGTGCCATATTGCTTTCGTGGTTATCCATTGCTCCTTATATATATTGGAATATTGAGTATGGCATTCTATGGGTTGATGAATTATCAACTTACATACTGATTTTAAGAAAGGGATGAATTAAAGTGGCAGGTTCCGGCGGAAGAAAGGTTTACAGAAATCGTTCGCACGCAAAAAAGCAAAGGGCAAAAAAGATAGCGAGCTTTTTTGTTGCAATTATCGGGATTGCGGTGTTGGTGTTCGTAGGATACAGTGTTGCAAAACCTATTTTTAATTTTATAAATTCCGAGGATAGTATAGTGGATGATTCATCTGAACCGTGGACTCCGCCCGTTTCCGAGGACGTTGAATCGGAAAATTCGGGTGAAACCTCCGCTGCGACAGAAACAACTTATGAAAGTGAATCCGATACGACAATGTCTATTTCTGTTAATTCCGAATATTTTACTGCATATTCACTTCCTGAAGATTCTCTTGATAATCCCGTGACGCTTAATCAGTATTTGTCACAGGCAAAGTCAGATGGCTATAACGCTGCTATGATTACCATGAAAGCAGAAGGCGGCAAGATTTATTACAAAACAAGTTCTGAATTTGCAGCAACAGATGAAAGCGCAGTTTCGGGGATGATGCCCGTTCAGCAGATTATAAGCTTAATTAAAGCAAGTGACCTTAAAGCTATTGCTTCGATAAATCTTCTTGAAGATAATAACCGTTACGGCGAAAACAGAGATGGTTCATATCATAATGCAGACGGAACCACATGGCTTGACAACGCTGCATCGAACGGAGGAAAACCGTGGCTTTCACCTTTCGATGAGGATACAAAGGAATATATACGTTATATAGCCGATGAAATTGCTGCGGCAGGATTTGACGTTATAGCCGCAGAAGGAGCGACTTTCCCAAATTTCCGAAATTCTGACTTGGATTATATCGGAGATGAAGTAAGGAGTGAAACGAGATATGCGGCTTTACTTGATGTTGTAAATATTGCAAAATCAGCTTCCGAAAACCAAAATTCAGATTTTATGCTTAAAATAAGCGCGGAGGATATTCTCAATGGTGATGCCGAAGTATTTAAGCCTCAACAGCTTGGTGATATGACCCTTATTATTGATTATTCACCCGCCGAAATTGCCAATACGGTTATCTATAATAACACGGAAGTTGTCCTTTCCGACCTTTCCGCTGCTGAAAAGGTAAAAACAGTATTTAACATTATTTCAGAAGAGGCAGGGGAGAATATTGTGATTATCCCAATGATATCCCACAGTGAGATAAATCAGGCGGATTATAATGAAGTTATCGAAGAATTGATTTCTGAAGGTTACAATTCTTATATTGTTAAATAATAAAATGCAGTCCGAAAAAATTTTTGGACTGCATTTTATTTGTGAGCATTCGATTATCCTAATTTATAACTCACGACTGATGTCCCCCGCATCTTCAGGCGGGGGAGCATACGGCCTTTCAATGGGAGCAGAATCCTAACTGGATGCTCCCAAAATTACTTTGCAATTTTTAGACATTCGAGAACAGGGATACAATCAGCGATAATACATATAAAGCTGACATTTTATCATACCATTGTAGAGCTTACGCCTTTTGTCGGCGGTTTTGCCAAAAAACCTTTCAAAATCCTCATGTGGAGAAATTATAAAGCATGGTGAATCATTGTTTGCCTTAAATCTTTGCCCCATAACGGAATAAAGCTGTTCGGCTTCTTTAAGATCAAGCATTCGCTCGCCGTATGGAGGATTACACACCGTTATAGAGTTAGAGAAATTGTCATAATTTTTAATATCAGCCTGTTTTATGGAAACACGTTTCAGTATTCCTGCTCTTCGACAGTTTTCTTGGGTCAACGCAACAGCCTCCGGTTCAATATCAAAGCCATATGCGAAGAAATTTGTGTCCTTCCTTATTGAATCAAGTGCCCTTGTACGTTCGTTTTCCCATATTTCAGGGTCAATAATATCCCATTTCTCTGCCGCAAAGTGACGCTTAAGACCGGGGGCAATGTTAAGTGCCTTATATGCAGCTTCAATAACAAATGTGCCGCTTCCGCAAAATGGGTCACATACAATGCTGTCACTACGAACATGGGCAAGATCAATTATTCCTGCCGCCAAGGTTTCCTTGATTGGGGCAGCATTAGAATTGCGGCGGTAGCCTCGTTTGTGAAGACCATCTCCCGAACTGTCGATATAAACAATTACATTATCATTTCGGATGCTGAACTGAATACGAAACATATTTCCTGTTTCCTGAAAATAGCTCACATTGTATCTGATTTTAAGCCGCTCAACAATGGCCTTTTTTATAATCGATTGACAGTCGGGAACACTGTGCAAAGCCGAATTATGAGAATACCCTTTTACAGGGAAAACATCATCCTTGCCGATAAATTCTTCAAAGGGAAGAGATTTTATGCCTTGAAAAAGCTCCTCAAATGTAACAGCCTTAAATTCGCCGAGTTGTATAAGAACCCTTTCTGCGGAAGCGAGGCACAGATTTGCCCTTGCAAGAGTTGAAAAGTCGCCCGAAAACGTAACTCTTCCGTCCGAAACATTAATATCTTCTCCTCCGATTTTGGTAATTTCAAATTTTAATACACTTTCAAGTCCAAAATGACATGGACAGGCAAGCTTTAGCTTATCCATAATGAGTAACCTCTACTATATTTTGTTTATTCAAGAAAATTTGCAAGCTCCAATACATTCAATTCAGCAGTTGATGAATTGTCGGAGCTTTCGTCCTCCACATCATGATGTCCCGAGCATACTTCGGGAATGTTTGTGCTCTTGTAGTATCCAACACTTCCTGTCGGACAGGTTCCGCTGGCAAGCAAACCTGTTTCCGTGCAGTAATAAAGCTCCTGGACATCACTGCATTCGGGGAATGATTTTGTAGGTCCTGCATCGGCAATGTCACCAAAAACATTTTTCCACACAACAGATGAGCTGTAGTAGGTTCCCGTAGGAATTTCCTTCGGAATATCATAGCCGTACCATATGCCGCTGACATAGTCGGGAGTACATCCCACGAATGAAAGGTCTTTCCAGTCCTGTGATGTACCGGTTTTTCCGACAAGCGGAGTATTTGTGAGCTTTGCTGCTCTACCTGTTCCATTAGGACCCTCAATTACGGTCTGCAGAAGTTTATTCATTACATAAGCCGATTCCTTGCTTATCGCTTGAATCGGAGTATACTTGTGCTGAAGAACAACCTTCCCATTTGAATCCACAACCTTAGTGTACGATGTAGGAGAATAGTATTTTCCGCCGTTTCCGAAGACCTGATATGCAGCAACAAGCTCTTCAAGCGTAAGACCGTTTGTGAGCGCGCCTACGGAAAGCGGTGCAAGGTCAGCATCACTTGCGGTGAGTGTCGTTATCTGGAATTTATTTTGCAGAAAATCAAATACAGCCTGTGGTGTTTCCATCTGAATAAGCTGTGCGGGAACTGTGTTTAAAGAGCGTTGGAGTGCTTGGAATGTGAAATATCCCGCATAGTCATATGTCTTAGAATTGTAGTTATATGGCCACGAACGCTTCTGCCCCGTTTCCTCATCAATGATTTCTGTAACAGGCTCGTTAATGAAGATTGACGACCATGTTATAAGGTCATTTTCAATGGCATAACCGTAAGAGGTTATCGGTTTGATACACGAACCAGGGGAACGTGTCGCTCGCGTTGCACGGTTGGAAATATTTGAGCCTGATTTTTCGCCTATTCCGCCAACAACGGCCTTAATATTTCCTTGATAATCCATACAAATAAACGCCGCCTGAGGGGGATCAGAAAGTACAGTTTCGGAGAAATTCGTGTAATCCTTAAATTTTTCCTCAACAGCCTCCTGCATTTCTATATCGACAGTAGTATAAATTTCATAACCACCGTTATAGAGCTTGTCACTTGCTTCGTCATAGTCAATTCCATAAAGATCCTCAAAATCAAGTATTACATCACGGATTACCATATCGACAAACCAGTTCTGAACGCCGTTGTTCTCACTTTCATACTGTGAATCCGGGTCAAGGAATTGGACATCCTCGTTAAGTGCCTCTTCATATTGAATCTTGGAGATAACTGCATTTTTATACATTGCTGCAAGAACAACCTTCTGCCTTTCAAGGCATTTCTCCTTACCGTAATAAACAGCCTTTCCTGTTTCTTCATCGATATAATATGCAAACGGATTGTTCTCTTCAGGGGATTTAGGAATTCCCGCAAGGCAGGCTCCTTCTGCTATAGTTAGCTCCGAAACATCCTTGCCGAAGTATTTCAAAGAAGCCGCCTGTATTCCCGCAGTGCTTCCGCCAAAGCCTATATAATTTAGGTAGGCCTCAAGAATATCAATTTTAGGGCAGTACTTTTCGAGAGTAGCCGCACGAAAAATTTCACGCATCTTACGTTCCCAGCTTACATCGTCGTCTCCCGTGACATTTTTTACAAGCTGCTGAGTAATCGTGGAACCGCCCTGACGTCCCCACATATGCAAAAATTCATTCAGAAAAGCAAGAAATGTACGTTTCCAGTCAACTCCGTAATGCTCATAGAAACGCTCGTCCTCAATATAAACGAAAGCGTCCTGAACGTGCTGTGGAATCTGGTCGATAGTAACGGGAATACGGTCAGCGTTCCTGCTTATTGTTTGAAGCTCTACCCTTGCCCCGTTTTCGTCATAACCGTAAATAAATGTGGTGTAATCGAGGTCAAGATCGGACAAGGAAATGTCTACAGCATCCTGTTCCACAAATTGGAGTACATAGACCGTGAGTGCGGCTGCGATAATTGACCCTGAAATTACAAAGATAAGAACCAGCGATAGCAGGGTAGTGCCGATAATTGCAAAGAATTTTTTTACAGGGTGCATTTTTTTCTTAGGTTTATTTTTTCCTGATTTCTTTTTCTTAGAAGAATGGTTATCTTTTAGCATTTCTTCGTTTTCGTTTTGATTATTTTGCGGCATTTTTACCTCCAAGAATTGACAATCGCCCGCATTGTTATGCGGTTATACCTTAAACTACCTGTATATATGGTCTAAATAGCCAACGGTCTTGATACTCTAATTACACCACATACCTATTAAGATGTTAACTGTTTCACTTAATTATAATACATTTTTCCCTTTTTGTAAAGACATAAAGCAAATTTAAGGGCATTATTTATTTAATTTGCATAGTCCGCTTTTGTAAAGTGAAAAGTCTAAAACATCCGCTAAGACATATGCTCTTATATCTGAGTTTGATTACTGCGATTTCTTCCTATTATTGTAATAAAATCCGATGAGTCTTTGGAGACCAGCTTTCCTCCCTCATAAACCGCAATGAACATTATACACGCCGAAGAAATGAATATTACTGCTGAAAAGAGCGGATTTATCGGGCGTACAAGCTTTATAACAGCCGAAGCGGTTACGCAGCTTGCGGTACTGTATATAAACGGAATAAGTACAAATAGTCTAATGTTGAAATGTACCTTTGCTGTTTTGCATACAACCACAATTCTGATAATATTACTGTATATATTGCTTGCATAATATGAAATCAGAACACCTGTAAAGCCAAAAAGATTTACAAAGACAATAACGCATATTATTCTTATAATATATTCGCAAACCGAATTTATTGTGGAGAAATTCTGCTTACCAAGACCCTTTATAATGCTTTCAAGTATAATTTCAAGGTAAATAAATGGTATAACGGGAAACATTTTTACCAAGGTTTCCCCCACAAGCGGGTCAGATGGGCAGAGTACGTTTCCTATGTTTTTTCCTTGCATAAAGAAAAGACCTGCTGTAAAAAAAGCGAAGATAAGTGAACTGCTGAGGGCTTTGGTAACAAGACTGCGCATCCTTTCGGCGTTTCCTGATGAGTGTACTCTTGCAATCTCTGGCATAAGTATGTTTGAAAGACTGCATAGCAGTGCTGATGGATAAAATATTGTCGGAATTATCATAGCCTCAAACATACCGTATTCACTGAGGGCACGTTCCGATGAAGCATTATATTTAATCAGCGATATGGGAACAAGCACATCATTTGCGGTTGAAAGAATCATCTGAACATAACCGCTTATGAGTATTGGAAAGCACATCCTAAGATATTTCGAAACATTTCCTATATTCGGAACTCCGTTGAGGTATGTTAAAAAGGTGCGGTATTCAGTGGAATATTTAGGGATACGCTGATTAAATGACCTTTAGGCCAGAAAAATCGGCTTCCAAGACA
>JAJQIG010000036.1 GCA_021199335.1 Oscillospiraceae bacterium | reverse complement strand
ACCTATATTATACCATTTTCCTTGCTGTTTTTCAATGGTTTGTGCGGTATTGCCTATAACTATTCTTGTAAAAAATTCCGATTCGGCTTATATGTTGGATGCAATCAGCGATGATACATATGATTTCTTATGCGGCGAGGAGGATATAGACTGGCACGACTATTTCATTATAGGAAAGGTTAAGCCGCTTGAATCGGATGTGCGTGAATTCATGATTGACTGGTTCAAAGAAAATGAATGGTTTGATTCCTACGATGATTCGGAAATGAACAAATACATCGTTCCTTACCAGATTGAAGAGTATGACCCCGATGCGGCAACCAAAAGCGGTACAATCTTCCTTGTTATCGGACTTATCGTTATTGCAGTTTCGGCGGCTGTTTTCATTTATTTAAGGAAAAAGGCCAATAACAATAATTCTCCCGAAGCCTATATACCCCAAACAGAACCCGAGAGCATATATAATCCTCCGAGCAGTCAAGGGCAGTCGGATTCCCCTGACAATGCAGTGAACGATGGATATTCCTCCAACGCAGACCCTGTTCCGACGTCGGACGAAGGAGTTAATGACGCAAGCCCTGCTGAATCCGCTGTACCTATGGCGGAAGAAGAAGCAGGAGCTGTAATGTCAGCTGTTCAAGGCGGCGGAATGTCCGATTTAAGCACAGAAAATCTTAATATGGATTCACTTTACGGTCAAGAGTCAAAATATAGTCCCGCCGATTATGACGGCATGAACGATATTGACATAAATTCGCTTAACACCGATTCTCTTGGCAGCTGCGATGCTCCGAATGAAGATGATGACACGAATTATACCTTTGATTCTGTTTCCTCTGACGTAACTCTTTCCGAGATGGACGAATAAAAATTACAATAAAAAGAGGTTATCATTATGTTTTTTAAAAAGGACTCCCCCAAAAAGCAACCCGCAAGCACCGTTTCCTCTCCGAAGCCGCAGAACGCAGTCAATCCCGACGACTTTTTCAGGGACATGGGGAAGAAATCTGCGCCGCAGGCTGCCGTTAATCCCGATGATTTCTTTAAGGACATGGGTAAGAAAAAGCCTGCCGCTGAACCAGTTGAGGTTAAGGAAACAGTTGACATTCCTGAGATAACGGGACTTAGGGAAGCTCCCGAGGCAGTTCTTCCAAGCAACATGAATGATCTTGATACCTCCGACCTTGTATCGGCAACAGCCGCGCTTCGTGACAAGGCAGCCGAGGATGACGGCGCTTATCACGGAAATATGAACGATGCAGACGAAAGCTCACTCGATATGTCGATCCTTGAACGCAAAAAAGCTGAAACCCCTCCTCCCGTTCAAAAAGAGGAAGGCTCACAGCCGCTCACTGCGGATGATTTTTTCAGCAATATGGGCAAAAAAACCAAGCCGGTGGAAATAAAGGAAGAAATCGAGTCCCCTGAAATTGTAGGTCTTAGGGAAACGCCCGAGGTTATTCTTCCCAGCAACATGAACGACCTTAACACGGATACTCTTACTACAAACGGACTTCGTGACAAAACCGCCGAAGATGATGGCACTTATCACGGCAGCATGAGTGATGTTTAATAAGTCAAAATAAAAATCATAAGGCGAAATTTACAGCTTTCAATTGTTGTAAATTTCGCCCTTTTTACGCAAAAAAAGCGGGTAAACCCTTTAGCGAGGGATTACCCGAAAATGAAATAATAGGAGGCACGAAAAAGATTTGCGCCCAAAAACAGATTGCACATCGTCTGCATCGATATGCAGTAAATCAAAATCGGTTTTATCCGATTGTGAAAGCTGGAAGAACAAAATCATATCCTTGTTTACGGATATTATCAATAACCTGCGGAAGAATTTCCGCATTGGTTTCCGACACACTATGCAGCAGGTAAATCGCTCCGTCATGAGCCGCTCCCGAAACACGTTCCAATGCCGATGCGGCATCAGGCTGGTTATTTACGTCCCAATCGCAGTATGCAAAGCTCCAGAGCATTGTTTTATATCCCAATCTTTGGCAAACAGCCATCGACTGCTCCGAATACTCGCCGCATGGAGGACGAAAATACGTCATCTCATAGCCGTACTCCTGTTTTACATAATCGTGGAGCGACATTATTTCCTCCGCCGCATCCTCAGGAGAAAGGCTCGGCAAGGATTCATGTTTCATACCGTGATTGCCTATAATATGCCCCTCGTCAATCATTCTTTTCACGAGGTCTTTATTACGTTTCGCATAATCCCCTGTTAGGAAGAAAACCGCCTTGACGTTCTTTTCCTCAAGCGTATCGAGAATTGAGGGAGTATAGCCGTTTTCATAGCCCTGGTCAAAGGTAAGGCAAACACCCTTTGTATCTTCAAAAACTGCATAGCTGTCATACTCATTATATTCGTCATTAAACATTTTTGCGCCTGTCGGACAATTATCTTCGTCACACTCAACGCCCTGACCGTAGCCATGCGATTCCGTGTTCAAGCCATAAAGCTCCGAAACATCGCTGTCCGCAAGCCGACCCTCGGCGGATGCCGTAAAGCCAATGCCGCACAAAATGGCAGCGGCCGCAATTCCTGCAATAATTTTTTTGAATCTCATTAAACAAAGCTCCGTTCAAAGACTATACGTTTTTTACCGTACATTCTTATTATAAAGCCCGAAATAAGATTTATCACAAGTATATTATACCACAGTGCCGCAGGAAATAACACTACAAATCGGTTACAGTTTTATCACAAATTATAACCTTTATCTGTAATAAAAATGCGCCATGAAATAATCACAGCGCATCAATCATTCTCCCAAATAGGATTTAACAAGCACCTGCAGCAGCTCGTCACGATCTATATGGCGGATAAGACTTCTCGCATTATTGTATGTTGTTATGTATGTCGGGTCTTCTGAGAGAATATATCCCACGATCTGATTAATGGGATTATATCCCTTTTCACGAAGTGCGTCATATATCAAAGTAAGATTCTTTTTAAGCTCGCCTTCACTATCCTCATAGACCGAAAACGTCATTGTCTGTTCATTATTCATTTTATATGACCCTCCTTCTTTCTTTAATCGGCGACAGAGCGCAACATTTCATTCCGTAATCTTCTGATATTAATATACTCAAGCTGACAATATCATTATACCCTAAACTCAGAAAAAATACAAGTATTTTTTGTGATTTTTTTCTAAAAAGTTAAAAAAGACCATTTGCAATTTCGGACGCTCTTGCATTATCGGAACAGATAAAGAGCATAACATAATTGCCCTTAACCGTTACCTCGGCGCTGTCGAGCTTATACATTTCATCGGGGGTATAGTCCTTATAAAGCTCAATTTGGCTGTCAAGCCGTTTCTGAGCTGTTTCTGCAACGCTTGCAGCCGCTTCGGAGGAATCCATTTTGAAAACGGCAAGCTCATCGGGATATGCGCCCGAACCGCAGATGAACACGGAAATTGCCTCCGCCTGCTCGATATCGAAATCATAATATGCCCCGATTGTATTCTTATCCTTTTCAACCGCCGACGGAATTTCTATCTCAGCCATTATTGCCGAGGTAATATCGGACGGGGCAGGCTCATTTGTCGGCTCGCTGTCGGTATCTCCGCAAGCGCAAAGAAGCATAGCTGAAACAAGTGCGATTGCGGCAAGTATTTTTTCCATTCTGATTTTGATTTTCATTTTTATTCTTCCTTTCTTTTATTGCTGAACAACTGATGTATCCGCAGAGGTATCGATACTCGGAACAACTACCGCCACCGTTTCGGTAACCTCTGCTTCGGTGGTCTGCGCTTCGGTGACGGAAACATTGGCAATTGCATCAATATCGGACAGTTCTGTCTGTGTTTCCTCCGCAGGGCTTTGGGTAACGCCGTCTTCAACATAGGTAAGCTCATGCTGAATGCGGCTCAGGACAACGCCATATGCTTTTCCGAGGAAGTGCAGACCGTCTGCTTCGGCATAATCGGCGGCAAGGTAGCCGTTCTCATCCTGAAGCATTGTGAAAATATCGATAAAGACGCATTCCTTTTCCTCAGCAAGCGCTTCCAGCTTAGAGTTATAATCAACAATCACCGGAATTTTTTCGGGATTTTCCTTTTCATGCTCCTCCGTTACGGGCGGAATTGACAAAATCACAATCTCTGTATTGGGGCAAACCTCACGAAGGCTGTCTATAAGTTTTGACATTTCCGAGGACATATAATCTGCGCTCAAAAATGCAAGTCCGTTCGTTCCAAGCATGATACAAATCCTATCGGGCTGCATTGCTTCAGCCTTTCCGACGGCTGTTACCCCGTCAATTTCCTTTGTGAGAGCCGATTCGGGGTTAAGGCCGACCTGCGCAAACACATTTTCGGGGGAAAGATACCCAAAACCCGAAAAGCCTGTAAAAATAGAGTCACCAATAAAGAGGCTATTTGCGAAAAATTCTTTATCATACTCGGTTGATGTATATTTCGGCTCGGTTTCCGCCGTTGTTTCGGAGGAAGCTGCCTCTGTAACAATGATATTAACCGTCGCGGATGATTCGGTTGCGGGGGCGGCAGCAGTTGTTTCGGAAACTGTTTCGGACGGGATTATAACCACGGGTTCGCTTGATGCCGATTGGATATCGGACTCCCACGGAAGCTTTAAGCCGAATCTATCAAGCGGATTATTACCCGAAAAAAATGTATAGGCATACAATCCAAGCAGGGCAAGCACTATAACCAGCAGCACGGTAATAATTACGTTAAGAGTAACCACCACTGCCGAGGACTTATCCCTTCCTGAGCTGTAATAGTAATTTCTTCTTGGCATTATCTGCACCTTTCTCTTCTGCAAAAACTTATTTTATTATACACTATTCCCCGCAATATATCAAGGGGTTTTCGACAAAAAAACAAAAAGTTCGTTCCCGAAAAGAGAAACGAACTTTTCTTAATGCTGGAGGCGCCACCCGGATTTGAACCGGGGATCAAGGTGTTGCAGACCTACGCCTTACCACTTGGCTATAGCGCCGCATTGGAGCGGATTACGAGGCTCGAACTCGCTACCTCCACCTTGGCAAGGTGGCGCTCTACCAGATGAGCTAAATCCGCAAATGGCGACCCGGATGAGGCTCGAACTCACGACCTCCGCCGTGACAGGGCGGCGTTCTAACCAACTGAACTACCGGGCCATTTTGGTGGGAACAATAGGGCTCGAACCTATGACCCTCTGCTTGTAAGGCAGATGCTCTCCCAGCTGAGCTATGCTCCCACACATCGCCGCATTCTCAAGCGACGATATTTATTATACACTATAAAAACTGATTTGTCAATAGTTTTTTTAAAAAACTTTATTTTTTTAAGAGCAAAATTTCTTCCCTTGTAAAATAATATTTTTTATCGCAAAAATGGCAGCATACCTCGACCTGTTCTTCCTCCTCCGCCATTTTACCAAGCTCCTCCCTGCCGAGGCTTATAAGAGCCTTTTCCACACGTTCTCTGCTGCAATCACATTTATATGCGCATTCAAGCTCATCCAGAACATTGGGTTCAAGTCCTTCAAGAACCTTCAGCGACATTTCCTCCGCAGTAACTCCTGAGCTTAGCATTTGTGTAACCGATGGGAGTGTTTTTACATTATTTTCGAGGACATCTATGCACGATTCATCTGCGTAAGGAAGAAGCTGGATGAGGTATCCGCCTGCCGCTTTGACGCTCAAATCGGGGTTAACAAGCACTCCCAGACCGCAGACGGTCGGGATTTGCTCGCTTACGGCAAAATAATTTGCTATATCCTCCGCAATTTCTCCCGAAACAATGGGCACCTGACCCGAATAAGGCTCCTTGAGTCCCAAATCCTTTACCACCGACAGGGTTCCGTTCCTTCCCACAGCCCCCGCAACATCCAGCTTACCGTATTGATTAAGCGGTATTTCCACGATTGGATTGCTTACGTAGGATTTTACGTTACCCCTATCATCCGCAACGGCAATAAGCGCTCCCGAAGGGCCGTCGCCGTTAAGGCGGATTGTGAGGGTATCGCCATTGTCCTTTAATCCGATTCCCATAAGCGACGCCGCAACAGAAAGCCTTCCGAGCGCCGCTGTAACGACCGCTGACGGTTTATGGATTCGTTCAATTTCCGAAACAATATCCTTTGCATCTATTGCCGTTGCAACAACAGACGCATCCTTTGAAATTGACCTTACTATTTTAGCCATTTTATAACAATTTACCTCCAAAAAGTCCCATTCGCCGCAAAGCAAATGGAACATTCCTTTTTTTAGTTTAACGATTTAGGCAAAAGCTCTTTTGCCACATAAACAATTTTTTCGCTGTCCTCTCTTGACGGATTAAAGGTGTCATAATCATATTTACCGACAATTTCAAAGCCGCTGTCGACAAGTATTTTTTCTGTAACCTCATCGTCAAAGGCGATTTCGGAGAAGCTCTCCTCATAGCGCTTGTAATCGCCGTTTTCAAGTCTTTCAAAAAAATCGAGGGACATTTCAACCCTATTATCCTTTTCACTGTAGGTATTCTGCCAAACGCAGTAAACGTCCTCAATGTCATAGACAAAGGTATTATTTCCGAGAACGTTCCTATGCTTATAGGGTGTATTCACATCAAATATGAACAGCCCGCCCGTTTCGCAGAAAAGCGACACTCTTTCGATTGTCTTTCTAACGGCGTCAAGGTCGGGCAGATGGTTAAGGCTATCCAATGCGCAGACCGTAACATCAATTGTTCCGAACATATCGAGTTCAGTCATATCCTGACAGAGGTACTGGATATTCAATCCGCTTTCAAATTTCTTATCAAGCGCCTCATTAAGCATTTCCTCCGAACCGTCAACCGCAATAACATCGTATCCCATTCGGCAAAATTCCTCCGAAAGGCTGCCCGTTCCGCAGGCAAGGTCAAGGAGAATATTTTTCTTCCCGCCATGGATTTCCGCAAGCTTATTAAAATATTCTGCCCGCTTGCGATAGGAGATATTCTGCGTAAGCCTGTCATAATAATATGCAAAGCTGCCGTAACCGCTCATTATTTATTCTTTGCAGCCTCTTCCTGCTCTTTAAGGCGTTTGAAAACCAAGGCATATCCGCCGTTATCATCCTGAGTTAGAGTTCTGTTAACACGGCTTATTGTAGCAGTGCTTGCACCGGTTGTAGCGACAATATCGCTGTACACATTCTTGCTCATAAGCATTTTTGCGACCTGGATTCTCTGCGCAAAGTTCTGAAGCTCCAAAACGGTACACATATCGCCGAAAAAGGCGTAACATTCTTCCACTGTTTCAAGGGTAAGGACAGCCTTAAAAAGCTCATCCATCTGCTCTCCTTTAAACTTGCTGTTCATTTTAAGCACTCCATTCAACATAATACGAAGCCGCCCATATTTCAACGGAACAAGGCGCTTCAACCTTTTATTCAACAGGGGGAACTACCCCCAAGGCAAACCGCCGCCAAGCTCAGGCAGCTGAATTTTTAGACGGCAGGACACACTATTCTAGATATATTTTAGCACATTATCGCAAAAAAGTAAAGAGGAAAAAGCAAATTTACGAAAAGCAAAATTTATGGTTCAATAAGGGGCATCGCCCCGTCATTCAACGAACGACTGGGGGCGTTAGCCCCTTAGGGGTTTCAGTGGGGGATCCAATCCCCCACTGAAAGACCTTATGCTCCCCCGCCTGAAGAGGCGGGGGACATCAGTCGTAAGTTATAGAATGAAATTATGCGATAAAATTGCCGCAAAGCCCCAATATATGCGGTTTTGCGGCAAATTTAGACATAATCATACGTCATTTCTTACAATATCATCCATTGTTTCTCTTTTAACAACAATTCTTGACTCCCCATCCTTCACCATAACAACGGCGGGCTTGGGAATTCGGTTATAATTTGAGGACATAGAGTAATTATACGCTCCCGTTGCAAGGACAGCAACAGTATCGCCGACCTCAACGTGCTGGATAGGCATATTCTCGCCGATAAGGTCGCCGCTTTCGCAGCATTTACCCGCAAGGGTTATGCTCTCCGTTTTAGGCTCCCCCGCTCTATTTGCAACCTCAATGTCATATTCCGACTTATAAAGAGCGTAACGCGGATTATCGCACATTCCGCCGTCAATGGAAACATAGGTACGGATATTCGGAATTTCCTTGATTCCCCCGACTGTATAAAGCGTAAGACCTGCGGGGGCGGCAATTGACCTGCCCGGTTCGATAAGGATAAACGGGAGGGCGATATTCTTCTCCTTGCAGACCTCCTTAACCTTAACGGAAACGTTCTCCATATACTTTTCAAACGGAACAGGGTTGTCGCTGTCGGTATATTTTATACCGAATCCGCCGCCAAGATTAAGCTGTTTAATTTCAAATCCAAGTTCATCCTTTATTTGTGATATAAACCCGAGCATAACCTCTGCGGCGTGAACGAACGGATCAATATCGAAGATTTGGCTTCCGATATGGCAATGAAGTCCTGCAAGATTGATATTTTTTAGCGATATTGCTTTTTTAACAGCCTCAAACGCCTCGCCTGTTTCAAGGGCAAATCCAAATTTACTGTCAATTTGACCTGTTTTTACAAAATTATGGGTATGAGCATCGATTCCCGGCTTAATTCGGTACATAATATTTGCGGTAACGCCCGATTTTTCTGCGATTTTGTTAAGTCTTTCAAGCTCAAAGATATTATCGACGACAATCCTGCCGACTTTTTTCTCAACAGCAAGGGCAAGCTCCTCATCGGTCTTATTATTTCCATGGAAGCAGACGTTTTCCATCGGGAAATCAACGCTTGCGGCGGTAAAAAGCTCTCCGCCCGAAACAACGTCAAGTCCGATTCCCTCCTCTTTCATAATTCTGCATACAGCCTTACAGCAGAAAGCTTTGCTTGCGTAGCATACAAGTCCTTCTCCGCCGTAATAACTATCGATTGATTTCTTGAATCTGCGGCAGGCTTTGCGAATTAAGTCCTCATCCATAACATAGAGCGGAGTACCGTACTGCTTCGCAAGCTCCACGGTATCAATATCTCCCACTGCAAGATGACCTTTTTCATTCACGTTTAGATTTTCCGACACAAACATTTTTCATTACTTCCTTTCATTTTGTATGCGGCCGCCGTGAGGTTCAGCCGACTGAGCAATACGCAACCTAAATTTTATTCTTCGTTATCCGACGCTCCGATTTCCTCGATAATGCTCCTTATTTTATCCGTACCCTCGCCTGTCACAGCCGAAAACTCCACCGAAGTTATTTCATCGAAATATTCGATTTCCCTCCTGAAGCCCTCCATACGCTCGGCACGCTCGGCTTTTCGCAGCTTATCCGCCTTTGTGAAGATAATAACAAATGGAATTTCATTATCTATCATAAAATTTATCATATGCAGGTCATCCTCAGAGGGAGGGTGTCGCATATCTATAAGCTGGAAAATGAGCGCAATATCTCTGCCTGACATAAGATACCCCTCAATAAGGTTTGACCAGCGAATTTTATCGCTCTTAGCAATTTTCGCATAGCCGTAGCCCGGCAAATCCACCATATAGCAATTATCGACCTTATAAAAGTTAATCGTTGCGGTTTTCCCGGGAACGGAAGAAACTCTCGCTAGGGATTTTCTGTTGAAGATTTTATTTATCAGCGAAGATTTTCCTACATTTGAACGTCCCGAAAAAGCAAATTCAGTCCTTTCGGCAGGGGGAAGCTGTTTATATTCGCCATAGGAACGATAAAATTCCGCTTTATTAAAGTTCATGACAGTTTCTCCTTATCCATAAATTCCCATTACTCTGCAGCATGGGTATGCAGGGCAGCTTTTGCGCTGCCCTGCTGATTGGCTGTTTTATGAGCTTATGCTCTTTTCGGGTTTAGGCTCATCACCGTTCACCGCCTGATGAATAATGAGCTTCTCATTTTTCTGCTTAGAAGTCGGCTTTGGCTTTCCCGCAAGAGCGACGTTAAGAACATCCGAAAGGGTTTCCGCAAAGACAAATTCAATGCCGTTTTTAACAACATCGTCCACCTCTTCAAGGTCGCCCTTGTTTCCCTTGGGGATAATGACGGTTTTCATTCCCGCCTTATAAGCCGCCATAGTTTTTTCCCTAAGTCCCCCTATCGGGAGGACCTTGCCGTGAAGCGTTATCTCACCCGTCATAGCTATATCGCAGCGCACGGGAATTCCCGAAAGCGCAGAAATAAGGGCGGTTGTCATTGTAACGCCTGCCGATGGGCCATCCTTCGGCGTTGCGCCCTCAGGAGCATGAATATGTATATCCTTTTCCTTATAGAAGTCGGGGGAAATTCCATACTCATTGGCGACCATTCGCGCATAGCTAACGGCAAGCTTTGCGCTTTCTTTCATTACATCACCCAAAGAGCCCGTTGTTTCAATCGAACCCTTTCCGTCAAGAACGACTGCCTCAAGCGGCATAATAACGCCGCCCACGGATGTCCATGCAAGCCCATTCACGATTCCAACCTCATTCTTCTTTGCAAGGTCGTCATCAAGATATTTTTTACTGCCGAGATATTTTTCAATATTTCTTGCGGTAACGCTCACCTTTTTAACCTCATCCGCAACAATTTCCTTTGCCGCCTTACGGCAGAGCGATGCGATAAAACGTTCGAGCGAACGCACGCCTGCTTCCCTTGTATAGCTGTCGATGATTGAATAAACCGCACTGTCGGCTATTTTCAGCATAGATGCTTTTAAGCCGTTCTTCTTGAGCTGCTTCGGTATAAGATGCTCCTTGGCGATATGGAACTTTTCCTCGCGAGTGTAGCTTGTAAGCTCGATAACTTCCATACGGTCAAGAAGCGGCGCATCAATGGTCTGAGTAGTATTTGCGGTAGTGACGAACAAAACGTTGCTCAAATCGAACGGAACCTCGATATAATGATCCCTGAAAGCGCTGTTCTGTTCGCTGTCAAGAACTTCAAGGAGCGCCGACGAGGGATCTCCCCTCATATCATTTGACATCTTATCAATTTCATCAAGAAGGATAAGCGGATTATTGCTTCCCGCATTTTTTACCGCATTGATAATTCTTCCCGGCATAGCTCCGACATAGGTTTTTCTGTGACCCCTTATATCGGATTCATCCCTTATTCCGCCGAGAGAAACCCTTGCATAATTTCTTCCCAGGGTTTTTGCGATTGACTTTCCGATAGAGGTTTTTCCCACACCCGGGGGACCGACAAGGCAGAGTATCTGTCCTTTAAGCTCAGGCTGCAATGCACGGACTGCGATATTCTCGATAATTCTGTCCTTGACCTTATCCATACCGTAATGGTCCTTATCGAGCTGCGCTCTTGCCTTTTTTACATCGGTTTTATCCTTTGTCTGCTTATTCCACGGCAAATCAAGAACCGTATCGAGATAATTTCTTATAACAAAAGCCTCCTGAGATGAGAGCGGCATTTTGTTAAGCCTATCCACCTCACGCATAAGCTTCATTTCCGTATCGTGTTCAAGTCCCAACTCCTCGATTCTGTCGGCATAATCCTCAATCTCATCACGCTCGGAGTCGTCCTCTCCAAGCTGCTCCGAGATAACCTTCATCTGTTCACGGAGATAATATGCGCGCTGTCCGTCGTTGATTCGCTCCTGAACCTTGCCCTGGATGCTGTTCTCAATATCAAGGATTTCTGTTTCCCTTGAAATCATTGCCAACAGCATACCGAGCCTTGAGATAAGATAATCCTCCTCAAGCAAATCCTGCTTATCCTCAACGGGAAGGGCGATATTATGCGCAATAACATCGAAAAACTTTTCGGGATCCTTTTCCGCAAGCACCGCATGGACCAGCTCCTTCGGCATTCTTGGCATATACTGACAATAATGCTCAAAGGATACCTTTATTGCCCTAACGACCGCTTCAATTTCGACTTCATCGTCCTTTGATATAATGCAATTCGGAAGCTGCTTAACAGTGGAAATGAAGTACGGCTCAACTTCGTCAATGCTCATAAGCTTTGCGCGATACTTACCCTCAACAAGAACTCTTGTTATACCATCGGGTGTTTTAAGAATCTGACGAATTTCCGCAACCGTTCCTACACGATACAAATCATCGATCTCGGGATTTTCAACCAGATCGTCTTTCTGAGCCGTCAGGAATATAAGCTTGCTTCCGTCGTTTATGGCAGCCTTTAAAGCAGTTTCCGATCTTTTCCTTGAAACATCAAAATGCA
This sequence comes from Oscillospiraceae bacterium, assembly GCA_021199335.1. Lineage (GTDB taxonomy): Bacteria > Bacillota > Clostridia > Oscillospirales > Ruminococcaceae > UMGS363. The sequence continues at coordinate 35,608 of JAJQIG010000036.1, read as the reverse complement.
CAACAGCTCCCGGGAAAACAACGAGTCCACGGACAGCAAGCATTGGCATATTGATTTCAACTGCTTTTTTTCTCATTTCAAGCCCCGTTTCTCCGCCGAAATATAGTTATAATATATAGTTAAAACCACGTTCTCGGCGGAGTCGGTGATTTAACGTTTGAATATAGGCTGCGTTTTGCGGGAACGGATAGCTCCCCTCCCTCAGGCTATTGCAGACACTCACAGTTTTATGCGCACTTGCATAATCAATTCTTACTTATTATATATGAAAAAGAATTATTTTGCAAGTCACAATTTTTTATATAAATTTTAGTTTTTATCGCCCTTATTCGTTAAATTATTGCATATTTTGATTAGTTTTACTGCAAAATGGGGTAAAAACAATCAAAAAAAGCCTAAAAAATGCATTTTCCCTGCATTTTTCAAGCTTTTTTGAAATCAAATCACAAAATTATTTATTTTTTACAGCCGGCTTTTTACCTGTTTTAATTTCAGGCTTTTCCCCATCGTTAACACAAGCTTCGGTAACAGTCACGCCCCAAACATCTGTCTGCGAAGGAACCTCAAACATAACAGGCATAAGTATTTTTTCAACAATTGCGCGAAGTCCTCTTGCTCCCGTGTCCTTATCTATTGCCTTATGGGCTATCGCTTTAAGCGCAGACTCATCGAATTCAAGCTCGATTCCGTCCATTTCAAACAGCTTTTTATACTGCTTGACAAGCGCATTTTTCGGCTCCTGAAGAATACGCACAAGCGAATCCTCATCAAGCTCATCAAGGACGGTAATTACGGGCAGACGTCCGACAAGCTCGGGGACGATTCCGTATTTAACCAAATCCTGTGAAACAACGTCCTTATATATACCCTTCTGCTTCTCGGTTTTGGATTTTATTTCCGCGCCAAAGCCAAGGGCAGATGACTCTGTTCTTCTTTGAATAATCTTATCGAGGCCGTCAAATGCGCCGCCACAGATGAAGAGGATATTCTTTGTATCAACGTGGATAAACTCCTGAGTTGGGTGTTTTCTTCCCCCCTGTGGAGGAACGTTTGAAACCGTACCCTCGATAATTTTCAGAAGCGCCTGCTGAACTCCTTCGCCGCTTACATCTCGTGTAATTGATGTATTCTCCGATTTTCTGGATATTTTATCAATTTCATCAATGTAAATAATTCCCTTTTGAGCTGCTTCAACATCAAAATCAGCAGCCTGGAGAAGCCTTACAAGGACATTTTCAACATCGTCGCCGACATATCCCGCTTCCGTAAGCGTTGTTGCGTCAGCAATTGCAAAGGGAACATCAAGAATTTTTGCAAGGGTCTGGGCGATATAGGTTTTTCCTACGCCTGTCGGACCGAGGAGAATAACGTTACTTTTCTGAATCTCGACATCCTCGTCGGAGCTTATACTGTTAATTCTTTTGTAATGGTTATAAACCGCAACTGCAAGGGTTGTTTTTGCCTCATCCTGTCCGATGACGTATTCGTCAAGGATTTTCTTTATTTCAGCCGGCTTTATAAGCTTACCTGCGCCCTTTGGGGATTTAGACTTAGGCGCTGATGTTCGTCCCGACATAGCCTTTTCATACCTTGGGTCGGAAACAATGCCGTTTTCAGCCAGCAGCTCATAGCAGTACACAACGCAGTTATCACAAATATTACAGCTTCCTGCGGAAAATATATTTATTACCTGACTTTCATTTCTTCCGCAGAAGTTGCACTTCTTTAATGTTCTATCCGACATAATTCAATTCCAGACTTATCTTTTTGTAATAACCTTATCAATAAGGCCGTACTCTACAGCTTCCTCCGCCGACATATAGTTGTCACGCTCGGTATCCTGCTTGATTATATCAAGCGGTTTTCCCGTATTATCCGCAAGAATCTGATTGAGCTTTTCTCTTGTTCTTACAAGGTGGTCAGCGTGAATCTTTATATCGGTACACTGACCCGAAAGTCCGCCGCCGCCGATAAGGGGCTGATGAATAAGAATTTCCGAATTCGGAAGGGCCATTCTCTTGCCCTTTGCGCCTGAGGAAAGGATAAGCGAACCCATTGAAGCGGCAAGTCCCATACAGATTGTGGAAACATCGCACTTAATATAATTCATTGTATCGACAATTGCAAGCCCTGCCGTAACGGAACCACCCGGGCTGTTGATATACATACAAATATCCTTCTCAGGATCCTGACCTTCAAGGTGGAGGAGCTGTGCAATAACAACGCTTGCGGAGGAATCGGAAACCTCTTCGGAAAGAACTATAATTCTGTCATTGAGAAGTCTTGAAAAAATGTCGTAGGAACGCTCTCCGCGTCCTGTCTGTTCAATAACATATGGCACTAAGCTCATATTTTTTACCTCGCTTTCTTTTTTCCCCGCCTTCTGTCATTCGACATTGACGGACATAATTTTCACTTTTCGGATAACACACGCAAACCACCCTTCCAAAGAAAGATAGCTTGTATAATCGTGTTCATTTTTTAATTAGCCATTTATGTTTGCAGAATCCTTAACGAGCTTAGCTGCTTCGGAAACCGCAATGTCGGCTTTTATAGCTTCGGTGCTGATATACTGCTTAACCTGAGCTACAGTCATATTGTACTGCGATGCAAGCTTATTGATTTCTTCCTCAGCCTTTTCATCGGAAACCTCGATGTTCTCAAGCTTTGCAATCTTTTCGAGCGCAAGTCTTACCTTGACCTCTCTCTCAGCGCGCTCCGCAAAGGTCTTTCTGAAAGCATCCATATCCATTCCAACATAAGAAAGGTACATTTCAAGGGAAAGTCTTTGCTGTGAAAGGCGCATTTCAAAGTCGCGAACCATTTCATCGATTTTATTGTCATACATCACCTGGGGAACTTCAACTGTCATCTTCTCGAGGAGGGCTTCATAAAGCTTGTTATCAACAACAACCTCTGCTTCTCTTGCGGCATTGGCTTCAAGTCTTTTCCTGTAATCCGCTTTAAGCTCATCAAGGGTATCAAAATCGGTTGCATCCTTAACAAATTCATCGTCAAGCTCAGGAAGCTCCTTTGCTCTGATTTCATTTATCTTAATCTTAAATTCTGTCGGCTGACCTGCAAGCTCCTTCATCTGATAATTTTCGGGGAAAGTTACATTAATTGTAAACTCGTCGCCGGTGCTCTTGCCTACAATCTGCTCCTCAAAGCCGGGAACAAACTGACCCGAGCCCAAGTTAAGCTCATAATCGTTCTCCTTGCCGCCGTCAAAAGGAACGCCGTCCTTAAAGCCTTCAAAGTCGATAACGGCAACATCGCCGTTAGCGGCAGGCCTGTCCTCAACGGTAACCATTCTGCCGTTTCTGTCCCTAAGCGCCTCGATAGCCTTATCAACATCCTCGTCTGTTACAGCATTGACAGTTTTTTCAACTGCTATACCCTTATAATCGGAAATTTCAACCTCAGGCTTAACTGTAGCGGTTACCTTGAAAGTAACGCCGTTTTCCTTATTTATTGAGCTTACTAAAATTTCAGGTGTTGTAACAAGCTCAAGCTGTGCTTCCTCAACCGCAGGAACAACAACAACGGGGATAAGGTCATTTGCGGCATCCTCAAAGAACACGTTTGCGCCATAGAGCTTCTCAACCATTTTCCTCGGGGCGTTGCCCTTTCTGAAACCGTTGATTGAGATATTCTTCTTTGCTTTTCTGTAAGCCTTTTCAATTGCGGCTTCAAACTGCTCCGCATCTGCGCTTACCTCAAGCTCATACTTATTTGCTTCAATTTTATTTGTTGATACTAAACTCATTATAGACGTCCTCCATTTTTCAAACAACATATGTTTGATTATATCATATTTTTTTTGCTATTACTATATTCCTGCCAACTTTTCCACGTTATTAACAATTTACATTACAAGTTTAGGGCAAAATTGCACAAAATCCCCTGAGACTAACTGATAATTTATACCATCATACTCACCGCATACGGCGAACCTATGCGCCCTTCCGTGAAGATGACCGTAGTAGCAGCGCTTAATGTTATATTTTAACAGAACCTCGAGAATCTCATAGTTATAATCGCCCGCATAAATGGGTGGATAATGCAGAAAAACTATCGGTATTTTCCCATCGCAAACTGCCGACCGAATCGAAGTCTCGAGCCGACCCGCTTCCCTTGCAAGAACCTTTGCATCGGCGGGGGCTTCGCTGTCGTTTATCCAACCCCTTGTTCCGCAAATTCCATACTCATGGTAGGGGTAGTGATTATTGTGCAGAATTGTGATTGAGTCAAAGCCGTTCTCATCAAGAAAGCCCTGCATCTTCTTCATTGAATTCCACCAATAATCGTGGTTTCCTTTAAGAATGACCTTATGGCCGTTCAATCTGTTGATAAAATCGAAATCCGCCTTTGCCTCCCTGAAATTCATTGCCCAGGAAACATCACCAGGGATAACAACAGTGTCCCCCTCGGAAACGGTTTCCTGCCAATTCCTCTCAAGCCGCTCGACATAGTCCTCCCAGCCGCCGAAAATGTTCATTGGCTTATTAACGGAAAGTGACAAATGCAAATCCGCTATTGCATAAAGTGACATCTCTCACCCAATCAAAGTCCAAGCTCTTTAAGAACGTAGTCCTTCTGTTCTTCCTTTGAAATAACATCGCTGAAGCGGACGGGTTTTGTTTTAAGAGCGGCAAGCGATGCGGGAATTTCGTAACCCGAAAGCTCGTTCAGCTTATCGATCATTGCGTACTCATCAAGGGACGACTTTTCTCCCTCAATAGCTTCGAGAACGCTTGCGCTGAACTTATAGGGGCTTGCGGTTGATGCGATAACGGTCTTTGTTGCATCGCCCGTTTCAGCCTTGTAATCCTCGTAAACCTTAACCGCAACAGCGGAATGTGTATCGAGGGTATAGGAATATTTATCGTAAATCCTTTTAATTTCAGCCTTAGTTTCCTCATCGGTGCAGAAGCCTGCCGCAAAATCGGCTTTAAGCTTAGCCTTGATTTCATCGGTAACCTCATATCTTCCCGTTTTGGAAAGGGCACCGAACCATTCTTTTATCTGAGCGTCATCCTGGCCGCACATAATATAGAGCAGACGTTCAAGGTTGCTTGAAATAAGTATATCCATTGAGGGAGAAATTGTTGTAACAAAATCTCTGTTCCTGTCATAGATACCTGTATTTATAAAATCGGTAAGAACCTTATTGGTGTTTGACGCGCAGATAAGCTTATTTACGGGCAGACCCATATTCTTTGCGTAATAAGCGGCAAGGATATTTCCGAAATTGCCTGTCGGGACGACAATATTTATCTTATCCCCCGCTTTAATTTCCTCATCCTTTACAAGAGTTGCGTAAGCGGAAATATAGTAGATAATCTGGGGGGCAAGACGTCCCCAGTTAATGGAATTTGCGCTGGAGAACATGAGCTTATTCGCTTCAAGCTTTTCCGCAATTTCTTTGCTTCCAAAAATCTGCTTAACTCCCGTTTGGCAATCGTCGAAGTTACCTTTAAGCGCACACACGGCAACATTTTCGCCGTCTTGAGTGGTCATCTGGCGCTTCTGCATGGGGCTTACTCCATCCTCGGGGTAGAACACCATAATCTGCGTTCCGGGGACATCCGCAAAGCCTTCAAGGGCAGCCTTACCGGTATCGCCCGAGGTCGCAACGAGTATAACTATCTTCTTGTCGATATTAATTTTCTTTGCGGAGGTTGTGAGGAGATAAGGAAGAATTTGAAGAGCCATATCCTTAAACGCACAGGTAGGACCATGCCAAAGCTCAAGGATGTATGTTCCGTCAAAAAGATGCGAAATCTCGGCAATATTCTCCGTAGCAAAATTTTTGCTTGTATAAGCATTATCGGTGCAATATCTTATTTCAGCATCGGTAAAGTCGGTAAGATACTTTGAAAAAATGAAAGCCGCCCTCTCGGGATAGCTCATATCTCCGAGCTTTACAATTTCATCCATTGAAACGGACGGAATTTCGGAGGGGACAAAAAGTCCTCCGTCCTTTGAGATGCCCTGTACTATTGCCTCAGCTGATGTAATTTTTACACTGCTGTCTCTGGTGCTTTTGTAATACATAATTAACAATCCTTTCAAGCGCAGCTCTAAAAAGCTGCCAAAATTGTACAGCAACTTTGTGAACATTCATCGGGGAGCTTGTTCTCCCGCCGAATGCGAAGATAAATCCGCCGACCGAGCGGATTAAGTCATAATATAGTAGTTATTCCGCAGCCGTCAAAGGCATTTTCCACATAATTAAAGCCAACAACCTTTTTTCCGTCAATAACAATTTCGACAACGTCAAACCTCGGCTGAAAATCATGGGGATGCTTAAAGGAATACTGCTCAGCGGCTTTGACAATCAAGGTTCGTTTCCTTTTTGTCATCGCATCGAATCCGCTTGTCATATAATCGGGGGTTCGTGTTTTTACCTCAACAAACGCGATTATACCGTCCTTTTGGGCGATAATATCAATCTCGCCGCCCCTTATGCGGAAATTGCGGCAAATAATTTCATAACCCTTTTTTTGAAGATAAAACGCAGCAATTCTTTCTCCGAGGTTTCCAAAGTCCTTAGCCGTCATATCCGATTCCGCCGTTCTTTGCGTAAAGCTTCTTCAAAAAGGACATTCTATGCGCCGGGCTTGGACCATATTTGAGTATAAGCTCATTATGCAGCTTTGTGCCATATCCCTTATGCTTTTCAAACTGATACTGCGGGTACATTTCGGCAAGCTCAAGCATATATCTGTCCCTTGTAACCTTTGCAAGAATCGATGCGGCCGCAACGCTTGCGGAGATTCCATCGCCCTTGACAATGGTTTGCGCTTCGCATGGCAAAGGCGGTAGTCTGTTTCCATCGACAAGCGCCATTTTCGGCTTTATTCCAAGGCCTTCCACCGCCCTGCCCATTGCGATGTATGTAGCGCCGAGGATATTGTACCTTTCGATTTCCTCAACGCTTGCAGAAGCAACGCAGTAAGCGGCAGCCTTTTCAATTATTTCGTCATAAAGCCGTTCTCGTTTTTTTTCCGAAAGCTTTTTGCTGTCATTTACGCCGTCAATGACCGTTCCTTCATCAAAAATGACCGCAGCGGCATAAACATCGCCCGCAAGGGGACCTCTGCCTGCCTCGTCAACTCCGCAAAACACGGGATAATCCCTGCGGATTTCTTCATCATACTCAAACAAAGTCATAATCTGACCTCATTTCAACCTTTATCGGGAAGCTCGAGTGTAACTCTGCCCAATTTGCCGCCTCGGAACTCGTCCAAAACCGTAATTGCAGCGCGTTCGGTATTAATCTCCCCGCCCGAAACGAGCATACCTCGGCTTTTTCCGACCTTACGCAGAATTTCAAAGCCGTCCTCCCCGCTCTCCGTTTCGATTTTATATCTTGCGGAAATAACATTCGGGTACAAGTCATTAAGAATCATAAGCAGCCGTGAAGCAAGCGCTTCCGTATCGACAATATCATCCTTAACCGCACCCGTAAAAGCAAGCCTTTCTCCAACGATTTTATCCTCGAATTTGGGCCAAAGAACGCCGGGCATATCAAGCAGCTCAACATCTGCGGAAATTTTAACCCATTGTTTATTGAGGGTAACACCCGGGCGATCCTCCACCTTGGCTTTTTTCTGCTTTGCAAGTCTGTTTATAAAGGAAGACTTGCCAACATTGGGTATTCCCACAACCATTACATGGATAACACGCCCTGTCATTCCCTTGGCTTCATACTTGGCAAGCGTTTCTTTAAGAACAGACTTAACCGCCGGAACGAATTTGTTCACGCCCCTGCCTGTTCGGCAATCGGTTGGTATGGCGGTTATTCCCTGCTTATTATACCATGATATCCACCTCTGAACAGCCGATTCATCGGCGGTATCACACTTATTTAAAATAACAATTCTCGGTTTTCCCTCAATCAACGTCTGCAAATCAGGGTTTCGGCTTGAAAGGGGGATACGGGCATCTACAATTTCAGCGACGGCATCGACAAGGGGGAGCGATGCTTTTATCATTCGCTTCGTTTTCGCCATATGCCCCGGAAACCACTGTATTGACGGTGTTTCAGTCATTTTAACCTCCGTTTTTCCGTTTCAGGCAGGAACTCCTATGCTTGAAAACGGGAAAATTCTGAATATAACCTTTCCTAGAATATCATCCTCGGAAACAAAGCCGACACGCGGATCTCTGCTGTCGGTTGAATTCATGCGATTATCGCCCATTACAAAAACGCAGCCTTCGGGAACGGTAACAGGATAATCATGCCCGCCCTCGTCAAGCATTGTCAGATTATTAATATAATCCTCCTCAAGCTCCGTTCCATCGACCTTGACTGTACCGGTTTCGAAATCGATATCAACCGTCTGCCCCTCCGTTGCTATTACTCTTTTAACGATAACCTTATCCAATGCGGGATTTTCATTATTAACGATTACTATATCACCGTTTTCGGGCGTATAGAAGAGGTAGGAAACGATAAGTCTGTCCTTATCCTCAAGTGTAGGAAGCATGGATTCTCCGCTTACGGCGGCTATACGCAGCAAAAAAGTGAAAATAAGGATTACGATAAAGAACGCTCCCACAAGGGTTTCAAGCCACTCAAAAATTTCCTCGCTGTCAGTAATCTTCTTCTTGGGTTCTTCGTCAAGCACCTGATAATTAATTTCATATTTTGCCATAATCGTTACTTCCCCTCGTTATAAATTTCGGTCACACACCAAATAGCAAAAAAGGGACAATTGTCATATGTCCCTTTTCGGCTTTCAAACCTAAAAATACTTAACCGATCTGTTCCTTAACCTTGGCAGCCTTTCCGACTCTGTCACGGAGATAATAAAGCTTGCCGCGGCGAACCTTACCGCTTCTTACAAGCTCAACCTTTTCGATAATAGGTGAATGAACAGGGAATACTCTCTCAATGCCGCAGCCGTGAGCAACACGCCTTACGGTAAAGGTTTCGTTGATTCCGCCATGCTTCTTAGCGATAACCGTACCTTCAAAAATCTGAATTCTGTACTTTTCGCCTTCCTTAATTTTAACGTGAACCTTAACGGTATCACCGACATTTACGACAGGAACATCCTTTTTAAGACTGCTGTCGCTGATAAGTTTGAGTGCGTCCATGAATAATTTCCTCCTAATATTTCAGACATTCTTACCTCACGCAAGCAACCGAACAACTTACATGGACTTCATTCAAGGCGATCCAAGGCGGTTTGGGGCAGCGGACTGTCCTTTTAATGTCAGCTCCGACTTATTTTCGGGGCGGCATTAATCTCGCAGGCACAAAAAGACCCACGGATTTTCAAATGCTTTCTTATTTTAGCACATTTCTCTAAAAATTACAAGAGATTTTATTCAAAAAATCCGATTATATTTATTATGCAAATATTTCGCCGTTATTTTTCATAATTTTTGTGCGTTTTGTACTAATTTTTAAATTGTTTATGCCGCTGTATTTCAGGAAAGCGTCATTAAACACATTTGAATTAATATTAAGCTCCATGCCTGCCGGCAGGACTACTGTCGCCCTGAAATTTCCCCCAAGGCATTCCGACAAAATGACTTTTATATGCGGCTTTATATCAACGAGAACCGTACCCTTTTTCTTTGAGTGCTTTTCGACCTCGATTTTTTCAAGGAGCATCATTTTTTCAAAGCCTGCGGCAATATCCTCCCCCGAGAGGTTATCCGCCGAAAAATCGAACTCATATTCCGCAAGGGCTATATCCTTATTTGTGCCTATCGGCTCCGCCATTGAGAGAAAGCGCAGACCATCGGGCAGGACGTTATTGAGCGCCCCAAGCATCTCATCAAACGGCTGCCGCTCCGTTATCTCAAAATCCATTATTTCGGCACACCCCTCCACTCCGAGGGAGAGCGCAAGCGGAAAATTAAGGTAAATCCTCGGGTTAAATCCTTGCGAATACCACACGGGAATGCCCGAACGCTTCATTGCCCTTTGCATTGTTCTGAAAAGGTCAAGGTGGGAGATAAACACCGCCCTGCCCTTTTTCTCAAAAACTCCTCTTACAGCATATTTCTCATCCAAAGCAAGGCCCTCCTATACATTTGCTCACGCCGCAGCCCGAGCATTTTTCACGGCAGTTGGGCGTTGTGACCCCCTCATGGGCAGTTTTATTTTCCCTCACAAGGAACTGCTTTGAAACGTAGTAATCGAGGAAATCCCAAGGGAAAAGCTCGTCAAACTCACGTTTTCGGCAGGCATAAAAATTCATATCGAGTCCGTTCTTTTCAAAAGCGCTCCGCCATACGTCATAGTTATAATGCTCGTCCCAGCCGTCGAACCTGCATCCGCTTTTCCATGCATCGTAAATTACGCTGCCAAGACGTCTGTCGCCCCTTGCAAGAACCGCTTCAAGCACCGAAACCTTATATTTGCTCCAGCTAACATTAATATATCTTTTTCCTTTAAGCGCAGTCAGGAGGATATCCTGCTTATGCTTTATCTCCTCCTCCGATGCCTGCGGTTCAAATTCAAACGGTGTAAACGGTTTAGGCACAAAGGTTGCGCAGCTTATGGAAATCTGTATTCCCCTCCCCTTTGGGCGGTCGGGCATTTGATAATACAAATCGGCGATTCGAACCGCAAGGTCAGCAATTCCCCTTATATCATCGTCCGTTTCGGTGGGAAGGCCCATCATAAAGTACAGCTTAACCGCGCTGTATCCGCCGCTGAACGCAAGACGGCACGCTCTGAAAATTTCATCCTCCGTTATGTTCTTGTTTATAACATCCCTAAGCCGCTGAGTTCCCGCTTCCGGTGCAAAGGTCAGACCGCTTTTGCGGACCTTTTGGATTTGCTCCATAAGCTCCTTGCTGAAACGATCCAATCTCATTGACGGAAGAGAAAGGTTTATCCGTTCCTTTTCAGTATATTCCGATAGCTTCTCAAGCGTATTTTCAATATCGGAAAGGTCGCTTGTACTGAGGGATGAGAGGGAAACCTCCTCATAGCCTGTGCTTTCGCAAAGGTTTTTCGTTTCGGCGCAGATTGTATCGGTACACTTTTCTCTGAACGGACGGTAAATATATCCTGCCTGACAAAATCTGCATCCCCTTATGCACCCCCTAAGCACCTCTACAATTGCTCTGTCATGCACAATTTCGCAGTAGGGGACAACAAAGCTTTCGGGATAAAAAACCTTATCCATATCCTTTATAATTCTTTTACGGACTATGGGGTTTGCGCATGGGCTGTTCGGCTCAATTGTCTTAACCCTGCCCCCATCATCGTACGTTACGTCATAAAATGCGGGAACATAGATGCCCTCAATCCCCGCTGCAGCTTCAAGAAACTCACGCTTTGACGCTCCTCGCTTTTTCATCTCAACATAAAGGTCGTAAAGCTCAAGATTGACCTCCTCGCCCTCACCTATTATAAATATGTCGATGAAGTCGGCAAGCGGTTCGGGGTTGCAGACGCATGGTCCGCCCGCAACAACGATGGGAGAAAGCTCCGTGCGGTCCTTGGCTTTCAAAGGCACGCCCGCAAGGTCGAGCATATTGAGGATATTTGTGTAGCACATTTCAAACTGAATTGTGAAGCCTATAAAATCAAAATCCTTAATTGGTTCAAGGCTTTCAAGGCCGTAAAGGGGGATGCCATTCTCCCTCATAAGCTTTTCAAAATCAACATCGGGGGCAAAAACACGCTCGCACCAGAAGTTTTCACGCATATTTGTGAGCGAATAAAGAATTTTCATTCCAAGGTGCGACATACCTATTTCATAGGTATCGGGGAAACAGAAAGCAAATCTCAAATCCACCTTGCTCTTGTCCTTCACAACGCTGTTAAGCTCTCCGCCGATATAACGTGACGGCGTTTTAACCTGCAAAAGCAGCTTTTCAATTTTATCCTTAATCATAAACTTCCTCCGAATCTGTCCTACATCATAAAAGAAGTAAACAGAAGAAAAATCAGTGTAACATAAACAGTAAAATTTCTTAAACCGACAATAAAAAGAATAACCGCCGCCGCAGGAACGGTTACGGCATTTGCCCATTTAAGCATTTTTTCAAGCCTTATGGCGGTATCATACTCAAAGAGCTTAAAAAACAGCAAAACAAGGATTTTTCCGCCGTCAAGAAAGCTCATGGGCAGGGCGTTAAACATTCCGACAGCAAGGTTTGCGAAGCCAAAATATGCAATTTCCTCCGAACACGGAAAAATTGCCGTAAGCGCATAAATAATCAGATTCACCGCGCAGCCCGAACCGACAATAAGCATTTCCCTACCAAAGCTGTTAAGGAAATCATTTCGAAACCTGATAATCTTTATTCCCGCTCCGTAAAAAACCAGCCTTTTTACAGGCTGTCCGAAAAGGAGCATTACCGCAAGATGCCCACTCTCATGAAGCAGACACGCATAAAAGCTATACACCGCATAACGGCTCCCGCTGCAAAGAATAAGCAGAGAAACTGCGGCAAAAAAGCTGAACCGAAAGCAGAGCTTCATCCTTCCGAGGCTAATTTCAATCATAGTCCACCGGCGTGGAGTTAATGAATCCGCTTACAGCCCTGAAAACATCCTCCGCAGACTCCGTTTCAAGGTTATAATTGACTTTAAACTCGCTGTAAAGAGTCTGAGAAATTTGCGGAAACAGCATATTCACCGCAAGGTACCCTATGGAAATCACCACGCAGATTATCGCCTGCAGGGTAATCGTATCGGCAAGAGTTACGGTTTTTCTCTCCGAAGGAAAAAGCTCCGTAAGCTCCGTGGGTTCTTCCTTTTCCGATTGCTCGGCAGTATCCATTGTATCAATATCCATAAAAAATCCCCTCCGAAATAAGTTTATTACAGCGGAAGGACTTTTATGTCTTACGGCGGGACAAAGCTTCACACGCAGGGGTTATTTTTTCATTCGTATAATCGAGCCTTTTGGGTAAAACCTCTCACACGGCAATGAAAGCTTCATCATCGCCTTATTCGCATTTTCGATAAGCTCGTTATCCTCATTATAAATCTCATTCACCCGCATTGTGTCAAAATGGGTTTTGGGCGAAATAATTTCCACCTCATCGCCTTTCATAAAGCGGTTGCGCTGGGTGGCGTAAATCCTGCCGTCCTTACACTCATCGACAATTGCAACAACATCATATTCACGGATATATCCGCTGTTTTCATAATACTGGCTCTCCTTTGGGTGGCCGTAGAAAAAGCCTGTGCAATACTGCCTATGACTTACCTTAAATACCTCGTCCCTTATCCAATCGGGGAGCTTAAAATTATCGGGGTCGGACTTAAAAATATCCATTGCCATTCGGTAAGCATTCGTTACAATCGAAACATAGTAGGAGGACTTTGCTCTGCCCTCTATCTTAAAGCTCATAACGCCCGCCTTTGCAAGGTCGTCAATGTGGTCTATCATACACATATCCTTTGCGTTAAGGATATAGGAGCCCTTTTCATCCTCATAAATCGGATAATATTCGCCCTCACGTTTTTCTTCCATAAGGTAATAACCCCATCGGCACGGCTGGGCGCACTCACCCCTGTTGGCATCACGATTGGTAAGGTATGCCGAAAGAAGACATCTTCCCGAAAATGACATACACATTGCGCCGTGAACAAAGACCTCGATATCAAGGTCCTTTGGGGTTTTCGCCCTTATCTCCGCAATCTCTTCAACAGAAAGCTCCCTCGCAAGAACAACACGCTTTGCGCCCATATTGTAAAGCTCATTCGCCGAAGCATAATTCACAATTCCCGTTTGGGTTGACATATGAATTTCCATATTCGGATCATATTTCTTGACAAGCGACATAAGCCCCAAATCAGCAGTGATAACGGCATCAACCTTGCTGTCCGATGCCTCCTCCATAAACTGCTCAAAATGGGGGATTTCATCATTCCTAGGCAGGGTATTGCAGGTAAGATAAACCCTTACTCCCCTTGCGTGAGCCTCCTCAACGGCAGATTTGAGGGTTTCATGGGTGAAATTCTGCGGCGCCGCCCTCATGCTGAATGCCTGTCCGCCGAGGTATACTGCGTCTGCGCCGTAATCGAGGGCGGCGGTAAAGCGTTCATAATCCCCTGCGGGGGCTAAAACCTCAAGATTGTTTATATCCATAAAAATATTTGCCCTTTCTTTAAGAAATTCCTGCAAGAACAAGATTTTCCTCATGCTCGGCAAGGGTTTTGGCGTAATAAACCTCGCCCGTATCAACATTTGCGCAGAAGTAATAGTAATCCGTATCGGCAGGGTACAAAACCGCATTTATCGCATCGAGTCCCGGATTACATATAGGTCCGGGAGGAAGTCCTGCGCCCTCATAGGTATTATACGCCGCAAACATTGCCTCCGAGGGGTATTCTATATTTGGCTTAATAATTTCTTCAACATACTTTCTTGTTGGGTCGGACTGAAGGAGGGGATATTCATCGGGGTTATTGAGCCTGTTAAGAAAAACCGACGCTACTCTTTTCATATCGTAGGTTGTGCTTGCCTCCGCCTGAACCATTGATGCGAGTGTAAGCACCTCCTCAAGATCCATTTCAAGGTCGTTCATACGTCCATAGAGGTCAGGTGTAATTTTCGCTTCAAAGTTGCGGCAGAATTTCTTTGCGACGATTCTGGCGTCCTCATCAACATAGAATGTATATGTATCGGGGAAAAGGTAACCCTCCATTTTATAGAATTTAAGCGAGCTTACTTTAACAAGCTCTTCAAAATCAAAGCCGTAATCGGCTGTATTAAACGCGCGAATAAAGTCGCTTGCGCCGCAAACGCCTTTTTCCTCCAGCTTCAGGGCGGCGTCATAAAGAGTTATTCCCTCGGGGAACACAATATTGACGGATTCACGCTCGTCAACTGCGCCCGTTTGAAGCTCCTCAACCATTTCCTCATAGGACATATTGGGGGAAAGAGTATGCGGGCCCGCAACAAAGGTTCCGTCCGAGCCCTTCACCCTTGAATAAAACCTAAAGAGGTATGTATTATCTATAATTTCTTCCCCGAGCAAAATATCGGCAATATCAGCCGTGCTTGAATCCATAGGAATTTCCACAACAATTTCCAAATCGGATTTACCTATTCCGAGAAACTCCTTTGCGAATTTAAGCGCATAAGCCGCAAGGAGAATAGCCGCAGCGATAATTATTGCAGTCAAAACCAAGCCGAATATCAAACGTCCGTGATTTTTCTTGCGTCTGCGGCGTTTCCTTTTCGGCTTCTCACGAGGTTTTTCCTCATCCTTCTCGTTCGATTCATCGTTCGGCGCATCGAGATTGTCCGACTCTTCATCTGCGGAAAGCCCCTGTCCATGCCCATACTGTTCATGCCCATACTGTTCATGCCCATTCTGTTCATACTCGTTCCGCTCTTGCACTGCGGAGGGGTTATCGGCAGAAGCCTGCTCCTCCGCACCGACCTCGGCGGTATCCGAAACGGCGCTTTCGGGGGATTCTCCGTCCGACTGCGCCTTATCTATACTCTCGAGAATTTCATCGAGGGAATTGTTTTTCTGTTCGTTATTATCCACTTTCTTCTCCCCTTTACTTTTTTGCCGAAAAGCAGGTTTTAATGTATTTTTCCGTTATAAGCATATCTGCGGCGGCATCAAATTTTCCTCTTTCAAGCCTTTGAACCGTACAGCTGCAATACTCTATTCCAACGCTGTACAGACCCTTATGCGCCGAAAGATAACGGTCGTAATATCCCTTTCCGTAGCCGAGGCGGTAACCGTCCATATCATAGGCAAGGGCTGGAACAATGCACACCGCTTTATCAAAGCGGCGAAGCGGGTCACATTTATCGGGATTCGGTTCAAGAACCCCGAACGCACCCGACTCAAGGTCGCCCAATGATTTTATGATATAGAACACCATATCCCTTGTGCCGTCCACGCATTTTGGAGCGGCGACAATTTTTCCTCCGCTTATTGCGGCGGATATAATCTCCCTTGTATCGACTTCGATTTCCGTTGAAACATAGGAAAGAAGAATCGGTGATTCCCTATACACTGCGGATGAAAGAAATCTTTCGCTGATTTTCCTATCGAGGGATAATTTTTCCTCCGCCGACATATCCGTTCTTATCTTTTTAAATCTGCTGCGCAGCCGCTTCTTATATTCCCTTAAATCAAAAGAATCATTTTGGGGGCTTACATACATATCATACCCTCACCGAGTTTGGAAGCATCCTCCCTTGATGTAAAAATCTCCGCAAGCTCAAGTCCCATTGCTACCGCCGTTGCAGGCCCTCTTGACGTTATAATTTTTCCATCAACCGAAACCGCGTCAAAAGAAACGTTTGCGCCCCTCAGCTCCTTTTCAAAGCCCGGGTAACAGGATGCCTTTTTCCCTTCAAGGATGCCCTTATGCCCCAAAACGGACGGAGCGGCGCATATTGCGGCAATATATCGGTCGTTCGCCGCACAATAATCGAGAGCCTTCTGAACAAACTCGGATTTTTCAAGATTAATCGTTCCGGGCATTCCTCCGGGGAGAAACACCATTTCAAGCTTTTCATCAAGGACGGCGGCGGAATCGTCAATATCCGCATTTACGGTAATTCCATGAGCGCCCCTCACGTTTTTTCCGCCGATTCCGACAGAAACAACCTCCCTGCCCGCACGGCGGAGAATATCAATAACCGTAACCGCCTCGATTTCCTCAAATCCATCTGCAAGAAAAGCGTAAATCATACTTCAAGTCCTTTCGTTTTTATTTAAATGCGACAACATTTTTTACAATCTGAAATTCGGGGCAATAGGATCTCTTGGATTTCCGCAGGCCCTCTATCCCCATATCCTCCTCTCGGTTTATATAGGTGAAACCGACGGAAGCATCCTTGGCAAATTCGTTCATAATTGCGGTATATGCGCCGTTTATGCCGCTTTCCGCTTTTTCGATATGGGTATCCATAGTATCGGAATTTATGCGGCTGCCTATCGTAAACCCTGCGATTTTGCCATCCACCCGCAGCACTCCGCCCATAAGGTTCAACTCGTTATAGTAGTTGAAAAATGTATTTATGGCGAACTGCTCCGCAACGGAGGATTCGCTGTCATAGGAGTTATTATCGTTATAGCTTTTTGCGGCGAATGCTATGCAGTCGTCAAAATCCGCATCGGTAAGGCTCTTATACATCCAGTTATTCTCATAAAAACGGTTAAGGTGGTTGCGTTTTCCGTGATATTTTTTCCCTTTAAGAGAACGCAGATTTTCCGCAAGATAAATATAATCGAAATCCGCCTTATCGTTTGAAACCGTAAATTCCCCGGGAAAATACTCCTCAAAAAGGGCGATATTTTCGGGCAGAACGGATGAAATCAACAGCGGGCTGTTCCTTTCCTCGGCATATTTTCTGAGAGTTATGAAAAGCTCCTTCCTGTCGCCCTCCCCTGCGGGATAGGTAAACCTCAAGCCGTATTTATCCGAGCAGGAGATGTAGAAGTCCTTATATCGGCAAATTTTGGTTTCATAAAGCCTATGCCACGCAAAATTATTTGCAAAGGAATATTCGCAGCCCATAAAATCGGACTTTTTCAGCAGGCTGTTTATCCATTCCTTATCACTTAATTCAATTTTTCTGAAATCCAACATTTACTGATACTCCCAAAATCGTAAAGCAGTATTTTTACAGCTTTTCATATATAATTTTTCTGAGATTTTCGGTTATCTCCTCAATCGAAAGCGGTTTTCCGCCACGGCTGCATTCCACAACGCTCCAGCCACATTTCTCCGCAGCGTAAAGCGCAGATTTTCGGCAGGCTTTAAGGTATCCGACATTCGATTCGTGAATATCCTTCCTGCTTTCATCGCCGTTGTATCTCTCCGTCATAAGCCTTTGGGAAATTTCAACGGGCATATCGAGGAAAACAACGCAATCGGGTCTTGGCAGACCAAGCCTGTTATACTCATAATCCTCAAGCCAATTAAGATAGTCCTCCCACTCATCCCGAGGGAGCTTTGACATTTGGTGAATGGCATTTGAGGAAACATATCTGCTTGCAAGGATTACGCCGTCCCGATAGCCCTTCTCCCAATATTTTTTATAGCTGACATATCTGTCTGCGGCATAAAAGCTTGATGCGGCATATGCGTTGACATCCGCCGCATTATCGGCAATTTCCCCGTTAAGATACATTTTCACAAGGGTTGACGAAGGCTTATCATAATCGGGAAAGCTTATGGGGGTTACATTATATTTTTCCCCAAGCTCCCGACGGATAATATCAAACTGGGTGGTTTTTCCACTTCCATCAAGTCCGTCTATAACGATAAGTTTACTGTTCATAGGTTAAAACTTCCTTTTGGGGCAGTCGTTTCCCCGCTCTTTTTATGTTACACTGACACACACTTTATTATACCATTTTTTTGTTTCATCGTCAATAGGCGACAGAAATATGGAATTTACAGGGTTTATTAACAATCAGTCGTGCATTATTCCCACAAGCAGCTCCGATTTATCGGACATATTTTTTAAAGTCTTTCTATACTCTCGGGGCGTACATCCTACAATCCTCAAAAAATGCCGATTGAAATTTGACAGATTTTTAAATCCGCATTCATACGCAATTTCGCACGAGGTGAGCGTATCATTTTGTAAAGCGAGGCAGGCGGCTTTAATACGGGTATGATTAACATATTCCATAGCCGACACCCCTGCCGCCTTGCGAAATCTGCTCATAAAATAACTCGGGCTTAAATGAACAATAGCGGCAAGCTGCTCTATAGTTATATCTTCACTGAAATTTTCGTTAATATACTCCAACACAGGTCTTATAACCTCGCTTTGATTTTCTCTGTTCCGAGAGGGGTAAATATCACCGTTATCTATCAATAGCCAAAAGAACCTAAGCAGCTCACTCTTGAGCAGCATATCAAGCCTTGCCGAATCGCCCCGAGCGCATGAAAAAACGTTTTCAATCGTAGTTTTTAATTCATTATAATACTGATGGGTATGTGAAATTCTTACAGCCACGCTATATTCCCCGACTACAATCGGACGCACGCATTCAATCGAACAGCGGTCATTCTCGTTTGCTCCGAGTATTTCGGCGGAAAAAACCAATGTATCATATCTTTGTTCAAATTCATCATATGGAAATACAGCGTGGAGCATATTGGGAGGAACGATAAGTATATCCCCCTGTTCGGCTATAATCGTTTCGTCGCCGCATATAAATTTAATCCTGCCCTCAAGGATATAGTTTATCTCAAACTCCGAATGCCAGTGCATAGGCACTGATGAAAAATACTTCGGGATAAGGCATTTATAATAGCTGAACGGAACAAGCGGGGATGAGTGGCGGCGATTCTCTGCCGAGTCGGTTTTGTTCATAGAATCACTCCATACAGTAGAATAGTATTATAATTTGATAGAATCATAGTAGAAATAAGCACTATTTTACAGTATTATATCATAAAAGGCAGTCCTATGCAAGAATATTTCATTTAAAAGGAGAAAAAAATATGAATGCGGCAAAACAGCCGGCGTGGCTTGACAACGCAGTGTTTTACGAAATCTATCCCCAGTCCTTTTGCGACAGTAATGCTGACGGAATAGGCGACTTTGACGGAATAATAAGCAAGCTTGATTATATTAAAGAGCTTGGCTGCAACGCCATATGGATGAACCCTTGCTTTGAATCGCCCTTCGGCGATGCGGGATATGATGTTTCCGATTATTGCAAAACCGCCCCCAGATACGGCACAAACGAGGATCTTAAAAGACTTTTTAACGAGGTTCACAATCGTGATATGCATATTCTGCTCGATCTTGTACCGGGGCACACCTCTGTTGAGCATAAGTGGTTTAAGCAGTCGATGAAATCGGAACGAAACGAGTACACCGATCGCTATATCTGGACTGACAGCATTTGGGAAGAACCGACAGGCTACGGTTCGCTTCGTGGAATTTCCGACCGTGACGGAAGCTGCGCCGTTAATTTTTTCTCTCATCAGCCTGCGTTAAATTACGGTTACTATGCGCCTTGCCGTCCGTGGCAGTTGAGCATGGACAGCGATGGGGCAATTGCCACAAGAGAAGCGCTAAAGGATATAATGCGTTTTTGGCTTGGAATGGGCTGCGATGGCTTCCGTGTTGATATGGCAGGCTCGCTTGTAAAGCATGATGAGGACGGAAAAGGGACAATTGCCTTGTGGCGAAATATCCGAAAATTTCTTGATGAAGAATTCCCCTCCGCTGCTATGGTTTCTGAATGGGGAGAGCCTGACAAAAGCCTGCAGGGCGGTTTCCACATGGATTTCCTTTTACATTTCGGGCCGTCGCATTACAACGATTTGTTCCGCTGCGCCGAGCCGTTTTTCTCCGATAGGGGCAGGGGCGACATTTCGGAGTTTGTGGCTAAATATAAAGAAAATTACGAAAAATCCGAACGGAAAGGACTTATATGTATACCCTCAGGAAACCACGATATGGACAGGCTTTCACGCTCAATCCGCGGCGATAATCTGAAGATTGCTTTTGCATTCCTGCTGTCGATGCCGGGCGCGCCGTTCATTTACTACGGCGATGAAATCGGAATGAGGTATGTTGAGGGCTTGACATCCGTTGAGGGCGGATACAACAGGACAGGCTCACGCACACCCATGCAATGGGATGATACCACTAATGCGGGATTCAGCTCCGCTCCCAAGGAGCGCCTATACATAAAGCAGGACGAAAGCAAGGACCGTCCTACAGCAAAAGCGCAGATGGCTGATGAAAGCTCCCTAAGGAGCGAAATAAAACGACTGATAGCAATAAGGCAGTGTCACACCGCTTTGCAAAGCAAGGGTGAGATTGAGTTTGTTTTTGCAGAAAAAAATGCTTATCCCCTGGCTTTTCTCAGAAGCGGCGAATCAGAGCGGATATTGGTTATAATCAATCCCGCTGACCGAGAAGCAAGGTTCGAGTGTGGGCATACACTCAAAAAAGAGATATATCGGTTTGGCGGAAAAATTAATCGGCAGGACGGCATAGCAGCTGTTCCGCCGAAAACGGCGGCGTTTTTCGAAGTATAATTTTTTAAATTACGCTCAAAATTACACTGAAAGTATTCCAGTCTGACGACAAATAATTCAATTTACCGCCTTCCCTGCGCCCTCTAAGGGGCGGTACATCGGTATCAGTCATATTTTCGGCTGCATTGACAAATTTTTAGGGCTTGCTTATACTTAACACAGAAATCTTTAGCAAATATTTGACATTACGCCGAACAGGTAGTATAATATTCCTTGTGTGAAATACTTTTATTAATGGAGATTTATGCTTATGACCTTGGATATGCTTGAAACAGGCTCTTCCGCCGTTATTACCGCCGTTGGCGGCGATGGTGCGCTGAGATGCCGTTTGCTTGACATGGGACTTATCCCGAGAACCGCGGTTATGGTTCGCAAGGTTGCCCCTATGGGCGACCCAATTGAGCTTTTTTTAAGGGGATATGAGCTTACAATACGCCTTGACGATGCAAAAAGGATAGAAATCTCTCCCCTTGATACTGCCGAAACACGAAAGGACTGATACTCTGTGATTCTTGCTCTTGCAGGTAATCAAAATTGCGGAAAAACCACGCTTTTTAACCGTCTTACAGGCTCAAATCAGCACGTTGGAAACTTCCCCGGAGTTACTATAGACAGAAAAAGCGGCAGCATTCGCAATGTCAAAAATTGCGAGGTTGTCGACCTGCCGGGAATTTACTCCATTCGCCCATATTCGAGCGAGGAAATTGTTACAAGGGACTTCCTTATTAATGAAAAGCCCGATGGAATTATCAACATTGTCGATGCGACAAACATTGAACGCAACCTATATCTTACCCTGCAGCTGCTTGAAATGAACATTCCGACCGTTCTTGCGCTTAATATGATGGATGAGGTTAGGGATAACGGCGGAACAATAGATGTTCAAAAGCTTTCCGCAAGTCTGGGAATTCCTGTTGTTGCCATAAGCGCGGCAAAGAACGAGGGCATCGACGACCTTGTATCGGAGATAACCGAGATTGCCGAAAAAAAGATTCGCCCGACACGAAAGGACTTTTGCAGCGGGGCGGTTCATCGCTGCATTCACGCCGTAACCCACCTTATTGAGGATCACGCCGCAGCTGTCGGAATATCCCCCCGTTTCGCTGCGACAAAGCTTGTTGAACAGGATCCGTTTTTTCTTGAAAAGCTGAAGATAAACGAAAACGAGAGGGATATGATTGAACACAGCGTTACCGAAATGGAGCGTGAAACAGGACTTGACCGAAACGCCGCCCTTGCCGATATGCGATACAGCTTTATTGAAAAGGTATGCTCCGAAACCGTTGTTAAATGCCATGAGAGCAAGGAACACGCACGAAGCGTTGCGATAGACAGGATTCTTACGGGTAAATATCTTGCAATTCCCCTGTTCATACTTATAATGCTGCTTATTTTTTGGCTTACGTTCAATGTTGTCGGCGCTTTTTTGAGCGACCTGCTCAGCACGGGAATTGATTTTGTTACCGAAGCAACGGATAAGGCTTTGACGGCTTATAGGCTGAATCCCGTTGTTCACAGCCTTATTATTGACGGAATTTTCGCAGGTGTGGGAAGCGTTCTCAGCTTTCTTCCGACAATTGTAACGCTGTTTTTCTTCCTTTCAATGCTGGAGGACAGCGGTTATATGGCGAGGGTTGCTTTTGTTATGGATAAGCTGCTGCGAAAAATCGGACTTTCGGGGCGTTCATTCGTGCCGATGCTAATAGGCTTCGGCTGCAGCGTTCCTGCTATTATGGCGACAAGAACCCTTTCCTCCGAACGTGACCGAAGAATGACCGTCTTTCTTACGCCGTTTATGAGCTGCAGTGCAAAGCTCCCGATTTATGCCGTTTTCACCCAAGCCTTCTTCCCGAAATACAAGGCGCTTGTTATGGTCGGGCTTTACATAGGCGGTATGCTCGTAGGCGTTATAAGCGGACTTATTATGAACAAAACCCACTTTAGGGGCAACCCTGTGCCTTTTGTAATGGAGCTGCCGAATTACCGACTGCCATCCGCAAAGAGCGTCGGTATGCTTATGTGGGATAAGGCGAAGGACTTTCTTCAAAGGGCATTCACGGTAATTTTTACGGCTTCGATTGTAATATGGTTCCTGCAGACGTTTGACATTCGGTTCAACGTTGTTTCAGACAGCTCCGACAGCCTTCTTGCGGCAATAGGGATGATAATTTCCCCCATTCTTGCGCCGCTCGGCTTCGGCGACTGGAGGGTTTCAACGGCGCTTATTACGGGATTTACAGCAAAGGAAGCGGTCGTTTCAACCCTTGCTGTCCTTACAGGGTCAAGCGCGGCGGAGCTCGGAACTGTCCTCGGAACAATTTTTACGCCCGTCACGGCGCTGAGCTTTCTTACATTTACGCTGCTTTATACCCCCTGCGTAGCCGCAATTGCGGCGGTAAGGCGTGAGCTTAACAGCGGATTTTCGGCTTTGGGGATATGCATTGCCCAATGCGGAATAGCGTGGGCGGTTTCTTTCATAGTCTATAATGTCGGAAAACTGATTGTTTTATAAAGGAGAGTGCGATATTATGAACGCCGCTGACTGGATTGCTTTGGGAATAATTGCTTTTGCCGTATTCTGCGCCGTTATTTATATGGTAAGGCGCAAAAATCCCTGCGGTGGCTGCGGGAACTGCCCTTATTCCGATTCCTGCGGCAAAATAATCACGAACGGAGAGAAAAGCAATGACGAATCAGCCGATTAAACGCAATTTTCAGCTTGAGCTTGATAAAATTATATCGTCCGTTTCCCCCGATAATCCGCCGAAGCTGCTTCTTCACAGCTGCTGCGCGCCATGCTCGAGCTATGTGCTTGAATATTTATCGGGATATTTTTCGATAACCGTTTTTTATTATAACCCCAACATCTACCCAAAGGAAGAATTTTTCAAGCGGATCAAGGAGCAGAAACGGCTTATCTCCGAAATGCCCCTTAAAAATCCTGTCGGCTTTAGGGATATAGGCTTCTGCTCGGAACGCTTTTATGAAGCGGTAAAGGGTCTTGAAGGGATTCCCGAGGGTGGGAAACGCTGCTTTGCCTGCTACCGTCTGCGGCTTGAGGAAACCGCAAGGCTTGCCGCCGAGGAGGGGTTTGATTTCTTCACAACGACACTTTCAATAAGTCCGCATAAAAATGCCGCAAAGCTTAACGAAATCGGCGAGGAGCTTGAAAAAATCTACGGTGTAAAGCACCTTACATCCGACTTCAAAAAGCGGAACGGCTTCAAGCGTTCAACAGAGCTTTCCGCACAATACGGAATGTATCGCCAAAATTACTGCGGCTGCGTCTTTTCCAAAAGGGAGAGCGAGCAAAGGCGAAAAAACGACTCGGAATTACCTTATTAAAATATGCAAAGGATGATAAAAATGGATATAAAAGGATTCACCTACGGATATAACGCAGGAAAAGGAATGTTTACAAAGCCCGAAGCGGACGAATCTATGGAAGCGCTTGCTTCGCTTGGCGGAAACTGGGTCTGCCTTGTGATAACGGTTTACCAGGAGCATTTTTATTCAACCTCGTTCGGCTTTGATTACCGCAGAACCGCCACGGACAAGGAGCTTTGCCGTGCGATTGACAAGCTCAAATCCCTTGGGCTGAAGGTCTGCCTGAAGCCACTGCTTAACAGCGCCGATGGCACATGGAGGGCAAACATCGGATTTCCCGAAGCGGATTGCGGCGATGTTGACTACTGGAAGGAATGGTTTTCCTGCTACAACGCTTTTATCTGCCATTATGCGGAAATTGCCGAGGATAAAGGCTGCGAAATGCTTTGCGTCGGCTGTGAGATGCTCGGAACAGAGCGCAAGGAGGACTACTGGAGAAGCCTTATTGCCGATGTACGGAAAATTTACGGCGGAGAGCTTGTTTACAACGCAAACCACGGCAAGGAACGGAACATAAAATGGTTTGACGCAGTTGACTATATCGGCACTTCGGCATATTACCCCGTTGCGGAAACGCCCGGGGAAAGCCTTGAGAATATGTGCATGGCTTGGAAAAAAACCAAACAGCAGCTTCGTGAAATTTCCGAGGAGAACGGCGGAAAGAAAATTATCTTTATGGAAATCGGCTGCAGGAGCGCAAGGGGCTGCGCCATGATGCCTTGGGATTTTACACACAAGGATTTCCCCTATGATGAGGATGAACAGGCAAATTTCTATGAATCCGCACTTAAAACCATGTCCGATGAGGAATGGTTCGGCGGCTTTTTCTGGTGGGATTGGTACACCTTTATTCCAAAGCAGAAAAACGAGCGTGGATTTTCGATTTACGGCAAAAAAGCGGAAAACATTGTCCGTGAATGGTACAAGAACAGATAATCCGCATAAGCGGTTCCATAACTCTCCCCGAATACCAGGCTTGGCTTGTCCGAATTTGGTTATTCGGGGATATTTTTTTAAATAATTTGCATTTTACATAGATTTAACTTGACTGCGGTTTCACATTTTACATTGGAAGATTATTATATTAGACGTACTATAAAGGTACTATTGAATTTTGAAAGGATGTACTATTATGAATACCATGGAAAAAAAGACAATTGCTTTTACGGCAGCAATACTTATTGCAGGAACAATGTCAGCCTGCGGTTCAACAAGCAGCGATACATCGGACAGCACCACAGCTAACGCTAACAATGCATCGGACGAAACAACCGCAGCCGCAGTTTCCTCAAACAGCAATTTTGATTCAACAACCGAGATTACCGTAATCTCCCGTGAGGACGGTTCGGGTACAAGAGGAGCATTCATTGAGCTTTTCGGAATTGAGCAGAAGGATGAATCGGGCGAAAAGGTTGACCGCACAATCGACACCGCAACCATTACTCAAAGCACAGGCGTAATGAAAACAAGCATTTCGCAGAATGAATATGCTATCGGTTACATATCCCTCGGTTCGCTTGACGACAGCGTAAAGGCTTTGCAGATTGACGGAACAGACGCTACCGTTGACAATATCAAGGACGGCTCCTACACCATTTCACGTCCGTTTAACATTGTAACGATGTCGGAAATATCTCCTCTTGCTCAGGATTTCATTGACTTCATTATGTCCGCTGACGGTCAGGCTGTTATCGAGGAGGAAAACTACATCTCCGTTTCCGATGCCGAAAGCTATTCGGGAGCAAAGCAGAGCGGAACAATTACCGTTGCGGGCTCATCATCCGTAACACCTGTTATGGAAAAGCTCAAGGAAGCATACATAGCAATCAATCCCGATGTTTCCATCGAAATCAACCAGAGCGATTCAACAACGGGCGTAAACAGCGCAATTGAGGGCATATGCGACATCGGAATGGCATCGCGTGAGCTAAAGGACAGCGAAACCGCAAGCGGCGCAGCTTCAACCGCTATTGCTCTTGACGGAATAGCTGTAATAGTAAGCAATGACAACCCCGTGGATGAGCTTACATCGTCCGAGGTTGAGGGTATCTATGTCGGCGAAATAACCACTTGGGAGTCGCTCATGAACTGAGAGGAATGCAATGAATAATTTTAAGGAAAAATCAATGCAGCTTGTGTTTGCTCTTTCGGCGTGCATATCAATTGTCGCAGTGGCGCTTATCTGTATATTCCTCTTCGCAAACGGAATACCCGCCATTGCGGAGATTGGCGTGGGAAATTTCCTTGGCGGAACAGCATGGAAGCCGTCAAACAACACCTACGGGATATTCCCGATGATAATAGGCAGCCTTTACGTTACTGCGGGGGCAATAGTCATCGGCGTTCCAATAGGTATACTTACATCGGTTTTTATGGCTTTCTTCTGCCCCAAAAAGGCATATAAAATAATCAAGCCTGCCGTTGAGCTGCTTGCGGGAATTCCCTCGGTGGTTTACGGATTTTTCGGACTTATGGTAATTGTTCCGATAATAAGAAAGCTCTTCGGCGGAAGCGGAACAAGTATGCTCGCCGCATCGGTGGTTTTGGGGATAATGATTCTTCCGACAATAATCGGAGTATCCGAAAGCGCAATGAGGGCTGTTCCCGAAAGCTATTACGAGGGTTCGCTCGGCCTTGGCGCAAGCCATGAGAGAAGCGTATTCTTTGCGGTTCTCCCTGCCGCAAAATCGGGAATTCTCGCAGGAGTTATTCTGGGAATAGGACGAGCTGTCGGGGAAACTATGGCAGTTGTAATGGTTGCGGGAAATCAGGCGGTTCTTCCGCAAAAGCTTACCCAGGGAGTAAGAACCATGACGGCGAACATTGTGCTTGAAATGGGTTATGCCGCCGACCTGCATCGTGAAGCTCTCATAGCAACAGCCGTTGTTCTGTTCGTATTTATTCTGATAATAAACCTGTCGTTCTCCGCAATAAAGAGAAGGACAGCATCGGAAAAGTGATGGGAGAATAAAAAAATGAGTGATAATTCATCTTCAATCGCTGTGTCAATGACAAAGGCGAAGCCCAAATACAAAATTTCAGGACAGAAGATACAGTCGCTGCTGCTCAGAGCGGCTGTATGGCTTTGCGCGGGAATAACCATTTTGGCGCTCATAAGCCTTATAATTTACATACTTTACAAAGGAGTACCGAACCTTTCGCTGAGCCTTTTTGAAACAAAATATACAACGGATAATCTCTCGCTGTTCCCTGCCCTTGTAAACACCGTTACAATTGTATTGCTTGCGCTTGTTGTTGCGGTGCCTCTCGGTGTTTTCTCGGCTATTTACCTTGTGGAATATGCAAAGAGGGGAAACAAGCTTGTCGGTATAGTCGGAATTACAACGGAAACCCTTTCGGGCATTCCCTCAATTGTTTACGGATTGTTTGGCTACCTTTTCTTTGTTGTAAGGCTCAAATGGGGATATTCCATACTGGCGGGTGCGCTTACGCTTGCAATAATGATACTTCCGCTTATAATGCGAACAACGGAGGAGGCGCTCAAAAGCGTTCCCGACAGCTACCGTGAGGGAAGCTTTGCGCTCGGTGCGGGAAAGCTTCGCACTGTGTTCAGGATAGTCCTCCCCCCTGCTGTTCCCGGAATACTTTCGGGCATTATTCTTTCCATAGGAAGAATTGTCGGAGAAACCGCAGCGCTTATTTTCACGGCGGGAACTGTGGCGCAGGTGCCGAAAAGCGTTATGGGCTCGGGCAGAACACTTGCGATACATCTTTACGCATTATGGAACGAGGGTCTTGCGGCGGAGCAGTCCTATGCAACGGCTGTGGTTCTGCTTGTTATTGTTATACTTATAAATATGCTTTCATCAGCTATTGCAGGCAAAATTACAAAGGGCACGAAAGGATAATTTATGGATAAGTTTGAAATTGAAAATCTTAATCTTCATTACGGCAATTTCCACGCCTTAAAAAATGTTTCGCTGAACATTCCCGCAGGTGAAATAACTGCGTTTATCGGTCCATCGGGATGCGGAAAATCAACCCTTCTCAAAAGCCTTAACCGAATGAACGACCTTGTTGAGGGATGCGTTATTGACGGCAAGGTTCTTCTTGACGGCGACGATATTTACAATGGCATGGACGTTAATTTTCTTCGCAAAAAGGTAGGAATGGTGTTCCAAAAGCCGAACCCGTTTCCCATGAGCATTTACGATAACATTGCTTACGGCCCCAAAACGCACGGCATTCACTCAAAGGCAAAGCTTGATGAGATAGTCGAACGCTCGCTTACCAACGCCGCAATATGGGATGAGCTTAAGGATAGGCTCAAGAAGAGCGCATTGGGTCTTTCGGGCGGTCAGCAGCAGAGGCTGTGCATTGCAAGGGCGCTTGCCGTTGAGCCTGACGTTCTGCTTATGGATGAGCCCACATCGGCTCTTGACCCTATCTCAACGACAAAGATAGAGGACCTTGCGGTAAGCCTTAAAGAGAAATACACCATCGTCATCGTAACCCACAATATGCAGCAGGCAGCAAGAATATCCGACCGAACCGTTTTCTTCCTCTTGGGCGAAATCATTGAACATAATGAAACGGAAAAGCTGTTTTCATCGCCCGTTGATAAGCGCACAGAGGATTATATTACGGGACGTTTCGGTTAATCAAGGAGTACAGTAAATATGCGAAATAATTTTGAAATGCAGCTCAGCAAGCTTAACACTGAGCTTGTAAGAATGGGCGCTTTATGCGAAACAGCAATTTCCTTGGCAGTTAAAATGCTTTTAAACAACGATATATCCCTTGATTCCTCGGTTAGGGAAACCGAAGCGGAGCTTGACCGAATGGAACGTGATATTGAAACGCTTTGCATGAGGATTATTCTCTCCCAGCAGCCCGTTGCGAGGGATTTGCGCACGGTTTCATCGGCTCTCAGAATGATAACCGACATGGAACGGATAGGCGATCAGGCAGCTGATATTGTAAGCCTTGTTAAATACTGCCGACTTGACGATGCGGGAGCGGAATGCAGCGGCGATATTTCAAAAATGGCTGAATCGGCGATTAAAATGGTAACCCAAAGCATTGACGCTTTCGTAAAAGAGGATATTCATATGGCGGAACAGGTTATTTCCGAGGACGACACAATTGACGGCTTGTTTATTAAGGTAAAAGGTGATATAATAAAGCTGATAGCGGAGGATACTGCAAAGGGCGAAACAATTTTTGACATTGTCATGACGGCAAAATATCTTGAACGCATTGGCGACCATGCGACTAACATTGCTGAATGGGTAGTATTTTCCGTAACAGGGGTTCATCCCTGTTAGGAGGGATTTCTGATGATTTATTATGTTGAGGACGACAGCAGTATAAGGGAGCTTGTTATTTATACCCTTCAAACGACAGGATTTGAAGCAAAGGGATTCGAGAACGGAAAGGAGCTTTTCGATGCGCTTAAAACACGCGCATTCCCTAAGCTTATACTGCTTGACATAATGCTCCCCGGGGAGGACGGTCTTGTCCTGCTTAACAGGCTTAAAACCGCAT
This sequence comes from Oscillospiraceae bacterium, assembly GCA_021199335.1. GTDB lineage: Bacteria > Bacillota > Clostridia > Oscillospirales > Ruminococcaceae > UMGS363. The sequence goes on along the minus strand of JAJQIG010000036.1, from coordinate 5,727 downwards.
TCCCCGATATTCCCATTATTATGGTAACGGCGAAAAATTCCGAATATGACAAGGTAAAAGGGCTTGACAGCGGCGCAGACGATTACATTTCCAAGCCATTCGGAATGATGGAGCTTGTTGCAAGAATAAAGGCTGTTATAAGGCGAGCCGAAAAAGCATCGGGAAAATCGCTCGAGAGCATATACAGGTGCGGAAAAATTGTTCTTGACGATGAAAGCCACATTGTTACGGCCGATAACACAGCGGTTGAGCTTACGTTAAAGGAATATGAGCTTTTAAAAACCCTTATGAAGAATGCGGGAAGAGTTGTTACAAGGGATATGCTTCTTGAGAACATTTGGGGATATGAAAATATCGGCGAGACACGCACTGTCGATGTTCATGTCCGAACCCTTAGGCAGAAGCTCGGAAGCTGTTCTGAAATTATAAAGACGGTTCGAGGCGTTGGCTACAAAATACAGATAAACGGTGATGTAATATGAAAATGCAAAAACGTATATTTCGGAGCATATTTTTATGCGCATTTGTTTCCCTTTTACTTGCGCTTTTTTGCATAGTGGGGGTAATGTACAGATTTATTTCCTCAGAGCTTCAAGCCGAAGTAAAAAACGAATCCGATATTGTTTCCTCCGCAATAAATATGCTTGAGGATGACGATGAGAGAATATATACCTATGTTTCCGCAATCGGCAGGAAAAGCGAGAACCGAATAACCCTTATTTCCTCCGACGGAACGGTCGTTTACGATAATTATTCCAAAACGGACAATATGGAAAATCATCTTGACCGTCCCGAAATCGCTCAGGCTTTATCCAATGGCGTCGGAACATCCGTCAGGGCTTCGGATACATTGGGCGAAAAAACATATTATTACGCCGTAAAGCTTGAAAGCGGAGATATTATACGCATTGCCGATACGACCAAAAGTGCCTTGGGTATCCTCGGGAATCTGCTTGTGTATATCGTTCTGACCGCTGTAGTCATATTCATCATTTCGGCGTTTATAGCCGCGGTTCTTACAAAGGAAATAATTAAGCCGATAAACCTGCTTGACCTTGACGAGCCTGTTTCAAACAATACCTATGACGAGCTTTCGTCGCTTCTTACAAGAATGGATAAACAAAACAAACGCATAAACAAGCAAATAGAAACCCTCTCAAGCCAAAAGGCGGAGCTTTCGTATATTACCGAAAACATGAGCGAGGGCTTGGTTATTTTCGGGAACGGCGGCGTAATTCTCTCCGCAAATACGGCCGCAAAAAGCATACTCGGAAGCAATGAAACCGCTTCGTACACTCACCTTTGCCGTGATAAGGAATATCTTGATACGGTTGAGTCCGTTCTTGACGGAAAAAAATGCGAAGCTACTCTTGAAAAGAACGGCAGGATATACCGTCTTGCGGCAAGCCCCGTAACAAATATGTCCGAATACAGCGGAGTTCTGTTCATTATGGATATTACGGACCGTGAAAATGCGGAGCAGCTTCGGCGTGAATTCTCGGCGAATGTTTCGCATGAACTGAAAACTCCCCTTACATCGATAATGGGTGCGGCGGAGATAATCGCCAACGGAATAGTAAAGCCCGAGGACATAAAGCATTTTGCCGAGAAAATATACTCCGAAGGAAAACGACTTCTTGCCCTTATCGAGGATATAATTAAGGTTTCCCGCCTTGATGAAGGTAAATTCACAAACGAATTCGGGGATGTAAGCCTTTACCGCATATGTCAAAGCATTATGGCGGAGCTGAAGGAAAAAGCCGAAAACAGGAATGTTAATCTGAGCGGAAGCCTTGATGATGTCACCGTCTGCGGAATAGAATCCGTTCTTTATGAGATGGTATACAACCTGTGCGACAATGCGATTTCCTACAACAAGGACAACGGAAAAGCCGAGCTGACCTTGAAGAAAACGGAGAACGGCTGCGTTGTCACCGTTTCGGACAACGGCATCGGAATACCCAAGGAGCATCAGACAAGGATATTTGAAAGATTTTATCGTGTTGACAAAAGCCACTCAAAGGGAACGGGCGGCACAGGTTTGGGGCTTTCCATTGTAAAACACGCCGCTGTAATTCATGGCGGAGAAATTTCGCTTGAAAGCGAAGTGGGAAAAGGAACGGTTATCTCCGTCACAATCCCCAATCGCTGCGAGCAGCTCCCATAACTCCTCCGTTGCACTCCCCTGCGGCTCTGCTGCTGCGGCGGGGGTGAACTGCTTTGGGGGTATTTGGTGAACTGATTTAGGCGTTTTTGTGAACGGGCTATATTATTTGTTCAATTTTATATCAAAAATATTTAAATAAAATATTTTTCCCAAAACCCTTGACAAAATAATGTATATGTAGTATAATATATAGCGTTGTCGGGGTGTGGCGCAGATTGGTAGCGCGCTACCTTGGGGTGGTAGAGGCCGTGGGTTCAAGTCCCGTCACTCCGACCATAGTATGAACTGCGTAGGTGCGTTAAATAACGTGCTTGCGCAGTTTTTTTGTGTCACTTTATCAGTAAAATGCCATTTTTAAGGGTATATACTCTCCCCCTTGTAATCTGCGGAATAAAATCTGCCAATTTGACATACAACGAAAATTATGTTATACTTACATCCGTTTAAAGGCAAAATAATTCCGACCTCAAATCGGTTATGCTGCGGAGATTTTATCTGCGACAGCGCCGCCGACAGGGAGCTTCGGATTTTTTGCGGGAAAGGAAGTTTATATTATGAAAACCGAAAAGCTTTTATCACTCATTCTTGCGGGCGCTCTTTCGCTTGCACTTACAGCCTGCAATAACGCAAATCAAACATCGGACGGAGGAGTAATCACTACCTCGGAAATAACGGAAGCCGATGAAACGGAGGTTCAAACCGCTGAGGTTACCGAGCTTTCCGCCGACACCGAATCCGCCGCCGAAAATGTAATTATCGACAGGGAGGGCAATGCGATAACCGTTCCCGATGAGCTTAATACCATTATTTCCGCCGCTCCCTCTGTTTCCGAAATTTTATCGGGACTTGGCGTTGCCGACAAAATCATTGCCGCAGATGTTTATTCCGCAGATGTTGATGGAATTAACCCCGATGTCTGCACTCTCGATTTCTACAACCTTAACGCCGAAGAGCTTATTTCTCTTTCGCCCGATGCCGTTATTATAAACGGAATTTCCGAAACCGGCAGCAGCGACCCATACAAGGAGCTTAAAGAAGCGGGAATTAACGTGGTTTATATCCCTTCTTCAACCTCAATAGATTCAATTAAGGACGACATTGCTTTTCTTGCCGCATATACGGGCACGGAGGAAAAGGGCGATGAGCTTATCGCTTACATCGATGCCGCCGTTGAAGATGTAACATCAAAGGCTTCGACTGCCGAAAAGAAATCGGTTTACTTTGAAATCGGTGCGGCACCCTATCTTTACAGCTGCGGAAAGGGCACGTTTATCGATGAAATTCTCACCCTTATCGGTGCGGAAAACATTTACGGCGATGAGGAGGGCTGGATTTCCAACTCCGAAGAAACCGTAATTGCCGCAAACCCCGATGTTATTATTACAAATGTTATGTATGACGGCTATGATTTTAACGAGATAAAGGAGCGTGCGGGCTGGGAGGTTATTACTGCGGTTATGAACGGTGATGTTTATCAGGTTGATTCCAACGCCACAAGCCGCCCATCCCAGAATATAGTCGATGGAATATATGCCGTTGCAAAGGCTGTATATCCCGAGATTTACGGAGAATGAGCGTCCAAAAAGCAGCAGCGCTTACCATCGCATCCGCTGCGGCGGTTTTTGCCGTTATTGCAGTCGGAATATGCGTTGGAAGTGTTTTTGTTCCGCCAAGCCATATTTTTGCGGTTATAGAAAACAAGATTTTCGGAACAGCCCTGCCCGATTATGTTCCTCAATCGGATGTGAGCATTATTTTTTCGGTGAGAATGCCGAGGGTTTTCCTCGCGTTTCTTGTCGGAGCGGCTCTTGCGGCGAGCGGTGCGGCGGTTCAGTCGGTGCTGAATAATCCGCTTGCATCGCCGTTCACCCTCGGAACATCGAGCGGCGCATCCCTTGGGGCAAGCCTTGTCATTGTTTTTGAAATAAGTCTTTTCGGGAGCTTTACCGTTGCCTTTGCGGGACTTATTTTTGCCGTTGCCGCAATGTTTTTTATGGTTGCGTTCGCTAAAAGGCTTGACCGCAGTCTGCAAAGCAGCACGGTTGTTCTGACGGGTATGGTACTATCGCTTTTTATAAGCGCAGTGGTAACTCTTATTGCAAGCGCGGCCGATGAGAAGTACAAGCAGCTTATGAGGTGGCAAAACGGCAGCTTTGCGGGCAGAGGATGGAATTATGACGGAATGATGCTTGTTATGCTTGCCGTTTGTATGGTGATTCTTATGCTTAATTCCCGTGAGCTTGATATTCTTACATTCGGAGATGAACAGGCGCAGTCGGTCGGGCTTAATACGGGGAGAAAGAAAACAATTCTGCTTGTTGTAAGCGCTGTCCTTTCGGGAACGGCGGTTTCGTTTGCGGGTGTAATCGGCTTTGTTGACCTTATCGCACCGCATATCGCAAGAAAAATTTTCGGCGCAAAGCATAAGGTTCTTATCCCCATGTCCGCTGTAACGGGCGGAATTTTTATGGTGCTGTGCGACCTTGCGGCAAGAACGGTTATTGTCCCGAACGAGCTGCCAGTGGGCGTTGTGACATCGCTTATCGGAGCGCCGTTTTTTGCGTTCGTTTTCTTTAAGCGCAGAACGGAGGGGAAATAAATGCTTGAGGTAAGAAATCTTTCCTGCGGCTACAGTGGGGGCGATGTGGTAAAGGGCATTGATTTTTCCGTAAATGCGGGAGAAATTTTCTCGGTAACAGGCCCTAACGGCTGTGGGAAAACAACGCTTCTCCGCACTCTGTGCGGAATAATTCCCTACCGCGGCGGAAGCGCAAAAATAAACGGGGAGGAAATAAGCGGCCTAAAACGTGAGGAGCTTTCCCGCAGAACTGCTCTGCTTTCCCAAACGGGAGCGGGCGGAGAATATGCCGATTTTACCGTTTTTGACACCGTTATGCTCGGCCGATACGCAAGAAGCAAGGGCTTCGGAACATCAAAAGCTGACCGTGAAGCTGTGGAACGATGCCTTGAACAAACAGGAACGACCGATCTTCGCAGCAGGCTTATTACAGAGCTTTCGGGAGGACAGCTTCAGCGTGTTTTTCTTGCAAGGGCATTTGCGCAGGAGCCTGACATCATTTTCCTTGACGAACCCGCAAACCACCTCGATATAAAATATCAGCTCAAGCTGTTAGAAATTCTGAGGGAATGGGCGTCGGGGGGGAAAACGGTTGTCGGTGTTTTCCACGACCTTAACCTTGCGGCTTCGCTTTCGGACAGAATGATGCTTATGAATGACGGAAAATGCGTGCTGTCGGGCAATGCCGCCGAGGTTTGCCGCTCGGAAAGGCTCTCCGAGGTTTACGGATTTGACGTAAGGGGCTATATGAAAGGCTCGCTTAAAATATGGGAATAAGGTCTATGCCGAACAATGCCATAGACTGCGTTTAAAGTTCCCGAGGATTCTTTACTGTCGGTTCGGCTTGTCCCTACCGACATTTTTTATCCGAGAATGCTTTACTCCCTTAAAAACCCGTCAAACGGGTTAACGTTTATGCCGCAAATTATGCTTTTGACAGTCTTGTCAAGCAAAGTACAGTCCTTTGCGATTACCCAATTAG
>JAJQIG010000037.1 GCA_021199335.1 Oscillospiraceae bacterium | reverse complement strand
TGCCTGTGGGGCTTTTTTATTGCGGTTTCGGTATTTGATAGGGGGATTTGACATAACATTAGTATAGGACAGTGGCTGCAGTATGATGTTCCGTGAATAGCAGAAAATGGAATAAAATGGGATGCATATGGAATAAAAGCCCATTACTGGTAAATGGTACCGACTGCTCTGCATACGGGCTGCGGTAAAATTCGGCGCAGGAATACTTATTTATTGCATAGGCTTCATCCACAGGATAGGTTACGTATGTTTCCGAAATAATATGGAAAAATCAAAGAAGATGACATACTGAATGATGCAAGCATTGAGGGTTGTCGGCTCATTGGGGGATTCAGCGGGAAAATTCTTTCCCTAACTGAAGAACCGTATGCTTTCCCGCCTAAAGGGGTGGGGAAAATCAGCCGTGAGTTATATCCAAAACCTATTAAAATGACATTAAAAATAAGATGAAATGAAAAATAAGGACTGCCTGTAAATTTGTTTGGCAGTCTTTATTTTTTGAGGTGGGAATTCATAAAATATATGATTTTTGTGCAAAATCACAATCTAAGGTAATGTTGTGTAGTCCATATGCCTAATCGAAAACGTTTTAGTACGCTTGATTTTGGAAATATAAGCACCAAATATTAATAAAAGCAGAATCATTAACAAAATTATTCATATATCCTTGACAAGGCTTATGCAAATTGATATAATTAATATACAACTCAGTATTTTTTCAGTTAATGTGTACAGAACTTTTAGAGTATTAACATACGTTTTACACATTTTCTGTGCCGCATTAATTGAGTTTGACAAGACAGATATTTGCGATTTTATATGAAAGGTGGTCTATCTGTTGTCGAAAAAATCAAATTTAAGGAGAACTGTATCGGCGGTTTTGGCGTTGCTTTTGAGCGTTACAATGCTTTCCGCGGTTCCTGCTTCTGCGGATGAAACCGATACCGATGCCGACTCCGCTGCGACTGCGGTCGATTCCCCGACCGATTCCTCCGATGATGAGGAGGAAACGTCGCTGTTCGTCAAGCAAAAAACCTACAGCGATTATTATGACGAGATTGCCGATATGGCTCGCCCCGATAAGGAGGTCTACATGACCTATGTCGGCGCATCCGACGATGCCGAGGTTGAAGTTGGTACATATGAAGGCAAGGACAATGTTATCATTTGGTCCAATGAGGAAGGTACGCTCGATTTTGAGGTCGATGTTCCCGAAACAGGGGCGTACAGCATTGAAATGTCTTACTACCAAATTGAGGGCGGCACTACAACGTCCGAGGTTTCTGTCCTCCTTGACGGCGTATCTCCGTATGATACCGCTACCCGTGTTAATATCCCGAGAATTTGGACGAGTGCATACCCAATTACTACTGATTCAAAGGATAACGAAATCCGACCTCCCCAGGTTGAAATGCCAATGTGGACTACAACCGCTTTTAAGGATGAGGATGGTCTTTTCAATGAACCGCTCCTTTTCGCCCTTGATGAGGGTACACATATAATCTCCCTTGAGTCCGAAAGAGCAATGATTGCTATCGAATATGTGAAAATATATAACGAAAGCGGATATGAGGAGTATGTGAAGCCTTCCGAAAGTGAGCTTGCGCAGAACGCAGGGGCTGAAACCATAAAGGTTCAGGGCGAACATTATGCCTATACCAACTCACAGACCCTTTTCCCTACATATGACAGAGGAAATTATCTTACCGAACCTTCAAATCCTACAAAACAACGCTATAATACCGTCGGCGACGGTACGTGGGATACTTCGGGTCAGACTATTACTTGGGAAATTAATGTTGAAACAGCAGGATATTATAAAATCAACCTTAAATCCCGCCAAAATGAGCTGAGAGGTCTTTATTCCAACCGTAGGCTCTATATTGACGGTGAAGTTCCCAATGATGCTTTCGCTCAAATTAAATTCTATTACGATGCAGATTGGACTTCCGTTGTTCCCGAGGATGAAGACGGCGACCCCGCTTACCTCTATCTTGATGCGGGTAAGCACACTCTCTCGCTTGAATGTATCCCGGGCGAAATCGGTGAATATATGCGTAGACTGGACAGTATCGTTTATACAGCTAACCAGTATTATATGCAAATCCTTATGATTACAGGCCCTTCACCCGATAAGTATACAGACTACTATGTTCATAAGGAAATTCCTGAGCTTCTTGATGTATTTACCGAAATATCCACAGAGCTTAGAGAAATTCGTGCCGCTATCGAAGAGCTTGCGGGAATTGAAGGCTCCGAAGCTGCTGCGCTCGATCGTCTTGCCGATGTGCTTGATAAGTGCGTAGCTAAGCCTAACAAAATCCCCGATTATATTTCTTCAAGCGGAATAAAGGATAACGTTTCTGCCGTTTCCTCATGGATGCGTCAGTACAGAAGCCAGCCCCTTGAAATTGACTTTATCGAGCTTGTTCCGGCTGATTCAGAGGTTACTTCATCCAAGAAGAACTTCTTCAAGAGCTTTGCCTTTGGCGTACAGGCGCTTTGGGGTTCGTTCTTTGAGGACTATACTGTCCTTTCGGATGTAACCGAGGATTCGATTAATGTATGGGTTGGAATCGGTCGTGACCAGACAAACGTTATCAAGCAGATGACTGATTCGGAATTTTCTACGGAATATGGAATCGATGTTTCCATTAACCTTGTTCAAGGTACAATTATGGAAGCGGTTCTTGCGGGAAAAGGCCCTGACGTTGCGCTCTTTATCGGCGGCGAATTCCCTGTAAACCTTGCAATAAGAGGTCTGCTCCAGCCCGTTAATAACCTTGACGGATATGAGGAGGTTGCCGCTCGTTTCCAGGAGAATGCTACCGTTATGTACACATATGACGGCAATGTTTACGGCATTCCTTTGACTCAAACATTCCCGATGATGTTCTATCGTAAGGATATGCTTGCCGAGGTTGGCATTTCCGAACCTCCCGCAACGTGGGATGAGCTTATCGATATGCTCCCCGCAATTCAGCGTAAGTATATGCAGCCGGGTCTTGTTCTTCCGGGTAACGTAAACGGTACTGCCGTTTCGCCTGCAACAGAATCCGGTCACACCTTTGCTCTGCTTATGCTCCAGTCGGGAACAAACTATTATAACGAGGATCAGACGGCAACAAACTTTGACAGCCAGGCTGCAGTTGACGCTTTCGCTACATGGACTGATTTCTACAACGTTTACCAGTTTGACCAGACATATGACGCATTTACTCGTTTCAGAACAGGTGAAGCTCCTATCGTTATTCAGAATTACTGTACATTCTATAATCAGCTTAATACCGCCGCTCCCGAAATTAAGGGACTTTGGGATTTCTGCGCCGTTCCCGGCACTGTTCAGGAGGACGGAACAATCTCAAATGCGGCAAACTCCAACGGCTCGGGCGCAATTATTCTTCGCGACTGCAAGAATGTCGATGCCGCATGGACCTTTATCAAGTGGTTCACAGAAACCGATACAATGGTTGAATACGGTCAGAACGTTGAAGGCGTTATGGGCCCTCTCGGACGTTTTGAGGCCGCTAATATGGAAGCTCTCCAAAAGCTTAACTGGTCTAAGAATGACCTTAAAAAGATTCTTAATCAGATGAATCAGCTCGAAGAAATTCCTATTATTCCGTCTTCTTACGTTGTAACCCGAAGCATTATGAACGCTTTCCGTGCTGTTGTTAACGACAAGGAGAACCCGAGAGAAACCCTCAGGCTCTATAATGTCGATATTAATAACGAAATTACGAGAAAACGTGAAAATCTCGGCTTGGATACTTAAAGATAGGAGGGTTTACTTTTGGCTGAACAAACTCAGAAAAAAGAAATTTTACTGAGAAGCGAACAGAAACATACTTTTAAGGAAAATTTCCGTTACACGCTCCATGAAATGAACAGAAACAAGACTTGCTATTTTATGCTTGCCCCGTTTATGATATTTTTCATTGTGTTTACGGTTATTCCCGTTATAATGTCGCTTCCTATGGGTTTCACGGACTTCGATATGGCTCATTTTCCGCCCAAATTTATCGGACTCCAGAACTTCTACGCAATGTTCGTTGAGGATGACGTTTTTATCGGCTCAATCAGAACTACGCTTATTTTCGCAATCTTTACAGGTCCACTAAGCTATGCGCTCAGCTTTATGCTTGCTTGGCTTATAAATGAGCTGCATCCTGTGCTTAAAACAGTGTTTACGCTCGTTTTCTATGCGCCGTCCATGGCAGGAAATATCTACTTTGTATGGCAGCTTATTTTCTCGGGCGACTCATACGGATACCTTAACGCATTCCTTTCTTCCCTCGGCATAACAACCGGAGCCATTCAGTGGCTTACAGACGCAAGCTACGTTCTTCCATGTGTTATCGTGGTTCAGCTCTGGGTATCGATGGGCGCAGGCTTCCTCGCCCTCCGTGCCGGCTTCCAAAGCATTGATAAGTCGATGTACGAAGCAGGAGCTATCGAGGGAATCAAGAACCGTACACAGGAGCTTATCTATATTACAATTCCCTCAATGGGCCCGCAGCTTATGTTTGCTGCTGTAATGCAGATTGTATCCTCCTTCACCGTTGATATTGTCGGACGTTCCCTTGCGGGCTTCCCCTCAACGGACTACAAGGTTCATACTATTATGACTCACGCATACGACTACGGCTGGGTACGTTACGAAATGGGTTATGCATCAGCAATATGCTTTGTGCTTTTCGTTGCAATGCTGCTGTGCAATAAGCTTATAAACAAGGTACTCGGCAAGTACATGAACTAAGTAAGGGGTGAGATCATAATGGCTAAAAAAGAATTAAAGCCTTCTCAGATTCAGGCTCAGATTGAAGCTGAGAATGCCGCCGCTCTCGAAGCGCTGAGAAAGCGTCGGGAAAAGGAACACAGAAAAATGGAGAAATCCAAAGGCTCCAACAAGCGTGTTGGTAAGTCTTGGACTAATGACATATGGATTTTCGTTCTCCTTACACTCCTTGGATTGTTTATGATCGCTCCTATCTACATTGCAGTGGTCACATCGCTCAAGCCTGTGCAGGAAATCTTCATCATGCCGCCCCGTCTTTACGCTATCGACCCAACAACCGATAACTTTAAGGACCTTTTCCAGGTGGCAAATAACTCATGGGTTCCTTTCTCAAGGAACGTATTCAACAGCTTGTTTGTTACAGTTACAGCAACCGTTCTCCACGTTGTATTTGCCTGCATGGCATCGTTTATCCTTGCAAAGTGCAGATTCCCCGGCGTTAAGCTGATAAACAAGGTTGTTGTAATCGCACTTCTCTTTAACAGCACGGTTACTTACATCATGCAGTATATCGTTATGGCGAACCTTGGTATGATTAATACATACTCTGCGCTTATTCTTCCGCTTATTGCATCTTCAATGGGTCTTTACCTTATGATTAACAGCGTCGGACAGATTCCCGATGCCATGATTGAGGCTGCTAAGGTGGACGGTGCGGGGCTTATGAGAATATGCTGGCAGGTAGTAATGCCAAACTCAAAGCCTGCAATTATGACAATTATCATCTTCCAGTTCCAGGCTGCATGGAACTCAACCGGCGGCAACCTCGTTTATGATGAGGCGCTCAAAACTATCCCGACGGTTGTTCAGCAGATAGCTGCTGCAGGTATTGCAAGACAGGGTGCTATCGCGGCATCCGCAGTTGTTCTTATGGTTCCACCTCTTGCAATTTTCATTGCAGCTCAGAGCAACGTTATGGAAACAATGGCTCACGCCGGAATGAAGGACTAAAATCGATTTCGACAGAGAGCAGAAATTTGGAAAGGGTGATAATATGTCAGGCTTGAAAAAGCTTATCTCCTTGGCATCGGCTGCGGCGCTGACATTTTCAATGTGTGCAGTGAGCGCATCCGCTACCGAGGCTTATAACCCTTATAACTATGACAGATGGGGCGATCCTATCGCCTCACAGGCCGGATATACGGCGGATTACTTTGTCAGCGGTGATGATATTGGCGTTGGTTCGTTAAGCGAGCCTGCAGACCTGTTTGTTTCGTATGACGATCTTATGTACATAGTTGATAAGGGCAATAACAGAATTATTGTTACAGATATGGACTTTAACCTCGTAAGGGAAATGAAGGACTTTACCTATGAGGGAGAAGCAACAACGCTTAAAAAACCAACAGGAATTTTTGTTGACCAGTATACGGGAGCAATTTATATTGCGGATAACGAAAATGAACGTGTTATTAAATGCGATGAGGAAGGTAATATCAGCAAAATCTACGGCAGACCCGACACGGAGCTTTATTCCTCCGACCTTACCTATAACCCAAATAAGGTTATCGTTGACAAAGCGGGAAATGTTTACGTTGTTGTTAAATCGGTAACAAAGGGCGCCGTTATGTTTGATTCGGACGGAGATTTTATCGGATACTACGGCGCAAACCGTGTTGAACAAACGGCGGAGGTTATCGCAAATGCCTTCTGGAACCTCATTTCAACCGAGGAACAGAGATCCCGTACAACAAAGTCAACGCCTATCGGATTCACAAATTTTGATATTGACGATATGGGCTTCATTTACACCGTTACGGAATCAACGGAAACAACTACTGACCTCGTTAAAAAGCTTAATCCTGAGGGCAATAATATCCTTGATTCCCTTGGCGTTGATAATGACTTCCAGTTCGGTGATACAAGTCCTACCTACTATTCGATTTACGCTAAAAACTCCAGCCTTACGGATATTGATATAGGCCCCAACGGCGAGCTTAACATTCTGGACTTCCAGCATGGACGTATTTTCCAGTATGATAAGGAAGCATGGCTCCTCTTCATCATGGGCGGCACGGGCGAACAGCTCGGAACCTTCCGTTCGGCGACGGCTATCGAAAGCTACGATAACAAGCTTTTCGTTCTCGATTCACGTAAAAATACGGTGACGGTATTTACAAGAACCGCATTCGGCGAAATCGTTACGGAAGCATCCAATCTTTATAACGATGGTAAATATGAAGAATCCCTTGAGCCTTGGCTGAGCGTTCTGAAATATGACGGAAATTATCGCCGTGCTTACATCGGTATCGGCAACGCACTGTTTAATAGGGGCGATTACAGAGAGGCTATGGATTACTTTGAAATTTCTATCAGCCGTTCCCGTTATGACAGAGCTTACGAGGGTTACAGAAATGAATGGATTAAAGCCCACTTTACGCTGATAATAGTCGTTATAATTGTTTTGATTGTACTTCTTATAGTTTACGGTCAACTCAAAAAGCGGGGCAAGCTTAAATTTCTGAGAAAGGGCGGTGCTTAATATGCTGGATTTAACTCAGGGACAATTCGTTAAACACGTTATAATGCACCCCTTTGAGGGTTTTGAGGATCTTCGCTGGAAGAAAAAGGGCTCCATGAAAATTGCCTTTGCCATTGTCTGCCTGTTGTTTATTCAACAGATTGCTTACAATAGGCTTTATGGCTTCCAGTATTATTCCGATTATGACAAAATCTTCAACATAGTGCCTTACATTTTCAAAAGTTTCATTCTTTTCGGTGTATGGGTAGTCGCGAACTGGGCAATGTGTACCCTCTTCGATGGAGAGGGCTCGATGAAGAACATATTTATTTACAGTGCATATGCGCTTGTGCCGTATATTACCGGTTATCTTATAGGAACGGTGCTTTCACACTTCCTTATTCAGGATGAATATATTTTCATTCAGGCGTTTGAGATTATCGGATTGTGTTGGTCGTTTATACTGGCAATTTCGGCTATGAAGGCGGTTCATCAATTCTCCTTCGGAAAGACGATAGCGTTAATCCTGCTGACACTTGTGGCGATGGTCGCAATGCTGTTCCTGCTTGTTCTTCTTCTTACATTGTTCCAGCAGGTGCTCATATTCATATTCTCAATCTATACAGAGCTTTCTTACAGATTCAGAGTTTAATTTTTTAAATCGAAAAGTGGTGAAATAAATGCGTATTAATATAAAAAAGATTATTGCCGGAGCGTGCTGTCTTGCAATGATGCTTTCAGTGGGTACAATTCCCGTAAGCTCGGACGATGAGGAGGGTACTGAGGTTACCGAATCATCCGAGGATGAGGAAATAGAACCCGCAGATGAGGATTATGTCCCCCGCACAGAGGATGAGGCTATGGCGGATATGACCCTTGTTGCCGAGAACAGCAATCTTGCGCTCTATAAAAACGAGGATGAGGTAACGCTTGCCCTTGTTGATAAGAGCAACGGCGAAATCTGGTGGTCGAACCCGATAAATGCCGATGGTTCAGCCGGAAAAAATGCACAGATTCAGGAGCTTAAAGCCGGCATGACCCTAATTTACGGCGAACCTTCCAAGAGAAGAACCACAACCATTAACAGCAAGGTTAAGGGCAAGGCTAAAATCGAGGATGTTACAAACGGCGTTAAGATCACATATTCATTTTCCTCGGCTGACATTACGGTTCCCGTAACATATACCCTTGAGGAGGATTACCTCAAGCTTTATGTCGATACCTCCGAAATTGTTGAGGAGGATTCCGATAAAATCGTTACGGACCTCTCGTTCATGACAACCTTCGGCGCAGCTACGGATGAGGAGGAGGGTTACTACGTTGTCCCCGACGGAAGCGGAGCGCTCATAAACTTTAATAACGGAAAAACAGGACTTAAGGTTTACAGCGGCAAGGTTTACGGCAGTGATATTACAGCTGTTTCACAGACAGCTCCCGCAGTAACACAGCAAGTTTATCTCCCAATGTACGGCATTGTTAAGGAAAACAGCGGACTTATGGTTGTTGCCGATAAGGGCGATACCTGCGCTACAATCAATGCTTATGTTTCGGGACAGAATAAAACGAGCTACAACACCTGCTACTTTGACTTCGAGATTCGTACAAGTGATGAATACCTCATGGGCGGCGATTCCAACCCGCTTAAGGTTTTCGAGAAGAGGGGAATCCTTGTTCCCGAGATTGAGGTAAGATATTACCCCGTTTCAAGCACTGATAACGGCAGCGTGGATTACATAGATATTGCCGATAAGTATAGGGATTACCTTACTTCCTCGGAATATGGTGTAACAAAATCCGAAACAGTTGATGAAACCGCTCTTTATGTTGACTTCTACGGCGCAGTTTTGAAGCAGGAATCCATTGTCGGACTCCCCATCACAATGCAGCACGTTGCAACAAGCTTTGACGATGCACAGGATATCCTTTCCGAGCTTCAGTCGGGCGGCGTTGACAATATAGTTGTTAATTACAACCAGTGGACTACGGCGGATATAAAGGAAAAGGTTTCCGATGAGGCTAAACCCGCATCAAAGCTTGGCGGAAAATCCGATTTCAACAGCCTTCTGAGCTTTGCTGAAAGCAATAACATTTCCATTTACCCCGCAGTTGACAACCTTACCTTCAAAACAGGCAACGGTTACTGGACAATGACGGATACAGCAATAAGAGTTTCAAATGCTTATTCAAAGCAGTATACATACGACCTTGCTTACGGAATTGAAAATCAATATTATGATGCAATGTCGCTTCTTTCTCCCGCAACCTATGAGAAGATTTTCAACAGCCTTGCGGAGAGCTACAGCTCATACGGACTTACAAATATTTCGGCAGGCTCGGCTTCAACCGTTATCTATGGCGACTACGGCAAAAAGGCTCTGTCCCGTGAAATGGTTAAATACGACCTTCAGGAGTATTATCAGCTTCTTAACGATCAGGTGGGTTCGGTTCTTGCCGATGGTGCAAATGCTTACATTCTTCCGTACGTTGACCATATCACAAATGTACCCCTTAATTCAAGCAAATATGATATTTTTGACATGGATATTCCTTTCTATCAGATTGTTATGCACGGACTTAAATCTTACTCAACAACTGCGGTGAACGGAGATGCGCAGATTGCGGATCTTATCCTTAACGCCGTTGCTTCGGGCAGCAACCTGAGATTTGACCTTGTTGCCGAGGAAGCCAATGAGCTTAAGGACACAAGATATGATGTTTATTATTACGCAGAGTCAGTATACTGGACGGAGGACGCCGCAAGCTGCTACAGCTTCGTTAAGGAAATCCTCTCAGATGTTTCTAATCAGAAGATAACAGAATACAACATTCTTTCCGATGATGAAATTGAAACTGTGTATGAGAACGGTACGAAAACAGTCGTAAATATGACGGACAGAACCGTTACAAAGAACGGAACGGTCTACAATTTGTACGACTACATCGGAAAGGAGGTCATAGGATAAGATGAAAAGAATGGCAAAAATGTCCTATGAAAAGAAAAAGGGTCTTTACGGCTACGGCTTTATAGCCCTTTGGTTTGTCGGTGCGCTGATGTTCTTCATTATACCGGTGTGCAAATCCTTCTATTATTCGTTCAACAACGTTCAGCCGGAAACAGGCTATTTGCTCAAGAGCTGGGTTGGCCTTGATAACTATAAAAGGGCTTTCATGACTGACCCGACATATAGGCAGTACCTTGTTTCGGCATTGGAGGACATGGCGATGAACCTCCCGATAATCATTATTTTCTCAATGTTTGTCGCTATCATTATTAACCAAAAATTTAGAGGAAGAACCTTTGCGAGAGCTGTATTTTTCCTCCCTGTTATCATTGCTACAGGTCCTGTATACGCTATCATCACAGGTAACCTTGAAACAAACGGAAACAACAGCGCAGAGCAGTTCTCAACAATGTTTGAAACGGACATGGTTGATCAGCTTCTTGAGTTTGTCGGAATTTACGGCTTCGGTTCGTCCTTTACGGAAATGCTTACAGAGATTACCTCGGATATCCTGAACCTTGTATGGAAGTGCGGTATTCAGATTATCATATTCCTTTCGGCGCTTCAGGGCATCCCCACATCAGCTAAGGAAGCCGCAGCAATTGAGGGCGCAACATCATGGGAATTCTTCTGGAAGATTACCCTCCCTTACGTTTCCCCTATGATTCTTGTAAACATTGTGTATACCGTAATAGATACCTTCACCGACCCTACAAACGAGGTTATGACCCGTGTTCTGGAGGTTCAAAGTGATTGGCAGTACGGTTACTCGGCGGCAATGGCGTGGAGCTACTTCGCAATTATACTCGTAGCGTTGGGAATCATATTCGCAATTATGAACAAGCTCGTCTGGTATGATGATTAAGGAGGCGGAGAAATATAATGGCAGATACAGCGGTAAAAAGACACTCCGGCTTCTTTAAAAAGCCGGAAAAGAAAGTAAAAGAGCCTAAGATATCCCGTAAGGAGAAAAGGGAGCGTTTTAAAAAACGTCTTGAGTCCCTTACCCCGGAGGAACAGAGGTATCTTAAAAGGAAAAGAGTTATTGACGCGGTTTGGCCGATTTTCAGAGGTTTGATTATATTCGGACTTTGCTTCATCATTCTTTATCCCTTGTTGTTTATGATTTCGTCTGCATTTCGTCCCCGTGCCGAAATGAATGACCCAACAATTCTGTGGATTCCGAAAACCTTTACGCTTTCCAACATTAAGGATGCAATTCTTGCAATGGATTTCTGGAATACACTCGGCAATACCCTTGTGCTTAATATAGGCTGTTCTATCCTCCAGGTTCTCACCTGCGCTATAACGGGCTATGGTTTCGCAAGATTTAAGTTCAGGGGCAAGAGTATCTTGTTTTTTGTGGTAATTTTGATGATCCTTATGCCATCGCAGATTATCCTTATTCCACAGTATATGTTCTTCCGTTACTTCAATCCATTCTGGATTTACCACGCTATAACGGGCGAATACATCAACCTCATTAACACTGCGGTAACAATGTATTTCCCTGCGCTTACGGCTAACGGAATCCGTGCGGGTCTGTTCATCTTCCTGTTCAGGCAGTCATTCAGAGGGCTTCCTAAGGAGCTTGAGGATGCGGCATATCTTGACGGATGCTCACCGTTCAGAACCTTTATTCAGGTTATGGTCCCGAATGCGGGTTCAACCTTCTTGACAGTTTTCCTTCTTTCGGTTGTATGGTACTGGAACGATTACTATGTAAGTACCTCGTTCTTTACCGACAACAGAACCATTGCGCTTATGCTTAAGAACCTTGACGCAAACCTTACAAGAATTATTTTTGATAACGGTAACGTTCAGGTTAATGTGCGTGAGCTTATAGTATGGATGGAATCGGGCTGTCTGCTTTCGATTACACCTATGTTGATTCTGTACATTTGCCTCCAGAAAAACTTCACTGAAGGTATTGCACGTTCGGGTCTTACAGGTATGTAATATCAAACATTTATGCAGCCGTCGGACTAAGATGTTCGGCGGCTGTTGTTCAATAAGGGGCATCGCCCCGTCATTCAACGAACGATTGGGGGCGTTAGCCCCTTAGGGGTTTCGGTGGGAGATTGGGTTCCCCACTGAAAGACCGTATGCTCCCCCCGCCTGAAGAGGGTGCGGGTGTCCGGTGGATACCTCTGCTAAGCAGAAGCGCCGACCGAGCTGACAGCCGAGAAGGGGACATCAGTCGTGAGTTATTAAGGAGAAATTATGAATTTATCTGAATTATTATGGTATAAAAAGCCTGCCGAGAACTGGGATGAAGCCCTGCCTGTCGGAAACGGCCGAATAGGCGGAATGATTTTCGGCAGAACCTCCGATGAGCTTATTCAGCTCAATGAGGATTCAATATGGTCGGGCGGATTCCGATATAGGAATAACTCCAAATCGCTTGATAACCTTGAAAAAATTCGTTCACTTATAAAGGAGGGCAGAACCACCGAAGCAGAGGAGGTCTGCGCCGACGCTTTTTACGGCACTAACGAGCAGCAGCGGCATTATAAACCAATGGGCGACCTTCACATTTGGCAGAATACCGGTGAAACAACCGATTACAGACGAACCCTTGACCTTTCAAATGCTGTTTCAACAGTGGAATTTACGGCTGACGGAGTAAAATACAAGCGGGAAATCTTCATTTCGCATAAGGACGAGGTTATGGCGGCACTTTTCACAGCCGATAAAAGCGGAGCAGTGTCATTTACAGCTGCAATTGACGGCGTTGATGACTATTACGACAAAAACGAGGCGTACGATGAATCAACCTTGCTCTTTACCGTGTCGGACGGCATACCCTACGCAACCGCAATTTCCGTTTCAGCAAAGGGCGGAACAGCCTGCACCGATTGCAACCGCATAAAGGTGAGCGGCGCAGACAGTGCGGTGCTTATTCTATCCTGCCGAACTGCCTTCCGAGGCGCTGATTACGAAAAACAGGCAATCGGCGATGCCAAAAAGGCTCTCCGCAGACTTCCAACCCTTAAAGAAAGGCATATTGAAGATTACCGCAGCCTTTACGGACGATGTGAACTGCACCTTAACGATAACAGCAGCGGCGCATCCGAGCTTCCAACAAAAGAAAGGCTTGAGCGAATTAGGGGCGGCGAAAGCGACAACGGCATTGTGGAGATGTACTTCAATTTCTCACGGTATCTTATGATTTCAGGCTCAAGGGAAGGCACACTTCCGTTGAATTTGCAGGGTATTTGGAATAAGGATATGTGGCCCGCATGGGGCGGCAAATATACAATAAATATAAACACGGAGATGAATTATTGGGGTGCGGAAATTCAAAACCTCTCCGAATGCCATACACCCCTGTTTGACCATATCGAGAGAATGAGGGAAAACGGACGTGTCACTGCAAGAAAAATGTACGGCTGCAGGGGAACGGTTTGCCACCATAACACCGATATATGGGGCGACACCGCTCCGCAGGATAAGTGGATGCCCGCAACGTTGTGGCCGATGGGAATGGCTTGGCTCTGCCTGCATATTTACGAGCATTATAAATTCACGCAGGATAAGGATTTCCTTGCCGAAAAGTACGATACCCTCCGTGAAGCGGCTGAATTTTTCGAGGATTATCTTATTGAAAATGATGACGGCAGGCTTGTAACCTGTCCGTCCGTTTCGCCTGAGAATACTTATATTACAAAAACAGGCGAAAAGGGAACGCTCTGTATCGGCCCGTCAATGGACAGCGAAATCCTTTATGAGCTTTTCACCGCCGTTGCCGAAAGCGCGGATATTCTTGGAATTGACAGCGATTATGCGGCAAAAATGCGTGAGATGCGTTCAAGACTTCCTGAGCTTAAAATCGGTAAATATGGTCAAATTATGGAATGGGCGGAGGATTATGATGAGGTAGAACCGGGACACCGCCATATCTCACAGCTTTTTGCGCTCTATCCTGCGGATATGATTTCTTCGGGAAAAACACCCGAGCTTGCCAAAGCCGCAAGGGCTACTATGGAAAGGCGCCTTTCCTACGGCGGCGGGCATACGGGCTGGTCGAGGGCATGGATAATCAATATGTGGGCAAGGCTCTTTGACGGTGAAAAGGTCGGAGAAAACATTTCCGCATTGCTCTCAAATTCAACGAGCATCAATATGTTTGATATGCACCCGCCGTTCCAAATCGATGGAAACTTTGGCGGCGGCGCAGGAATTGCCGAGGCTCTTCTCCAGAGCAGCGGTGGGGAAATACGTCTTTTGCCGGCGCTCCCGCCACAGTGGAAAAGCGGCTCGGTAAGGGGCATGAAAGCAAGGGGCGGCTTTGAAATTTCTTTTGAATGGGAAAATTGCAGGGTAAAAAGCGCTGTAATTTCCTCTGAAAAGGGCGGATTGTGTAATTTCTACAGTGAAGCTCCCATAGAAGTTTATAAAAATGGCAAAATTGCTGAAATTTTACAAAATGGACGTACTTATACCTTTACTTTAGAAAAAAATGATAGATGTGAAATAAAATATTCTTGATTTTTTGTGCTATGTAGTGTATAATGTTAAGGAATGAGGTTTCACTTATGAATGGATTGCTTTGATTGCCGTAAAACCTTGCGGAAAGGGCATCCGTTCGGAGTGTATTCCATCAAGAAAGGCGGTAAAAATTATGAAGACAAAAATTGTCAACGGTGTGTCTATGCCTAATATCCCTTGGCAGGAAAAGCCTGCCGACTGCAGAGATGTAGTATGGAGATATTCGGAAAACCCCATTATCAAGCGTGACCAGATTATGGTTAAAAAGGCTAACGGTTACAGAGAACCCTCTAATTCCATTTTCAATAGCTCTGTTGTTCCTTTTGAAAACGGCGATTATAAATTTGCAGGCGTCTTCCGTGTTGATGACAGGGAAAGAAATATGGAGCTTCATGTCGGCTTTTCAAAGGACGGCATTAACTGGGATATTAACGAAGAAAGAATTAAGTTCAAGTGCGATATTCCCGAGGTTGCTGAGTGGCAGTACGGCTACGATCCCCGTGTATGCAAATTCGAGGATAGATACCTTGTAACATGGTGCAACGCCTATGGCTGGAAGCCCACAATCGGCATTGCTTACACATTTGATTTTAAGGAATTCACTCAGCTTGAGAACGCATATCTGCCTTTCAACAGAAACGGCGTTATGTTCCCCAGAAAGATTAATGGAAAGTACATGATGATGAGCCGTCCGTCCGATAGCGGTCATACACCGTTCGGCGATATGTTCATCAGCCAGTCGCCCGACCTTACCTATTGGGGCGAACATAGGCACGTTATGGGACCCTCTAAGGGTTGGGAATCCACAAAGATGGGCGCAGGTCCTATTCCAATCGAAACAGACCGTGGCTGGCTCATTTTCTATCATGGCGTTCTTACATCCTGCAATGGCTATGTTTACAGCTTCTCCGCCGCTCTTCTCGATAAGGATGAGCCTTGGAAGGTTCTTAAAAGAGGCGCATCGTACCTTATCAGCCCACAGACAAGCTACGAGCTTGTTGGGGATACGGATGCCGTAACATTCCCCTGCGCAAACCTTGTTGATGCCGATACAGGCAGAATTTGCATTTACTACGGCTGTGCCGATACCTGCACCGCTCTTGCATTCACAACCGTTGATGATGTTATGGACTTCCTCGATAACAATAGCCAGGTTTGATTGACATAACTTCTATTTTAGAATAAAAAATGCCCTCACAGTGTCTCGCTGTGAGGGCTTTTTTTGAGTATACGTAAAATGATGCTGTTATGCAGCGATTCCTTTCCGCCATGCTGTGCCGCATTAAACGCATTTGCCTTTATAGCCTGCATTTGCTTAAAATCGGCGCCGCACCTCCGTAAAGTGTTGAAAACTTTGTGTAAAACGTTAAAAGATGTGCAAAAAAGAGAAAAAAATGTGCAAAGACAAGCCCCAATTTTGCGTTATTACAGGGGTTATTCCACATTTTCCACAGTCTTTCCACATTTGCAGGGTTTACAGAGAGGAATAAGTTCCAATGCAATTCCAAAATTTATGGCAAGCTCCGCTACGATTTTGTTCCAATAACAACCCTATCGTTTCCACCGAGGTCTTTTATAACCTTTATATCGCTGTAACCGGCGTTTTGCAATATTTTTGATACCGCATCGCCCTGCTTGTAGCCAATCTCAAAGGCGATTAAACCGCCGTCCTTTAAAATTTCTCCCCAAAGGCAGGAGATAACACGGTAGAATTTCAAGCCGTCCAAACCGCCGTCAAGGGCTTCGGGGGGTTCGAAGGAAACCTCTTTCTGAAGGCACGACATCTCCTCCGCCGTGAGATAGGGCGGGTTTGAAACAATGCAGTCAAGCTTGTTGTATTCGGGGGGATTGTCCTTGTCGGCGAAATTATCAAGCAGACGGCCGTCCATAACATCGCCCTTCAGTATGCGCACATTCGCCCCGTTTCGGCGAATATTCTCCACAAGGTAGGGCATTGCATCGGACGAAAGCTCCGTTGCGATAAGCCTTGACTTCGGCAAAGATTTCTGTATTGAAACGGCAATGCAGCCGCTGCCGCTGCAAAGGTCAATTATTTCGGGGTCATGCTGATTTTTGTCGGCAAAGTGCCGTACAACCGTTTCAACAAGAATTTCCGTGTCGGGGCGTGGGATAAGCACACCCTCGCCGACCTTAAACCTTAAGCCGTAAAATTCCCATTCTCCGAGGAGATATTGCAAGGGGTACCCCTCTGCACGCTTTTGGGTAAGCTCCAAAGCCTTTTTTGCAGTGTCCCCATCGGCTTCATTTTCACGACTCATGGCAAGGCTCAGGGCATCGAGCGACATTACATCCTCAAAAATGCAGCGGCTGTCAAACTCATAGTCCTGCGTTCCTGCGGTTTTAAGGGTGTTTTTTATAAGCTCAAAAAGCTGTCCGTTTGTCATAATGTAAGTCCTTTCGGTAAATATTTTACCAATTATCGTCCTCTGCGTTCTTTGGAATGCATGGTTTAAGCGCCGCAATGGCAACCTCAATTTGCGCATCGTTAGGCTCCTTGGTGGTTATTCTCTGAAGCCAAAGGCCGGGGGCGGAAATAATTCTTGTTACAATGTTATCATATTTTCCTGCAATTTTTATTAGCTCATAAGCAATCGATGCTTCGGGGATAAGCAGAAGAAGCTGCATTCCGAAACGAACGGGTATGCTTTTCCATGGCAGAAACATTCCGACAATAAGGCTCAGAAGTACAACAATAAGTATGAAGCTTGTTCCGCATCTCGGGTGAAATCTGCACATGGGCTTGATATTTTCAACCGTAAGCTCCTTTCGAGCTTCATAGCAGGCGATGGTTTTATGCTCCGCACCGTGATACATAAAGGTGGTTTTCATCGATTCAGTGAGAGAAATTAAGTAAAAATATCCCACAAGAAGAACGATTTTGATTACGCTTTCTCCAATGGTTTTTACCCAGTCGGGCGCCCCCGCCTTAATCAGCAGGCTTGAAATAAGCATTGGCAGGAATTTGAAAAGGGAAATGCTTATCGCAAATGCAAGCACAACGGAAATAACCATTATAACAGGCATAAGCTTGTCGCCGAATTTGTCGGTAAGCCACTGCTCAAATTTCGACAGCTCCTCCTCTTCATCATCCTCGGTAACTTGTTTTTCGGCTGATTTCATGGTGCATTTAACGCCCATAACAAGCGACGAAACAAAGTTTATGCAGCCGCGGACAAACGGAGTCCTGCTGTACCACGGCGCAGTTTTTCCGCCTCGAACCCCCCAGGTTTCAACATCAATTGAACCGTCGGGCAGACGGCAAGCCATAGCCGCCGTGTCGATTCCACGCATCATAATTCCCTCAATGAGAGCCTGACCGCCTATTTTTGACTTAAAGCTCTCATCCGATTTATTGTTACTGCTCATTTTTCAGTAAATCTCCTTTCAGCTGTTTTTTTGTATCGGGAAAATAATCTTGACAATTGTTCCAACGCCCTGTTCGCTGAGAACATCAAGAGTTCCTCCATGCATTGTAACGATTTCGTCGGCAACGGCAAGACCGATTCCTGAACCTCGCCTTGTGTAATTTGCCTTGTAAAATTTCGTCTTAATTTTCGGCAGATCCTGTTGACTTATTCCGCATCCGTTGTCCGAAACATCAATTTCGACATGGAGCGCATCGGGCATTAAAGCCTGAATGGAAACGATGCCGCCCTTGTCGGAATATTTGATTGCGTTGTCTATTATATTGATAAAAACCTGACGTATGCGGTTTCTGTCGCCGTAGATAAAGGGGAGCATATCTGGTTCATCGTAGTTGACGGTTATGCCGTCACGCTTTGCCCGCTCGGCATAGATGAGAACCGCATCGCCAAGCTCGGCAAGAACATCCATTGTCGCCTTGTTAAGGCTGAATCGTCCGTTTTGCATACGTGAGAAGTCAAGCAGCTCCTCCACCATTTGCGAAAGACGTTCCGTTTCTGCGCCGATAACCCGCATTCCCTTTGAAACAGTATCGGCATCCTCGGGCATTCCTGCAATCGTTTCCGACCAGCCCTTTATTGCGGTAAGCGGTGTTCTAAGCTCATGCGAAACGCTGGAAATAAACTCGTTCTTCATATTCTCCGAGTTTGCAAGCTCCTCCGCCATATGGTTTATAATGTCGCAAAGCTCGCCGATTTCATCGTTGTTTTTCTTTTTAATGCGAACGGAGAAATCACCCTCGGCATAACGCCTTGCGGTTGCGCCAATCTGCCTTACGGGGAGAACGATTGATTTAACGAAATACATTCCTGAGAAAAACGTCATCGCAAGTATAGCTATGCAAATGGCTATAACCGCAAGCGTGGAAATCATAATTCGCGAATCAATCCTTTTCATTGAAGAAACAACACGGACTGCGCTGTAGCCTGCGTTATTTTCGGGGAGGAGAATGCTCATCGCCATAATCTTTTCCCCCGATGAAATTTTTCCCGTATAGTAGCCGCTGCTGCCCTCAAGCGCCTTGCGGTAATCCTCCATATTGTCCTCAACATTGGGAATAAACCCCGATGAGGTAAGCTCCGCATTTCCCTGTGAATTTATAATCATAAGCTCGGAATGATCCCTGTCCGACCAGTTTTCAACAACAGAGCGAACCTCGGAGGAAAAGCTTGTTGAGGGATCGTTGTAGGAATTTTGGAGAATGCTTGAAACCATATTCATTTTTGAGGAGAGATACTGCTTTGCGGAGTTGTAATAGAAGCTCCTGAGGAGGATTGTTCCCGCCAAAACAACGGCGGCAAGCACAAGGAAAATCATACCGATGTTATTTATCATCCACCTTTGGGTAATGTTCCTGCTTTTATCTGCCAAAATTCTCACCTCCGTTAAAAAACCAAAGTAGCGCAAAGCTATGAAGCCTTATTCCTTTTCGCCGTTATTTACCGACCACTTGTAGCCAAAACCCCATATCGTTGAGATATATTTTGGATTTGAGGGTTCATCTTCAATCTTCATCCTGATTCGCCTTATGTTGACATCAACAATTTTATCATCGTCGAAGTAGTTTTCGCCCCAAATATGGGTGAGAATGCTCGAACGGTCAAGTGCGGTTTCTTGGTTGGTCATAAAATATTCGAGTATCTGATATTCAACCTGCGTAAGGTCGATAGTGACCCCGTTTTTCTGTGCGGTTCGGCTTTTAAGGTTAAGGACGAACGGCCCCGATTCAATGATTGAGGCTGCCTCCTCTTCACGGCTGTGGGACATACTCACACGGCGGTAAATCGCATCAATTCTGGCGGTAAGCTCAGAGGGGGAGAACGGTTTTGTCATATAATCATCCGCGCCTATCATAAGCCCGCTTACCTTGTCCATTTCCTGCGTTTTTGCGGAGAGCATAATAATTCCGAGCGTACTGCTCTTTTTGCGGAGAGCCTTGCATACCTGAAAGCCGTCAATTCCCGGCATCATAATATCAAGCAAAGCAATATCAAAATTGCCGTTTTCCTCGTCAAAAACCCTTAGGGCATCCTCGCCGCAGTTTACATCGACAACGTCATAGCCCGCACGATTAAGGTTTATAACAACAAAGTCGCGGATAACGTCCTCATCCTCGCATACAAGAATACGTTTCATAAAATAATCTGTCCTTTCAGTTTAAATCATAAGCTTAAAGCCATTGAGAATTTCCGCTTCGGTAAGAATAAGCGGTTCATCTGTGTTTTCAGGGGTTTTATACATATAGTATATATTATTATTTGAATTAATAAGAGTATAGCCATCCTCCAGCTTTTCGTTGTAATATTCCTTTGTCACCGCCGCAATCCTCATAAGCTCCTCATTGCTGTTTAAAATATTAATTCTGTACTTATAGAACACAATATCTCCGTTTTCGGCATCGCTTTTTATGGTAACAACGCCGTCCCAGCGGTTGGGGATAAGGAAGCAGTAGCCATCGGAAATGCTGTAATAGCCGGAGTATTTTTTTGTAATGGTAAAGTTGTCCATCACGTTCCAATTTGTAATGTAAAATGCGTCCTTGCTGTCCTCGGTGTAGCCAAGGGCATAGGTAAGGGTTGGAATTTCAATAATTCCGTCAAGGTCGATGTCGGTGCTGAAATAGCCGTTGCTGCGAACGGTGTCCTTTATGCTTTCCGATTCGCTGAGGTAAAGGGGATTTCTCAGCGTTCCGCTTATGGAGTAAATAATCTCGGTGGAAAGCTGACCGTCCGAAAGTCCGTCAATGAATACCGCAAGCGTGTCAACGCCGACATACCCGAGGGCAATACTCGCAAAATCGGAGGTTTCATCGTTAAGGAGAACCGTACTGCTCTCATAAACCGAAGCTCCATCATCGAGTATAAGGCTGTAATAAGCCTGTTTGCCCGTATATTCGTTGTTTGGGTGGATAACGGAAAGCTCGTTGCCGCCGTCCTTGTCGATGTCGGTAATAAAAATTGAGCTGTAGCTGTCGGAAAATGTGTTTGTTAGGGTACCGCCGCTGTATGCATAAGAACGGAAATTTTTATCTGATGATGTTGTTCCGATAAAGCCTATAATAACGTTTTTTCTTCCGCTGCCGCCAAGCTCGGAGATGATTACACGGTCAACGGCTGTGCCCGAGCCTGCAATATCGTAAGCGGACGCCCAATTTCCGTTTGAATCCGTGTCAAGAATATTTATTCTTAATGCTCCGCTGTCCTCGGCGTCCGTGCCGTGGCAATAAAAAGCTATAGCCTCCGCCGTTCCGTCGCCGTCAATGTCCTCCGTTATAAACGAGGAGCGGTAAGCCCCTGAGCGTGGGTATTGAAGCAGTATATCTGTTCCAACGCTGTCGGTAAGGGCGGCGTAAATCTCGTTTTGGTCGCTGTTAAGCTTAGGCGGAACAAGAAGGCTTTCAACCGAACCGCTCATTGAACAGCCCGAAAGGATAGCTGCGGATAGGAAAGCCGCCGTAAGTCGGATTCTATTCATCTGTTTAAGCCACTCCCCCTTCTCTTAAAGAAACAGGGATGCACAAGGCACAGCCTTAGCACATCCCCATAAAAGTTCTGACAAAAGGACGAAAGTGCCGTTACTCAGTCCTCATCAATTGATTCCATTTCAGCCTTGCCTGCGGTATGGATTGTTGCCCAACGATGTCTGTCGCCGGCTGAGCGCATCTTAGGCATTACCCTGTAAACATAGGTACTCCAGAATACGGCAACAACGGTAACGGTCACAAAGATGATTCCGACATCGGAAACATCGGGGTTAAGCATACCGTCCCTTACGGAGTAATCCATAACAAAGAACATAATATATCTTGGAATAACCGAAACCGCGGCAATGATTGATGCGGCATACCCCGACATAATCATCCAAAAACGAGTATGCTTTTTCTCAAACCCGCAGAAGAAACGGATAAGGTTAAGGAAGAATACTGCGGAAAGCATATTTGTGAAAAGGATATAGCATTTTTCGGAGTATGGCCCGATGACCTGATATGTCATAATAAGATCAAAGGTTTCAATCAATTTCCATATCGGGAAAGCCGAAAGGAAGAAGCAATTTCCCTTTGAAATTCCCTCGCCCTTGAGGATATTTACTCCCGTTGAAACAAAGGTAAACACAAGGATGAACATAAAAATGTATATAACCCATTCCATTACGCTTATCCCCGCAAAAACGGATACGGGATTTTCCTCGGTTGAAAGGCTTTTGTTGTATGAGCCTGTTGAAATAAGCTCCGCAAGGGCTTCATATGCAAGCAGGGCAGCCATAACAAACATTGCCGCCGCAGCCTTGGGTGAAATTTTCTTGTTAAGCCTATCAACCTTTAGATGCATGGGGTTGAGCAGGATACAGGATTTGATTGCCTTATCCCTTGATTCGCCGAAAATCATAACTGCAAAAAGGAGTATAAAGCCTATAATAAGAACAATCAGCGTTCCGTTTTTGGCAAGGCTGTCGTCATAATATTTTCCCGATGCGAAGTTCATATTCGTGGCAAGCTGAATTGTTCGGCAGATAACCGCAATCACAAGCACTGCCGCATAGACGACAAGCGATGCTTTTTTGTCAAGAATAACACGCCTTTTCTTGTATGGTTTAATCGGTTTCTCGTTCATGTCATTTTGTCCCCTTTATCAACAAAAATTTAGTTTAACATTAAGGATACGCTGAATAATGCCCACAGGCAGCGATTGATTTTCAAGGATGCATTAGCCGCGATCCTCAAGCGGTTTGTATGGGCGCCTTTTGTTTATTGCCTTATAAGCGGGTCGGATGATTCTGTTGCCTGTCATAAGCTCTTCTATTCTGTGCGCCGACCAGCCTGCGATTCTTGAAACCGCAAACAACGGGGTATTAAGCTCCACGGGGATTTTGAGCATTCTGTAAACAAGTCCCGAATAAAGGTCAACATTTGCGCACATAACCTTTGAACTGCCCTTAACCTCGGCAAAAACCTTCGGTGTAAGGCGCTCAACGGCATCGAGAAGCATAAACTCATCCTCAAACGGAGTTCCCGCCGCAAGCTTCATGGCGTTCTTTTTAAGGATAACCGCTCTTGGGTCGGAAAGGGTATAAACCGCATGGCCCATGCCGTAGATAAGGCCCGTGCCGTCGCCCGCTTCCTTGCGGATAACCTTGCTGAGGTAATCCTCAACCTCGGAATCGTTGTCCCAATGGGCAATATTTTCCTTGAAACTTTCGAGCTGAGCGATAACCTTAAAGTTTGCCCCGCCGTGACGGTGGCCTTTAAGCGAGCCTATAGCTCCCGCATAAGCGGAGTAAGCATCCGTACCCGATGAGGTAAGAGTTCGGCAGGTAAAGGTTGAGTTGTTTCCGCCGCCGTGCTCCGCATGAATAATAAGCATAAGGTCAAGGAGCTGAGCCTCCTCCGGGGTATAAACACGGTCGGGTCTAAGCGTTGAAAGTATGCTTTCCGCCGTACACTCATCCGGGTTAAGCGGGTGCATATAAAGGCTTTCGTGATCGTAATAGCGGCGTTTTATCTGGTAAGCGTCAACCATTGCGGAGGGAAGCCTTGCGATAATTGAAATTGCACGTCTGAGCTCAGCCTGGAGCGACTGCTCCTCGGGGTCGCCGCTCTCATAGGAATAGAGAGCAAGGACGGAACGCGCCATTTTGTTCATAATATTCTTTGAGGGTGCTTTAAAAATCATATCCTCGGAAAATCCGGGAGGAAGCTCACGATATTCCGAAAGAATGGAATTGAAGCCGACAAGCTGTTCCTTTGTGGGAAGCTCCCCGAAGAGGAGGAGATAAACCGTTTCTTCAAAACCGAATCTGCCCTTTTCGGTGGTGTTCGCAACGATGTCGGCAATGCTGTAGCCGCGGTAGATAAGCTCGCCCTCCATAGGCTCCCTTTCGCCCTCGTTCACGATATAGCCGTGGACGTTACAGATATTTGTTATACCCGCAAGGACACCCGTACCATCGCTGTTTCTCAGACCTCTTTTAACCTGATATTTTTCATAAAGCTCGGGGGAGATCTTGTTATGTTTCATAAATTCGCCGCATAAACTGTTAATAGCAGAGTTGTTCATTGTTTCAAGACTCATCGATACCACCCCAAATTAAAAAAATATGTACTATTTTATTTTACAATAGCTTTAGGTTATTGTCAAGGGAATTTTAAAAAATTAGCATTTAAATAAAACTTAATGCGTTAAAGCGGAAACAATTTTGGAATATTTACATATGAAAGGATTTTTTTAATGAAGGATTTACTCAAAATAAGCGGAATTTTCGCATTTCTTGTTATTGCCATACCGATGATAGGCTTTGCCGCAAGGGACTCCGCCGTCCCTGAACCCGACGAAGGCGCATCGGAGACGGAGGTAACCTCTACCACAGAAACAGCATCCGCCGTTTCGGACATATCCTTAGAGGAATTTTCCGTCCTTGATTATACCACAGGACAGGTTATGACAATGACAATGACGGAATATGTAATAGGAGCGGTTCTCGGTGAAATGCCCGCCGCATATGGAGAGGAAGCGTTAAAGGCGCAGGCGGTTGCGGCGCATACATACGCGGTAAGACGCATTCTCTGTCAAGAGGAAACGCCCGACCCGGAGCTTATGGGGGCATACATTTCCAACGACAGCAGCAAATATCAGGCATATTTTTCCCCCGAGCAGGCAAAGGCTTTCTACGGCAGCGCCTATGAGGAGTACGAAGAAAAGGTATCAAAGGCGGTGAACGAGGTTATTGACTGCGTTCTTGTATATGACGGGGAGCCGATAGTTGCGGCGTTTCATTCCATATCGGGGGGAAAAACCGAAAGTGCGGAAGCAATATGGGGAACGGCTGTAGATTATCTTGTCCCCGTGGAAAGCGAATATGACGAGGAAGCCCCAACCTTTTACAGCGAAAGCGTTTTCACCTCTGAGGAGCTTTCGGCAAGGCTTACGCAGTCGGACTATGGCATAACATTACCCGAGGAAAAGGAAGGCTGGCTTGAAATAATCGAAACGACCGAATCGGGAACGGTTTCCGCCGTAAATGTCGGCGATAAGACCATGACGGGCATGGAGCTTAGAACCCTGCTTAACCTAAAATCCCCTGTCTTTGAGGTTTCCTACGATAAAGAGGGCGACAGCTTCACATTTTCCGTAAAGGGCAGCGGTCACGGCGTTGGAATGAGCCAATACGGTGCGGGAAAAATGGCTGAAAATGGGTCGGATTACAAGGAAATACTCGAATATTACTATCCCGGGGCAGAGGTTGTCGGGATAGGTGACATAATACAATAACGCAGCCCTCGATAAAAATAATCCTCTCGGATTTAAGGCGGATACCCTAAATCCGAGAGGTTTTTTGTGTTATCTTTTACTTTGCAACTGCAGCTTTGTCCAAATTAACCGCTGTGGGGGTACCCGTACACATTTGTATAGCGTGAACAGGGCAGTTTTCTGCGCATTTTCCGCAGCTTGTGCATTTGCTGTAATCTATATGCGCAAGGTTATTTTCAACTGTGATTGCGCCGAACTCGCAGGTTCTTTCGCATTTTTTACAGCCGATACAGCCTGTTTTGCATACAGCGCGCACGGCCTTGCCGATTTCCGTTGATGAACAGCAGACGTCAACACGGTTTGTAACATCATGCACGACAATAAGCTGGTTGGGACACGCCTTTGCGCAAAGTCCGCAGCCGAGGCATTTAGACCTATCTATCCTTGCAACGCCGTTTTCAATAGTGATTGCGTCGTTCGAGCAGACTGTCATACAATCGCCATAGCCAAGGCATCCGTGGGAGCAGGCAGCCGAGCCGCCGTAAAAGCGTTTTGCGGCTTTACAGCTTGATATACCGTCAAACTTAAATTTATTCGAGGTATTTTCGCAGCTTCCGTTGCATCTTACAACGGCAATCTGTGCGGTTGTTTCCATGCTTTCCATGCCCATAATAGCGGAAATTTTTTCCGACGCATCCTTTCCGCCGGGGCGGCAAAGGTTTGTCGGAACGCCGTTTTTAACTATGGCATTTGCGTAGTCGGAGCAGCCCGAAAATCCGCATGAGCCGCAGTTTACCTGCGGAAGAGCTTCATTTACCGCTTCGATACGTTCATCTGTTTTAACCTCAAAAACCTTTGAGCAGACCGTGAGCAGGACTCCTGCGATAAGTCCGATTGCGGCAAAAACAAGCGCAGGAAGAATATATGTTGTTACCATTTGGAAAAATCCTCCTTAGCTGAACATTCCCGAAAAGCCCATAAAGCTTACGGAAACGATTGATGCGGCGATAAGCGTTGCGGGAACTCCCTTAAACATTTCGGGAGTATTGGCAGCGTTTACCCTTTGGCGAACTCCGCTGAATATAATAAGCGCAAGGGTAAATCCAAGGCCTGCGCCGAGGGAATTTACTATCGACTGACCAAGGTTATACTCATTATCGATGTTAAGAATTGTTGCGCCGAGAACCGCACAGTTCGTTGTTATAAGCGGAAGAAAAACGCCGAGAGCCTTATAAAGCGGCGGAACAGCCTTTTTAAGAAACATTTCAACAATCTGAACAAAGAGAGCTATGATAAGTATAAACGCAACCGTTTTAAGGTATGTAAGTCCCATCGGAACAAGAATCAGGGTATAAATGGGATATGTTACAATTGCGGCGCAAACCATAACAAATGTAACCGCAGCGCCCATTCCGACTGCGCTGTCAAGCTTTTTCGATACTCCGAGGAATGCGCAGATTCCCATAAATTTCGAGAGAACAAAGTTGTCAACCAGCATTGCGCTGAGAAGAATTACAAGCATTTCCTTCATTCGTCTTTACCTCCCTCTTTGTTATAGGACGGGCAGGCTGCGGCGTTCGGGCAGGCAGCGCAGCCAAGCTCCTTAGGCGGCTTCTTCTTAGAGAGCTTATTAACAACGGCAATAATTACGCCGAGGGTGAAAAATCCTCCTGCGGGCATAATGAACAACGTCATTGTTACAGGAAGATGAAGCTCGATTCCGAACCATGTTCCCGCGCCGAGGATTTCACGAACGCTTCCCATAAGGAATAAAGCAAGCGTAAAGCCAAGACCCATTCCAAGTCCGTCAAGCATTGATTTGACGGGGCCGTTCTTTGAAGCGAACGCTTCCGCACGGCCGAGGATAATGCAGTTTACCGTAATAAGTGAAAGGAAAAGTCCAAGGCTGCTGTAAAGCTCAGGGAGATAGCCTTTCATAAGAAATTCGATAAGGGTTACAAAGCTTGCGATAACAACGATAAAGCAAGGCAGACGAACCGCTTTCGGAATAATATTTTTAAGCAGTGAAATTACAAGGTTTGAGCATACAAGTACAAAGGTTGTCGCAAGGCCCATTCCTATACCGTTTGAAGCCATTGTTGTAACGGCAAGCGTCGGGCACATTCCAAGCATTGTCACGAAAACAGGATTTTCCTTTATAAATCCCTTTGTAAGCTCATAAAGACCGCTTTTCTTTTTTTCTTCGCTCACTGCTGTTCAGCTCCTTCCGTTTCATTATTAGCCGTGAGGTCGACTGCAACAACCTCCGTGTCGCCGCCGCTGGCGCCGTTAATCATTTCATTATAAGCCGTGAGGGCGATTGTAACCGCTCTGTTCATGCCCTTTGAGGAGAAGGTTGCGCCCGTTACGGCGTCAAGCTCAAAGGTGTCGGCGGCGGGAGCGGATGCTGCGGCTTCGCTGAGGGCATCGATTTCGCTCTTTTCGCCCCATACATACTTAGCATCGGTTGTTTCCTCTGCGCTGTCAGAGGGGAGCTTATCGAAGGTAACGCCCTTGAACTGGTCAAGGAAGTCGGAATTCTGAACCTTAGTGCCAAGTCCCGGTGTTTCACCTATGGTAAGTATGGAAACGCCCGAAACTGCGCCGTCGGAGGATATTCCGATAAGGACATGGAGTCCATCGCTTGAATAGCCGTCCGTTGTTATTTCAAAAGCGGTGTTTCCGTCCGAATTTTTAAGGACGGAGGAAACTCCCTCGGGGGTATAGACTGAGCCGTCATCATTGGTAAGCATTTCAAAGCCGTATGAGGTGCCGTAAATTTCGTTAAGGCCCGCTACCATTTTATCCGTTATAACGCCCGTGCTGTCAACATATGTAGCTTCGTATGCAATAACGAGCAGCGCGCAGGTTATAAGGCATATCAGTGTCAGAACAAGCGACGGTTTAATTTTTTCTTCAAACATTACTTAGCTGCCTCCTTTGCCTTTTCGGGCTTCTTTGCGCCGAGGGGAGAGGTTGTGCAGAGCCTGTCAATATAAGGAGTGAGCAGGTTCATAAGCAGTATTGAGAATGAAACTCCCTCGGGGAAGCTGCCGAATTGACGTATTACAAAGGTTATAAGCGCGCATCCGATGCCAAAAACCACCTTTCCCGATGTTGTAAGGGGAGTTGTGGCATAATCGGTCGCCATAAAGAATGCGCCTATCATAAGTCCGCCCGCAAGAAGCTGATAAACAGTTACCGTAAGGCTGCCCGTATAAAGGAGCGTAAAGACACCGAATGCGCCGATAAATGCAACCGGTGTCGCAGGGGAGATAACGCCTGTTATAATAAGGAAAAGTCCGCCTATAATAAGCGCAAGGGCGCAGGTTTCACCAATGCATCCGCCCGTTGCTCCGAGGAACATCTCCTTGAGGGTGAACGGGGAAACCATCATCCCCGAGCCGTTCTCAAGCCAGCCTGCGGCAAGCGGAGTTGCGCCCGTTACAGCGTCGGCTGCGGAGGATGCATCCCTATACCAATAGGGAACAACCCAGTTTGTCATATGTGATGAAAATGATACCATAAGTACGATTCTTGCGGCAATTGCAGGGTTAGCGAAGTTTTGCCCGATGCCGCCGAAGAGCTGTTTAATGATAACTATTGCAACGAAGCTGCCGATAATGGGGATATAAAACGGCACCGAAGCGGGAAGATTCATTCCGAGAAGAAGTCCCGTTACAACTGCGGAAAGGTCGGAAATTGTCTGTTCACGCTTTGTTACAACGTTAAAGAGCGCTTCAAAGGCAACCGCCGAAACAATGGTTACAAGCAGAACTGCGGCAGCCCTTAATCCGAAGTAAACGCAGCCCATAACCGCCGCAGGAAGCAGTGCGATTATAACAGCCGCCATAATTTTTGTTGTTGAAAGTCCGCCATTTCTGTGTGGTGACGGAGAAACTCTCAATCCATTCATATTCAGTGATTCTCCTTTCTCACTTCTTTGGCGCAGGGCGAGGAATCAAGCCCTTTGCAAGCTGATTTATTTCTGCAAGAGGTCTGTGCGCAGGGCAAATGTAGCTGCAGCAGCCGCAGTTCATGCAAAGCGTAACCTTAAGCCTCTTGAGCGCCTCAACATCCTTTGCCTTATAAGCGCTTTCGATTGAAACAGGCATAAGGTTAAGGGGGCAAACGCTTATGCAGCTTCCGCAGCGGATGCAGGCGGTGGTTTTCGGTTCCTTCACATCATTGAAGGCGAGAATAGCGTTTGTTGTTTTGAGGATAGGCTGATCGGTGTCATAAAGCGGGAATCCCATCATCGGACCGCCGTAGAGAACCTTCTGCGGATTCTCAGCTCCGCCGTATGCAAGAATTTCCGATACCCTTGTGCCGATTGGGACAAAGTAATTGCCCTTATTTTTAACGATTGCATCGCCGTCAAGCGTAATTCTTCTGGATGTAAGGGGCATACCCGTTTCGAGATAGCGGTTGATAAAAGCCGCAGTTGAAACGTTCATAACCATTACGCCCTGATTTGCGGGCAGCTCACCCTCGGCTACAATTCTTCCCGTTGCTGAGAAAATAATAACCTTTTCCGCGCCCTGCGGGTAGGAGGAGGGGAGAGTTACAATCTCAACCGACTTCATATCGGCGGTTTTCTCCTTCAAAAGGGCAATAGCTTCGGGCTTGTTGTTCTCGATACAGATTTTACAGGTTGGAATATCAAGATATTTCATTACAGCCTGTACTCCGCCGATAACGTCATCGGGGGCTTCCATCATCTGGCGGAAATCGGATGTAATAAACGGTTCGCATTCGGCTGCGTTTATAACAAGTGTGTCGATTGGCGTCTTTGACGGGTCAAAGCTAAGCTTGACATGGGTTGGGAAGCCTGCGCCGCCAAGGCCGGCAACTCCGCTTTCTTTTACGGCGGCGATAAACGACGCCTTGTCGGTTACGGTCGGCGGAACTATGGCGGGGTCGGGGGTCTGTTCGCCATCGGTGTCGATTACTGCCGCCTTGCAGGAGCTTCCCCCCGCCAGGAGATAATCAACAACCGAGCTTACCGTTCCCGAAACGGAAGAATGAATCGGCACGGACATAAAAGCATCCGTTTCGCCGATTTTCTGCCCAACGGTTACGGTATCGCCTGCCTTTACAAGGCAGTTACATGGCGCGCCCATACTTTGGGACATCGGTAAAATCACCTGTTTCGGCAGAGGAAAGCAGGCGGTTTCGCAGTCTTTAGTCCATTTATCATGGCTAAGGCGCACACCGTTAAGTTTTTTCATCTTATATATTCCTCCCTGATTTCAAAGTAAAGAAAGCCGCAGCCTTCGTTACTTATTGTGGTTATATAGGGTTGGGGCTTGTGAGAAAGCACCCTTTAAAGCCGACAAAAATCGGGTCTAAAGGCTGCCGCCTCGGCTTTTATTGTTTTCGATGTGCGGAAAGGTTTTTCTCAAGCAGAGGAATGACCCTGCCCGAAACCGTTCCCGTAATAAATCCCGATGCCGTGCCTGTTGCAATAAGGAGCGGGGCGTAATAAAAGGTATATGCGCTGCCCGTAAGGACGCTTGCCATTGCAAGCTGACCGATTATATGGGATATTGCGCTCAGAACGCTTATCATAACATAGGACGATCTTGTTTTGGAAAGAAGCAGCGCCGTAACGGAAAAGGCGGCAATTCCCCCGCAAATTGACATTGCCCCCGCCGACACGCCCCTTGTCAGGAGCACAAAAACCGACTTCAAAAGGGTTATCAGGAATGCCGTGGGGATATTTACGCATACTGCCGTTCCGAGCACCGCAACGTTGGCAAGACCTATCCGTACACCTGCGGGAAGAAATGCCGAAAAGGTGCTTTCAAGAGCTGTCAGCGTAAGCGCAAGGGCAAGCATTAATCCCGTCAGCGCGGCGTAACGGGAAGCGGATTTAAAAGGATTAATATTCATATCACAACATCAATATTATCGGATTTCTCCGAAGAAACAATTTTTACTGCAATTCGGTTCGGCAGACATACTATCGACTGATAACTGCTGCTTATATAGCCCGTTCGTTCGCATACCTTATCGGGACAGTCGGAATGGGAAACGCAGATTTTGCCGTCCTTCACCGTAAGCTCCATATCAAATCCCGATATGGGGTAAACTCCGTCCTTCGAAAGGTCTATTTTGGCAATAACATCTCCGTTGGCGTAGACCTCGGCAGTACCTGCGCCGCTGTCCCTTTTGCCAAGAAAGAGATATGCCGCCGCCGAAAGGACGATAAGAACAGCGGCAATTACAACGTCACGCAGCCGCAGAGTTTTTCTTTCGTTATTGCGAGAGCCTGTAGCCTGAGCTTTCATATAGGGTAAAATCAACTCCGTTGCTGACGTAAAGGTTTTTGTTTTTATCGGCGGCGATAATGGAGCAGTAATCAATGCCCATAAAATGTTCAAGCCCCGCCGTTCCCTCCGCATAAATCGCCGTTGAGAGCAGGTCGGAGAGGATTCCGCCGTTTTCCGTTCCGTATGGGATAATAACAGTTACCGAGGTGAGGTCGGTTTCAACGGGATAGCCCGTTTCGGGGGAAAGGATATGCTCGTAGCGCTTGCCGTTCTCCTCGAAATAACGCTCATAACCGCCGCTTGTGGAAACATATGCGGCGGAGGTTTCAACAATTCCTATATATTCCGAAGAATTTTCGGGATTACGCACCGCAGATTTAAAGCTGCTGCCGTCAGGCTTTTCCCCGAAAAGGAGAAGTGAGGAGCCCATTGAAACTATTCCGCCCGAAACGCCGCTTTCTTCAAGAAGCTCCGCCGCCTTTCCGCAGGCGTAGCCCTTTGCGGATGCGCCCAAATCAAGCCTTGTTCCGCTCGGGAGCGTTTCAAGGCTTTCGAAGCCGCCGCAAATGGTCGCAAGGGCGTTATAAATGTCATCCTGCGCAGGAACATGGGGGTTATCGGAGGAAATCCCCCAAAGCTCCGTCAACGCCCCGCAGGTAATATTTATCCCGCCGCCGATTTCCTTCGAGAGGACCGATGAAAGCTCCGCACATTCGGAGATATACTCCCCTGAAAGCGTGTTCGCATCGGCGCCGTAGACGCTTTGAAGCTCATCGCTTATTTCGCAAAGCCGCATTTCAAGGGAATCCATGTCGAAATCATCGTCATAGGATGTAACGGACACGAACGTATCGAACGCAAAAAAATCACGGCTTGCATACTCCGCAGAGGAGCGGGAGCAGCCGCACATAAGCGCGGCGGCGCAGAGAATGACTGCCGATAAAGGGTTTTCCCGATTATTCTTATAAATACTCATACAGTATAATTTTAGCCCATTCCTCCATTCTCGTCAAGGGTTTTGATAATTTCTCTTCAAAAACGGCAATACGCACAAATTACAGTGGTTTTTCGTCCGAAAAACTGCTTATTTTTAAGAAATCAGAGAAAATTTCAGGCAATTATTCCGCCAATTTGTATTAAAGATAATTTTGGATAGGCAAAGTCCCTTTCATATTGGGAAAACATCGCCAAAAAACATTCCGCTCCAACGTTCGGAGCGGAATAATTCGATATATTACGGCGCCTCGGGCGATATTGACGAAGCTGTATTGACATTATGAAAAATAATGTGGTATACTTAATGTATAGAATGCTTTTTATCTCGATTTTTCCGAAAAGGGACGGGCGAAATAAAATGCGTTAAACAAAACAACAGGGCGTTATTTGGAATCCCCGCTCATCATCTTAATCTTTGCCTCGCTGTTCTTTATAACGTTGAGGAGGGATGATGCGGAGCCTGAGTATTCCTCCGACAGGGAGGTTGTTGTGATAAGCGTTTCATTATTGTCGGATGCGACATCGCCTTCGCCGATTACCACTCCCTTTGCCGCAGCCATAGCGTTTGCTTCGCATAGGGACATTGCCGCGGACGATGCGCCCGATGAAATTGTTTCGGGAACTGTAAAGAGCCTTTGGTCATTCTTGGAATTTGACGAATAAACCACACGGAACATCTTATATATGGCAAGCATAAGGAAAGACGATGCTTCTTTCATAATGGTATTGCTGCCCGTTTTTTGGATAAGGGAGAACAGCACGTTGGTGGAGTTAACGATCAGCTTCTTGTTGAAAGCCGCCATCATACCGCCGACCGCAACCTTGCTGCCGCCAGATTCCTGTTCGGGAATATCATCATATGAAATGGTTCTTCCTGCGGGTTCGGGGGAAAGCCCGAGGAGATAATCGCAGGAAACATGGTAATAATTCGCTGTTCTTACAAGGAAATCAAGTCCGCATTCACGGATTCCTTTTTCATAATGGGAAAGCAGAGCTTGGGAAATTCCAAGATCCGCCGCCGCTTTTTTCTGACTGATGCCGTGTTCTTTCCTCAAAAGAGTGATTATGCGGGGAAAGTCCGAATTCATCATGTCACCTCCTGTTGCTTTTGCTGATTATTTGTCGGTTTGCGTACGTTTACATACTGTAAATTATAACTCATACCGTACATTTTGTAAAGAGAATTTTTAAAAAAAACTCGATAAATGTTGCAAAAGCTTTTTGTACAGGTTAACATATATCTGACGCAAACGGGCTGAATTTTGGCACCGATTGCGCCGCATTTGATGGAATATTATGGAGGGATATTATGCAAAGCTATAAAATCACATTTCTTCGGCATGGAAGAACCGAAGCGAACGAGAACGGAGTTTACATCGGCAAGACGGACCTTCCCCTTTCCGATAAGGGCAGGGCGGAGCTTGAGGAAATTCATGACCTTCACACCTATCCTAAGGTTGAGAGGGTCTATTCAAGTCCGCTCATAAGGGCGCTTCAGTCGGCGGAAATACTTTTCCCTGACCGTGAAATCGTTGTATGCGATGAAATGGCTGAAATGGACTTCGGCGTTTTCGAGGGGCTTTCCGCAGCGGAATTGCTTGAGCTTGACAGCTATAAAAAATGGATAAAGGGCGGGCTTGATAATCCCCCGCCGAACGGCGAAAGTCTTAGGCATATGATTGAACGCAACCTTTCGGGGCTTAATCTTATAATAATGGACATGATGAAGGAAGGCATTTTCAACGCAGGGGTTATAACCCATTCGGGAATTATAATGAACACCTTGGCTTGCTTCGGCTTGCCTAAAATGAAACCGATGGAGTTTGCCTGCGAGCCGGGCGAGGGCTGGAAAATCAACGTTTCGGCTATGCTGTGGCAGAATGGCGGAACCTTTGAAATTGTCGGAAGAGTTCCCGATAATACTATGGATGAATATACGGAGTGAGCTTATGGTATTCAAGAAAAGTCAGGAGCTTAAAGTGCAGGCGAAGAAGCAGCTCAGTAACTGCCAATGCGAATGCGCGGCATCATTTTTTATAGTGGCGGCAATTGTTGCGGCGGCGGCTCTTGCGGGTTGGCTTGTGATAAAATTTCTCTATACATATGGTATAATAGAATACGATGCGGCGGAAATGGTAAGGCATGGCACGCCGAGGTTTTACGCCGTTTGCGCAGTGGCTGCCGTAATGCTTGTAATTGCGCTTATTCCCCTTAAATATGGTATATGCTGGTATTATGCGCAGGCGGCGGAGGGAAGAAACGTTCCCGCATCCTGTTTTTTCAGCTGCTACAAGCACCAAAACCATTTCAGGAAAACTCTGCGGCTTGGAATAACCGTGTGGGGGTACAGGCTTATCGGGCTTATTCCGATGAATGCGGTTATCGCCCTTTGCTGCGCCGCATGGATTCGTTATTCCGATGGCGGGAAGAGCGCTTTTGCGGAAACGGTTCTTTTTGCCCTTATGCTCCTTGTTATAACGGCGGCGATATTTCTTTATTGCGTTTATTCCATGAGCTACGAGCTTGTTCCCTATATCTATGCGGAAAGCACGGAAAAAAGCGTTAGGGAAATAATACTGTTCAGCAGGCGGTGCGCAGACGGATTGAGGCTTTACCTTATAAAAACAATGTTTTCCTTTGCGCTGTGGATGCTCAGCTGCCTGCTTATTTTTCCGATGATTTATGTTGTGCCGTATATGTCGATGACATTCGCGGTTGCGGTTAACGATGCAATCGCTTCGGAGAAAAACAACGGCGGCGAGGATTCAGCCGTTTGCGGGGAAAAGGAAAGCGCCATTGTATGAGAACGGTTGAATTTAATATTACGGAGCATGAGAATGGACTTGATGTCGGAACGGCGTTAAAGCGTTTCGGCGTTTCAAGGCGGCTTACGGTAAAGCTCAAACGGACGGAGAACGGAATAACCCTTAACGGGGAGCATATAAGAACAACAGATAGGGTAAAAAGCGGCGATGTTCTCGCAATTGCCCTTTCGGACGGCACTCCGCCGGAAGCGAATTTTATGCGGAGCGTTCCCGTTGCCTATGAGGACGACGATGCTGTAATCTTCAATAAGCCTGTCAATATGCCCGTTCATCCCTCCCACAAGCACCGC
This sequence comes from Oscillospiraceae bacterium, assembly GCA_021199335.1. Lineage (GTDB taxonomy): Bacteria > Bacillota > Clostridia > Oscillospirales > Ruminococcaceae > UMGS363. The sequence goes on along the minus strand of JAJQIG010000037.1, from coordinate 15,744 downwards.
AGCGATACATTGGGAAATTATTTCGGGGCAATTTATCCGAACCTCACCTTCCGCCCGATAAACAGGCTTGATAAGGATACATCGGGGCTTTGCGCCGTTGCGAAGAACGCCTACGCTGCGGCAAGGCTCGGCGGGGGCATAGAAAAGGTTTACTATGCGGTTGTATGCGGGGTTATCGAATCCGATGGCATAATAGATGCCCCGATAGGACGTGCGGAGGAATCGGTTATAAAGCGTGAGGTTCGTTCGGACGGACAGCGTGCGGTCACAAAATATACTATTATAAAAACAACCGAGAAATACACCCTTGTAAGAGTGCGTCTCGAAACGGGGAGAACCCACCAGATAAGGGTACATTTCGCTTACATAGGGCATCCGCTTGCGGGAGATGATTTTTACGGCGGAGATACCTCCGATATAAGCTGTCAGGCTCTCCATTGCAAGGAAATGAGCTTTATTTCGCCATCATCAGGGAAAATGATACGGGTGGAAGCTCCGCTAAGGGAAGATATTGTGCGCCTTATGGAGGGGGATAGCTCCTCTGCGGAGCGTTTGTAACTGTTTTGTAACCCATTGTAACCTTGTTTGTAAAAAAACGTTTTCGCTGACCTTGGATTTTTCGGAGGAATTTTCGGCAGCAATTTTTAAATTGTAAAAAAGCTTTGCTAAATTTCGTGTTAATGATTGGTTAAAATCCAAAAGGCGAAAAATTTGTTGTTAAAATGCTAAAAAATCTTGATGTCAAATTGTGATATGTCATAAAAAGAGTAAAAAAATTGTGACTATTTAATGATAAGACTTGCAATTCTAAGTAAAATAAGTATAATAATAATTGTGTTACTGATTTGTAACCGTTTGAAATGAAAGACGGTATTGCATTTTAAAGATAGATACAGAACAAAAGAAGCCCTTGAATTAAGCCGTGTGTTTTACCGAAGCGCGGCGGGAAAGGAGAGTTCGATAACAATGAATAATGACAGCAGCGAGTTTAATTTCATACCGCCCGTTCCGTATAAAGAGAGTTTGGGAAAAATCGAGCGGATCGAAGCGGCTATGGTCAATGTCGGCGCGCTTATTGCTTATACGGCATCGTATTGCGCTTCAAGAGCTGCGGCTGAAATTATAAAGCTTGCGGGTTTGGTTAAAAAGAATTTTAATCCCGTTCGCAGTGAGGTTAAAAAGGATTTTATTGCCGCGCTTAAAGCAGTCGGAATCAAGTTTAGGGACGGCGCTTTTGCTTTTGCGGCATTTTGGAAGAAGTTCGGAGAAAGAATCAGGACGGAGGGCTTTATTCAGGCTCTGAAGCTTCAAATTTCCGATATTTCCAGTGCGCTTAATAGGAATAAGTCGGTTTTTAGGTCGGTGGTAAACTATTCGGTTCCCGTGGCTTCAATTGCCGTTTTGGGCGCAGTTGTTTACAGCACCGCATCCACAAGCTATGGCATTGCCGTTGAATGCAACGGTTTGGAGCTTGGAGTTGTCGCCGCCGAATCCGTTGTGGCGGATGCCCAGCAGACAATTGCCGACAGAGCCGTTTATTATTCCACCGAGGATGAAATTCTTGTTACAGCAAGCCTTTCCATAAAGCCGCTTAACGCTATGAATGAGGTAATCGACCAGGTTGCCCTTGCGGATAAGATGGAGGAGCAAATTTCCGCCGCCTCGCCCGAGGTTGAATTCTCCGACGGAGCGGAGGAAGCCGAGGTTGAATCCGTTTCAATCGAAGCTGCCGCCGATGAGGCTGCTGCGGCGCTTACTACGGATGAGCTTGAGGGCAAGGTTAGGGCATATGCCGTTATGATTAACGGCGACTTCTACGGCGCTGTTGAGGAAACGAGCAAAATTGAAGCCTATGTTAATGGCATTAAGGAACAGTATCAGGATGAGGATGTTGTTTCGGTCGGTTTTGATAAGTCGGTTGAATACAGCTATGAGCAGTATGTTTATCCAAGCCAGATTATGTCTGAGGATGAGATTATAGATAAGCTTAGCTCCATTGTTTCCGAGCCTGTTTATTACGAGGTTCAGGACGGTGATAACCCTTGGAATATTGCCACCCATAACGATATGACGGTTGATGAGCTTAACGACTGCGTTATTACATATGACGGTGAAATGATAGATGATATTACCGAATATTGTCCCATTGGCGCAACAATTCAGCTCAGTGCGGAGGTGCCCTTCCTGCAGACTCTCGTTACTAAGAGCGTAACCTATACCGATGAAATCGATTATGATGTTGTTAAAACCGAAGACCCCGATATGTATAAGGGGGACAGCGTCGTTGACGTTGAGGGCGTTCCCGGTACGGCTGAATACACTGCGCTCATCACCTACAAAAACGGCGTTGCGATTTCAAAGGATATTATCGATGAAAATATTATTACCATGCCCGTTACCCAGGAAATGAGGGTCGGCACAAGGGAAACAACTACCGAGGTAAGCACGGGAAGCGGCGGTTCGGGCACATATTTCTGGCCTGTTGACGGCGGTTATATCTCAGCTTATCAGGGCGATGGAAGAGGTCATAAGGGAATTGATATTGCCGCTCCTTACGGCACTCCGATTTATGCCGCAGAGTCAGGCACAGTTACAAGAGCAACCAATAAGCATGACGGCTATGGCAACAGCGTTATGATTTCCCACAATGACGGAAATGAAACGATGTATGCGCATATGAGCAGCATTGCAATAAGCTATGGCGATTATGTTGTAAGGGGTCAGCTCATAGGCTATGTCGGAAGCACAGGCGATTCGACAGGAAACCACCTTCACTTCGAGGTAAGGTCGGGCGGTTATTATATCGATCCTACAACCTATGTTTCTCAATATTAATAAGTAAAGCTAAACCTCTCGATTAGGATAAAATCCTGAATCGGGAGGTTTTTTGTTTGCGAACGTTATTCAGCAGCGGCTTCGGCTTCCTCGCTGACCTCGGATTCGGCGCCGCTTTCGGTTGTTTCCGTGCCGCTTTCGGTTGAACTGCGGAAGTCGGTTATCGTTACTTCAATTTCGGCATCAGGGAATGAAATCCCGATAAGCTCCATTGTGTCGGGGGAAAAGGTCATTATATAACCGCACTGTGAAATTTGTCCGCTGTATTGTGAGCCATCCTCCGATTGGGTGAGGGTAAGGCTCGGCATAGCGGAGCAGTTTTCAACGGCATCGAATATCAGCTTAAACATAGCCGCGCCGTTAATATTATCCCGTTCAATGTCAAAATTGAGATTACCCAATGAAGCGGATAACCCCGCATCGTTATAGGAGATATGCAATCCGTTAAGCGTTTCCGAATCGGTGATGTCCATTTCCCATATACCTGTTCCCAAGCGCTGCATTGTGCCGCCGAGAGCCATTCTCGAAGCCTTGTCGCTTTCGTATGCCGAAAGCTTAAAGCTGCAGCTGAAAGGCTTGCCGAGGTCGGGGGTTTTGGCGCTCACGGCATCCTTAATGCTCTTGCAGCCCGTAAGCAGCGCAAGAATTAACAGAGGTAAAATCAACAGTCCTTTTTTTCTCATAAAAATGCCCTCCATTCCATGAGAACAGAGGGCGAAGCTGCCTATATTGAGAAGCGCACCCTTATCTGTTCCATTCTTTGAACACAAAAGGCAGCTCGTTTATTACATCGGAGGGCAGCATTCCCATAATTGAAAGCCTTTCGGCGGTAAGGTCGGCAGCTCTGCCGTGAACGTATACTCCCGCCGCCGCGGCGTTTATGGGGGCAAGTCCCTGTGCGGCAAATGCGGCAATAATTCCCGTGAGAACATCTCCGCTTCCGCCTCGGCTAAGGCCGGGATTGCCTGCCTTGCAAACAAAAAGCCTGCCGTCGCCCGCAATGAATGTGGGAGTTCCCTTTGCCGCAACGATAGCGTTATATTCACGGGCAATTTCCGTTGCCATAGTGAATCTGTCTGCGCTTGCATTTTCGCCGAATGCGGCTGAATAAAGCCGTTTCAGCTCGCCGAGGTGTGGTGTAATAATAAGCTTGTTTTTTGTGCTTCTGATAATATCTATGCAGTCCAATATGCAGTTTATACCATCGGCATCGAGAATTATGGGACAATTTACTTCTTCAATTACAGCCTTGACAACTGCCTTTGTTTCATCGGCAACGGAAAGACCGCAGCCTATTGAAACGGCGGACATCCTTCTGCAAAGCTCAATAATGGGGGCAATATTTTCAGCCGAAACAGAACCGCTTTTATCTGCGCTCAGTGGGAAAAGAGTAGCTTCGGGGAGGGAAGCCGAAATGCGGTTAATAACCTCTTCGGTTGAAGCAAGGGTACAAAGCCCAACGCCGCTTCTTAATGCGGAAAGGGTTGACATTGCGGCCGCTCCGCTCATCCTTCTGCTGCCTGCAATATTAAGGAGATGCCCAAACCTGTTTTTATATGAATCCTCCGCCCTTGCAGGGAAAAGCTCACGGACATATTCCTCCTCAAGCCGTTCCCCAATATAGCTTACGGAAGAAAAGCAGTCATCCGTGAACCCTATATCGGCTGTAATTATTTCTCCGCAAAGGGATTTAAGCGGTTCGGAAAGCATACCGATTTTTTCGCAGCCAAAGGTAACGGTAAAATCGCATTTCAGCGTACCCTCAGCCGCTTCTCCCGTAAGGCAGTTTCCGCCCGAGGGTACATCAAGCGCAAGTATAGCTTTTTTGCACCTTGCGGCAAACAAAAAACAAGCCTTCAGCTCGGGAGGAAGCTCCCCGTGAAAGCCTGTGCCGTAAACAGCGTCAACAATAAGCGCACAGGAGGAAAAAAGCTTGAACACACCGTCTATATTATCGTTAAGGCTCATGACTGTGACATTGCCGAAGGAGCTTAATTCGCAGTATTCATATGCGGAAAGCTCCGTTGCGGGGTCGCCCGAGGTTAAAACCGCAAAGACATTAAGCCCCGCTTCCGAGAGATTCCTTGCCAAGGCAAAGCCATCGCCGCCGTTGTTTCCCTTTCCGCAGAGGATAAGGACGCCGTCCGAGAGGTCATGCGCAAGGGAAAATCGGCATATGAACTCAGCCGCCGCCGCCCCCGCATTTTCCATAAGCTCTTTATAGGAAACGCCGTGGGAATCGGAATAACCCTCGGCGGCTTTCATTTGTTTCGGTGATGCGTAAAACATCCAATCACTCCTTTGTGGAAAAGTGGGGCAAAGCCTCGTCCTTACGCAAAAAATCAGTCATAGATAATAATGGTTGACATTGCTATGGATTTTGAATGGGAGCCTGAAACGGAGGTATGCATTTTTGTAACGGTGAACCTCTTTTTGGTATCCCCCGAAAGGCTCAGGTAATAAGCCCCCGTATAGTCTGCAAGGACGGAGATTTCCTGAATCGAGCAGGTTCTGTAGGCGGGGTCCATAGCTTTCCGAAACGCAATTTTTGCGCAATACATTTCCGCCATAATATAGGGAGAAAAATTCTTGCTCATAATGAACTTCATTTCCTGCGGGGAATATATCCTCGAAAGGAAACGGGGTTTTTTCAGAATTTCTTTCATGTGCGGCATATCAACGTGGTAGGTTTCCATTAACATAAGATAAAGTCCTTTCGGTGGCTTAATGATAAAAAATCAGATAAAGCGGCGGCAAACGCACTGCCGTTTTTTACTCGGCGGAAGCGTTGGATTTTCTTTCAAACTCCGCCCTTACGGTCCTTGAAAAGAACGGTTTAAGGCTGTCAATGATTTTTTCCTCGGGGGAAAAGATTAATCGAACGCTGCCGAATGAAGCATGGCTCAGGTCGGCGTAGTATACCTCGGCGGCTTCCGAGCCTGTTCCGTCTGCCTTGACGATTGTAACATCCGAGCCTATCTGAGGAGCGTCGGAGAGCTTGCCGAATCCCTCAAACGATGATGCTTTAACGGTGATAAGGCGTTTCCTTTTGCGCTTTGCGGTAATTTTATCAATATCCATTTCACCGTTTGTTACAATATATTCATATTCGGCATCAAGCCCCGATATAAGATAAATCCCGCCGTAAATTACTCCGCAGGCTATGATGAGCGCAAAGACAAAGCCCGTGAGCATAAGGAAAACGCACACTGCGGTTAAAATTACCATTCCCGCCGCAATCAGAACCTTAAGCGCGGTGGTTTTTCCGTCCAAAGGCTTTTTTACAAGCTGTTCTGCAAAAACATCCATTTTTGACCTCCGATAAACTAAGTTTTTTGTGTAAAATAAATTATAACATAAAAAAACTCAAGTTTCAAGAAAAAAATACTTGCAAATTATTATTTTATTGTATATAATATAAGAGGAAGAAATGGCGGGAGGAGTTTTCTGCCGTTTTGTAAGAGAATATGTCCTTAAACACACTGACCGGGTACAGTAATTGCTGGGAGGAAAATGCATTTTACAGAGAGCGGGCATAACGCTGAAATTGCCCGATGCATCGCAGCAGCCAAATTCCCCCGCGAGTGGTTTTGCTGAACGGCGGCGCCAATTAGGCAAAAACGTTTCGGCTGCGTTAAAGCCAAGGGGATGACAGTCCTTTTGAAATAGGTGGTAACGGTAAAAAAGCAATCCTTGCTGCAATTTTGCTTTGAGGATCGCTGAGATGAAGTCTTGTCCTGTTTGGGGATAAGGCTTTTTTATTTGAAAATTATAATATGAGGTGATATTTTTATGAAAAATCGGCTTGAAGAGATTAAACAGATTGCCGAGCAGGAGCTTGACAAATGCGAGAGCCTTGATGCCCTTGAAAATCTCCGTGTAAAATTTCTCGGAAAGAAAGGCGAGCTTACAGCCATTCTAAAGCAGATGGGTTCGCTTTCCGCAGAGGAGCGCCCCGTTGTCGGACAGCTTGCAAATACCGTTCGCACGGCGATTGAGGGGGATATTGCAAAGCGCACGCAAGCCCTCAAGGCGGAGCTTGCGAAAAAGCAGCTTGCCGCCGAAAAGCTTGACGTTACCCTCCCGGGAAAAAAGCAGAGCCTCGGAAGGCTTCATCCTCTTACCGCAACGCTTAACGATATAAAGGAAATTTTCCTCGGCATGGGATTTGAAATTGCCGAGGGACCCGAGGTTGAAACCGACCACTATTGCTTTGAAGCCCTTAATATGCCGAAGCACCACCCTGCAAGGGATACTCAGGACACGTTCTATATCAACGATAACGTTGTCCTCCGTACACAGACATCCTCCGTTCAGATAAGAACTATGGAAAACAAAAAGCCGCCGATAAGAATAATTTCCCCCGGCAGAGTTTACCGCTCCGACACGGTCGATGCAACGCATTCTCCGCTCTTTCACCAAATAGAGGGACTTGTCGTCGATAAGGGCATTACAATGGGCGACCTAAAGGGTACCCTTGAACTGCTTATGAAAAGAATTTACGGCGAGGATTGCCGAATTCGTCTGCGTCCCCATCATTTCCCTTATACAGAACCCTCCGCCGAGGTTGATATGATGTGCTTTAACTGCCGAGGTGAGGGCTGCCCCCTCTGCAAGAATGAGGGCTACATTGAGCTGTTGGGCGCAGGCATGGTTCACCCCAAGGTTCTTGAGGGATGCGGAATAGATCCCGAGGTCTACAGCGGATTTGCGTTCGGAATAGGTCTTGAACGCATTACAATGGGAAGATATAAGATAGACGATCTGCGTCTGCTTTATGAGAATGATATGAGATTTCTCGGTCAGTTTTGATAACTGAAAGAAATAAGCGAAAACGGAGGTTATTTTAAATGGATTTATCAATGAAATGGCTGTCGGATTATATCGATGTATCCGACCTTTCGATAAAGGAGTTCTGCTCGGGAATGACAATAAGCGGTTCAAAGGTTGAACGCTATGAAACGGAGGGCAGCGAAATAAGCAAGGTTGTCGTCGGAAAGCTGCTTTCGGTTGTTCCGCACGGCAATTCCGATCATCTTGTGGTTTGCCTTGTTGATGTCGGCGGAGAAGAACCGCTTCAGATTGTAACAGGCGCGCCGAATGTTAAAGCGGGGGATCTTGTACCTGTTGCTATGGATGGATCTACTCTTCCCGGCGGAATAAAAATCAAAAAGGGCAAGCTGAGGGGCGTTGAATCGAACGGTATGCTTTGCTCCCTCGGCGAGCTGGGACTTACAACGCATGATTTCCCTTATGCAATCGCAGACGGTATCTTTATTTTGCAGGATGAGGATGGATGCGCTCCCCTCAAGCCGGGTATGGATTTTAAGGAGGCAATCGGCTATAACGACACAAGCGTTGAGTTTGAGATAACCTCCAACCGCCCCGATTGTATGTCCGTAATAGGTCTTGCAAGGGAGGCGCACGCAACCTTCGATAAGCCGTACACTGTCAAAAAGCCCGAATTTAAGGGAATTGACGGCGATATAAGCTCTATGCTCAAGGTTGACATCCTCAACAGGGAGCTTTGTCCGAGATATATCGCAGGCGTTGTCAAGAACGTAAAGATTGGTATGTCGCCCCGCTGGATGAGGGAAAGGCTGCGCGCAAGCGGAGTTCGTCCAATCAATAATTTTGTCGATATTACCAACTACGTAATGCTTGAATACGGCCACCCGATGCACGCATTCGATATTCGTTATATAAGCGGAAACGAGATTAATATTCGCAACGCAAAGGACGGCGAAAAAATTACTACCCTTGACGGAATCGAACGCACGCTTACCGAAAAAATGCTTGTTATAGCGGATGCGGAAAAGCCCGTAGCCGTTGCGGGAGTTATGGGCGGCGAATACAGCGGAATTATGGAGGACACAGTGGATGTTGTGTTCGAGGCCGCCTGCTTTGACGGCGCATCTGTAAGAACAACCGCAAAGACGCTCGGAATGAGGACGGATGCATCCTCACGCTTTGAAAAGGGCCTTGACCCGCAGAACGCTTACCCTGCAATTATGAGGGCTTTTGAGCTTGTTGAGGAGCTTGGCTGCGGCGAGGTTGTAAAGACGATTATCGACGCCGATTACAGCGACAAAGCGCCCAAGGGCGTTGAGTTTAATCCCGAATGGATAAATAACTTCCTCGGAACGGATATTTCCGAAGAGGAAATGGTTTCCTGCCTTGAAAAGCTTGATTTTGAGGTTAAGGACGGCATGGCATACGCCCCCTCGGTAAGGGTTGATATTGAGTGCAAGTCCGATATTGCGGAGGAAGTAGCGAGGATTTACGGCTACAACAAGATTCCCGGAACAATTATCAGGGGCGTTGCCGAAGCGCAGCTTACCCCGAAGCAAAGGTTTGAAAGGAAAATTTCCGATGCCGCCGTTGCCCTCGGATGCTACGAAATTGCAACCTACTCTTTTATAAGCCCGAAATACTTTGATAAAATAAGGCTTCCCGAAAACAGTCCGCTGCGCAAAACGGTTACAATAACAAATCCGCTCGGCGAGGATACCTCTGTTATGAGAACCACAATTCTTCCGTCAATGTGCGAGGTTCTTGCAAGGAATTACAACAACAGGAATGCCGAAGCAAGACTCTTTGAGCTTGGAAATGAATATATCCCGAACGGAGATGTTCTCCCCGACGAGCCTGTTCGCCTTGCGATAGGAATGTATGGAGGAAACGCAGACTTCTTTGAATTAAAGGGAATTATCGAGGAGCTTCTCGATGCGGTAAGAGTCGGCGAATGCGATTACACCGCCTGCACAAGCAGCGAGGATTACCCCGAAGCAACCGCATTCCACCCCGGCAGATGCGCCGTTATTTCAAAGGACGGCGCAAAAATCGGTATTATGGGTGAGCTTCACCCCGAAACCCTTGAAAATTACGGCATTGGAGTAAAGGCATACGCCGCAAAGCTCTGCATTCCCGAAATGATGTCGATTGCGGAGGATGAAAAGGTTTATAAGGCTTTGCCTAAGTTCCCCGCAACTACCCGTGACATTGCGATTGTGTGCGATGACAGCCTTCCCGCCGCTGAGCTTGAAAGGGCAATAAAGGGCGCAGTCGGAAGCATTCTTGAAAAGGTAACGCTCTTTGACGTTTATAAGGGCAAGCAGATAGGCGAGGGCAAAAAATCAATCGCTTACTCAATTTCAATGCGCTCGCATGAGGGCACTCTTACCGATGAACAGGCTGATTCGGCGATGAAAAAGGCTCTCAAGGCGCTTGAAAAGCTTGGAGCGGAGCTTAGAGGATAAGCCGATTCTTGACAAAATAAATGTGGCGGTGCCGACCGGAGCTTGTCGATGCCGCCACAATAAAGACTGCGTATTAAATCGCTTCCACCAATACCTTGGAGCTATCCTCCTCACGGAGCGCAATAACTGCGCCCCTTATGAGGTATGCGATTGGGTCGCCCGATGGGCTTCTTTGAAGGCAAAGGACCCTTGTGCCCTCAATAAGACCTATGTCCTGTAGTCTGCGGCGCATACTTCCTTCATTGTCAAGCCGCACTACCCTTGCGCTCATCCCCTCATTAAGGGAATGAAGACTGTTTTGTATAATCATAAAAAACTGCATCTCCATGAAATTTAATGGGATAAACCGCAAAACCTCCTTCGGGGAAAACGGTATTATCCGCTATATTATATTCCCGAAAAAAATTATGGTTACATTCGGATTGGTTGTGATTGCTTGCTGACGGATAACAGAAAATACTGCCTTGCCGCCTTTTTGATAGGTTTGGCGGTGTTTATTGCGGCGGTAATTCCCTATGTGGCGCAAAACGGAATGGTTTTTTGCTTTTATGGGGATTTCAATGCTCAGCAAGTGCCGTTTACGCTCTATCTCAGCGGAAATTACAGCGTTCCGCAGTATGATTTCAACGCAGGAACGGGTCTTGATTTCCTTGATGCCTACAGCTTCTATAACCTTTTCAGTCCGTTTATGCTTATTATGGCGCTTGTTCCGCAGAAAATCGCATTGTATGCTCTGCCCTTTGTTATTGCGCTCAAATTCGGAGTCTGCGGGCTTAATTCATACTTGTACGCATCACGCTTTTGCGGGGATAAGGATTGCGCACTTATTGCGGCTGTGCTTTATACATTTTCGGGTTTTCAGTTGGTGAATCTTGTTTTTCACTATCTTGATGCGCTGGCATTCTTTCCGCTGCTGCTTTATTCGCTCGAGCTTGCCGTTACGGAGAAAAGAAGAGGTTTCTTCGGCATAGCTGTTGCGCTGTGCGCATTCGTTAATTATTACATATTTGTTATTGAAGTAATTTTTATCGTAATCTACTTCCTTGTAAGGCTTTCGGATGAGAATTTCCGTATCGGATTCAAGGATTTTCTGTGCCTTGCCGCTGAATCGGTTCTCGGCGCAGCGGCCGCAGGATTTGTCCTTGTCCCTGCGATTGTGGGTGTTTCGGGCAATCCGAGGTTTGGGGACGCATATTCGTTAAGCAGCCCCTTTCGGATGCTTTTCTATGAAACGCCGTGGAGGTACACAAGGATTATCCAGTCAATTTTTATGGCTCCCGAAATCCAAGGGTATACAAATATTTTCCCCGATTTTGTCGGCGGGCAGACTATGGGTTCAAGATGGTCGTCGCAGTCAATGTATCTTCCCATGTTCGGAATGTCGGGCGTTATCGCATATATGTGCGCAAACAGGAAAAGCGTGTGGGCAAGGCTTGCGGCAATATGCGCGGTAATAGCATTTGTTCCGATATTGAACAGCCTTTTCACCCTCGGAAGAACAACCTACTATGCAAGGTGGATGTTTGCGCCAACGCTTGTGATGTCGGTTATGACCGCTTTGGCTCTTGAAAACAAACAGACGGGGATTAGGCTTGGGGCTGCTGTGAATGCGGCTGTCGTCCTTGCGATAGCGGCGTTCTCCATCATCTTCCCGATAGAAAGGCTTACGCTGTTCAAGGTCGGCGCATATTACAGCAATGTGCAGAAATGGACGTTGATAATCATTACCCTTGTTGGACTTGCCCTAACGGCGGCAATAAAATTTGATGAGGGTTATGCGAAAAAGACGCTTGTCATTACGGTTGGAATGTCGTTCTTCCTTATGGAAAGCACGATTCTTTTTGGCATGGGCGAAACGCAGTATCCGAGCTTGGCGGCAGGCTCGTTTGAAGCATATCCCGAAATTGAGCAGACCTCCTATGGGAGAAGGGTTTCCTGCGGCGATTGGTTCTGCAACAGAAACCTGCTTTGGGGAGAAAGCTCCCTCTATTTTTTCAACAGCAGCGTTAACCCTTATATCTACGAATACTGCGAAGCGCTTGGCATGGACTATTCCGAAATTTACAGCGATTACGTATCGGAATGCCTTTGTTCGGTCGAATATGTTATATTGTCCTCCGATTCAACGGCGGAGTTTTCCGATAGGCATACCCTTGAGGAACAGCAGGGGATATATTATATCTTTGAAAATCCTGATTTTATTCCGATGGGCTTTTGCTACAGCTATTGCATTTCAAGGGAAAGGTTTGATTCGCTCGATGAGAATATCAGGAAAAGCATAATGCTCAAGGCTTTGGTTGTTGAGGATACAGCGGAGGTTTCCGATTATCTGCAGGAGCTGCCCGAAAGCGAAATTCGGGAGATGAGCGATGATGAAATTTCATCCGAATGTGAAAAACGCAGGGAAAATTATGCCGACAGCTTTACTTCGGACGGAAGCGGCTTTACGGCGGAAATAACCCTTGAGGAATCGGAGCTTGTATTTTTCAGCGCTGCTTACAGTGATAATTTCACTGCCTATGTTGACGGATGCGAAGTAAAGCTGTATAATGCAAATATCGGCTTTATGGCTGTTCCCGTGCAGGAAGGAACCCACACCGTAAGGCTTGAATATCATTCCGCCGCCCGAAGCGTGGGCGCTTACTGTTCCGCAGTCGGCGGAGCGGGTTTGGTTGTATATATCGCTGCGGCAGCTTATTTCCGCAGAAGAAGGAACACGGAGGTTTAAGGAAAATTGGCAAGAATTTATCCGCTCTTTTCATCAAGCAAAGGAAACTGTACATATATCGGCACAAAGGAGCAGGGCATTTTAATAGATGACGGAGTGTCCTATTCTCGTTTGTGTAAAGCGTTGGAGCTTAACGGACTTTCCACATCCTGCATTAAGGCGGTGTTTGTTACGCATGAGCATTCCGACCATATAAAGGGACTTTCCGTCCTTACAAAAAAGCATCCCATAACGGTTTATGCGCAGGCATATACGCTTGATATCCTTGAGGATAGGGGCTGCATTAACGGCAAATGCGAGGAGCTTAAGGAAAGCGCCGATATTATCGGAATGAATGTGCGCTGCTTCCCAACAGACCACGATACGGGGGAATCCTGCGGATACAGAATAACCTTCGGCGATGGAAAAAGCTGCGCCGTCTGCACCGATTTGGGGCATATTACGGACATTGTGGAGGAGAATCTGCTCGGCGCGGACGCGGTTCTTCTTGAGGCGAATTATGACGTTGAAATGCTTCGGAACGGACCGTATGAATATTACCTTAAAACACGAATTTTCTCGAATAACGGTCACCTTTCCAATGACGATTGCGGAAAATTTGCCGCAAGGCTTGTGGAAAGCGGAACAACAAGGCTTATCCTCGGTCATCTTTCGCAGGAGAATAATACGCCGCAGCTCGCCGAAAGCACCGTAGTAAAATATCTTGGCGGATTTGTCCGAAATTCGGATTACATACTTACCGTCGCCCCCGTTGAAACAAGGGGAGAATTTATTGCGTTTTAGGGCGATTTCCCCCTGTTTAATGCCGTCTGCAGAAAAAAGTTGTAAATTTTTGAGAAAAACTGTTGATTTTTAACGGAGAATGTGCTATGCTTAGTATAAACCTTATTACAGTAGGGAAACTTAAAGAGAGTTACCTCCGTGATGCTTGTTTGGAGTATCAGAAACGGCTTCAGGGCTTTTGCAGGTTGAACATCATCGAGCTTAACGAATGCCGCCTGCCCGACAATCCATCGGAAAAGGAGATTAAGGCGGCTCTTTCCGCTGAGGGTAAGGCTATATCTGATTTACTTATCGGAAATAATTACTTTAATATTACAATGTGTATTGAGGGAAAGCAGCTTTCTTCCGAGGAGCTTGCGGAAAAAATCGAAAAAATTCCCGCATATGGCAAAAGTACCCTCAATATCGTTGTGGGAAGCTCATTCGGCATTGCGGAGGAGGTGAAGGCAATGTCGGATTTAAGGCTTTCAATGTCAGTAATGACCTTTCCCCATCAGCTTGCAAGGGTAATGCTCCTTGAACAGCTTTATCGTGCATTCAGAATAAACAATGGGGGAAAGTATCATAAATAAAAACGTATTCATACAATAATATCAAGGAGGAAAAAGCTATGTCACTTAATGAAATCAAAATATCGGATCTTTTGGTAAATCCTTGGGAAAGAATAGGCAAGGATTGGTTTCTTATCACATCGGGCGATAAGGATGGTTACAATACCATGACCGCAAGCTGGGGTTTTATGGGGGTAATGTGGGGCAAGGACACTTTTGAAGCTGTTGTGCGCCATAATCGTTACACCTACGAATTTATGGAAAAGAACGACCTTTTCACCGTCAGCTTCTTCGATGTTGAAAATGAACCCGACAAGAAGGATGCCCTTAAATTCTGCGGAGCAAATTCGGGGCGTGATGTCAATAAAGCCGAAAAGACGGGCCTTACGCCTTTCTTTACCGACGGAACAACCGCTTTCAACGAGGCAAGCTTTGTCCTTGTTTGCCGTAAGCTTTATGCGGGGGATTTTGACCTTGAAAAGCTGAATGCCGATGAAAGGAACAAATGGTACGGCAACGACCCCGTGCATAGGCAGTACATCGGCGAAATCATAAAGGTATACAGCAAATGAGTGCGAAAAGCAAAAAGCTGATTACAGCCGCCGTTATTTTGGCGGTGGTTGTATCAGTTGTTTCGGGGATTATGGTGTATCTCTGCGATTATTACCCTGCGGATGATTATGTTCAGCAGACTATGGTGAATAACCTGTATGCATCGGTTGTTGAATACAGTGACGGGGTTATAGCCTTTGAGCCGGAGTCCGAGCCTGAGTGCGGGCTTATTTTCTATCCGGGCGGAAAGGTTGAGTATACGGCATATTCGCCGCTTATGCAGCTCCTTGCAGGTGAAGGAGTGCTTTGTTTGCTTGTGGAGATGCCCTTTAATCTTGCGGTGTTTGACAGCAATGCGGCCTATGGCCTGCAGGCAAGATACCCGAATGTCGGTAGCTGGTACATAGGCGGGCATTCCCTCGGCGGGGCAATGGCGGCTTCCTACGCTTCGAGCCATACAGACGAGCTTGGCGGCCTTATTCTCCTCGCCGCATATTCAACCGCTGACCTAAGCGGCACAAGCCTTAATGTTATAAGCATCTACGGCTCGGAGGATGGAGTTTTGGACCGAGATAAATATGAAGAATGCAAATCCAATCTGCCCGATAATTTCAGTGAGTATATTATTGAGGGCGGATGCCATGCGGGCTTCGGTATGTATGGCGAACAGCAGGGCGATGGTGAACCGACCATTGATTCGGGAACTCAAATGTCGCTTGCGGCTGATTTTATATGCGAAAATATTATGGGAGGGAAATAGGGGGATGCTCTGTTTTCCTCCCTGCTTTTTTTCTGTGCTGCGGGAATTTGTATTGAAATAACCGAGGAAATGTGGTATAATATTGTTGAGAAAGAACTGCGGTAGGGCTTGCGGCTGTCGATACAAAGCAAGCTAGGGGGCTGCGTCCGATGAACAGCTCACAAAGAAGCAGTTAAACCGAAGCTTGAACTTGTTTTCAAGAAAATTTTCGGTGCTTATGGCAATATAACAATGCTGCCGATGTCCCCCGCCTCTTAGGCGGCGGGTTCCATCTTC